>CBDEGL010000004.1:0-157874 GCA_965237745.1 Dehalococcoidia bacterium | reverse complement strand
ACTGTCAGAGCGTCAGCCTGGACGCTGTGTCGGCCCTACGCCGAATTTCATATGCATTCTCCTCATGGCCGGGACGTCCGGCATAACACGCCGGCCTGTGCCGTGATCCAGGTTGCGGATATTGAGGAGATCCTTTTCAGAGGTGCCTTCTCCGGAATCCATCCACCGGGCTCGGGGTTGGGCCGGCAGGGGATTCCCATGCTTTCCCCTTTTTCCTTCCGCTCCAGCCATCTGTGGATGTCATTCATCAGATCACCCTTGGACTGGACCGACGGGTGGATGTTGACCGGATTCGCGCGCCTGACGATGGCGTGTCCAGTCTGTTGGCAATGGCGTGGCCCAGGGTGTGCCGGCCTTGCTTGAGCATGTTCTGGGCTTTGGATATGGCGAATTCGCTCTGGAGGAACTGGTATTGGAGCAGGTGTTGCTCGTGCTGGCGGGTGGGCAGCTGTGTGATGAGCAGCGGCTGCAATGAGCTGGAGGAGGGCGGCTGATGCACGGGTTGACTCACGGCGTATGGGTGTTCCTGAGGATACGGGAGAGGGGCCTGTGTGCGGTTGCGCGTTTGTCGCGCTGGGGAGGGTGGTGAGGGGTGGGCCCGCCCCGGGGTTGGGGCGGGCCGGAGTGCCTGGTTTTGGGACGGGGTCAGGGGCTGTGGACCACGAAACCGGAGCCGGTGGGGGCGGGGTCGGTGGTCCAGAGAATGTGAGGCTCGCCGTACTGGTCTGGGTCTAGGTGCAGGGTGGAGATGGTGGAGAGGTCATGGAAGGCGTCGCCGCTTATTTCGATGGGGCCGCGTATTTCGACGTTTGCGGTCCATTCGGGCAGGCTGAAGAAGCCTCCTCGGAACCGGATGGGACTGGCGGTACGGTTGAGGATCGTGAGGGTCCGCGGGAACGTCTGGGACCGGTGGGTGAAGCCGAAGAAGGGGTGGTTGGAGTCGCCGCTGGTGTCGGCGTAGGCCGGGATGTCGTAGCGGGGCGACGGGTCCAGCTCGATGGTGACGCTGGTCCTGGGGTGCCAGGGGTACGAGCGTAAGTGGTGGTTGATGTTGAACGAACTGAGGGCGTCGT
The DNA here is from genome assembly GCA_965237745.1 of Dehalococcoidia bacterium. Lineage (GTDB taxonomy): Bacteria > Chloroflexota > Dehalococcoidia > Lucifugimonadales > UBA3495 > VXOI01. Next base: position 156,801 of record CBDEGL010000004.1, on the reverse strand, counting down.
GGCTGCGGTTGATGATGTGCAGGTTCTCGGCGGGGTAGTCGACGCCGAGGAAGAGGGTGATGCCCGGGAGGATTGCGTTGTCCTCGTGGCCGAGGTCCAGGGTGACCTTGAGGTGCTGGAGCTGGCTCTCGCCTTGGTAGGGGTCTATGCCGGGGGGCAGCGGGGATGAGTCCATGCCGACGCCGAACGGGTGGGGGTTGTAGCCGGTGTTCTGTATGCGGAGCTTGTAGCCGGAGGGGGCGGCCGGCAGAAGGGGTTGGGGTGGGAGGATGATGCTGAGGTCCAGGTTGTCGAGGCTCTCTAGATTTCCGAAATCGTAGTCGAAGCTGGCGACGGTGACCGACAGGTGGGTGAGGCCGGTGAGGCCGGCGGTCTCCGAGCGGGGCAGGCGCTCCACTGAGATGCCGTCAAGGGATGTGATTGATGAGAGGTCGGAATCGGTGACTTGGGAGCAGGAGTTGGCGTCCAGAGCTGAAAGGATGGCACGTTGGACGCTGGGATGGCGGCTGCAGATTCCGCCCGTTTCGGGCGTGGGCGCCATGGGCACGGGTGTCGCTGTAGACGCAGGGGCCGGAGTGAGTGTTGGTTGCCCTGCGGCGGCCGGAGTGGCCGCGGGGCTTGGAGCGCTGGTGGGCGCGGGACGCTGCGTTTGGCTGCTCCTCGTGGCAGGGGCCTGTTCTTGCGAAGGCTGGCTATCCGTGGGGGCTGGCTCGCCGGTGGGCGAGGCCGTGGACCGGGCGGCGGGGCCCTCGGATTCCTGGCTGTCGCCTCCACAGGCGACGAGGATGGTGAAGAGCAGCAGGGCTGCTGTCATAGTTGTGAGCTTGGCCAAGGTTTTCAAGGTTTTCACGGGGACATCCTTCTCTGCGCGGCTTCGGATTTTCGGACATGCGATCCATAGCGGGGTTTATCCGATTGCACGTGGTAATCCCCCTCGATCCAGTGCGCAGGCCCAGCCGTAAGTGGGATTCCCAGCCAGGAATCTATGGTCGTCCCTGGGGCTGGAGGCGGACAAAGAAAAACACCTCCGGACCGTTGAGGCCGAAGGTGCGCAAAACCGTGGTACGATGAAAAAACCCGTGCGGGTTATGCTCCACGGGGGTCGGACCGGTGTTAGCGCACCGTTCGGCTGGGTCGCGGGGGTAACAGCCCCGCGACCCTCAACATGTATCACGATTGTTGATGCTTTACAACCAGGTTTTTACGCTGACCAGCGATTGCAGGATGTGAAAGTACCAGTCAAGTGTTCGACGGCGGGGTGCCACCGCCGCAAGAAAGTCTCGCCCGAGGATCTGCGGTCTCTTCGTCAGGAGGGCGAGAGGGCCGGGCAACGTGCCGGCCTGGTCTGTCCGGCGTGCGTCAGGCGTGCCCTCAACAATCCCGACGAGTACGACCTCGACATGCCCCTGGGCGAGCTGCTGGTGGAGTCAGCCAAGGAAACCCCGAGGTGGCGGATCTGCCTTACTCCGGAAGGAGCACGATGACCCGGTTGCTGGCGCTGATGATCGGGATGTCAACTTTTGCCTGCGCATATCCGGCAACCTCCCCGCCGTTCGCCATCCTCAAGATGCTGATGATTCCGGCATGGAACGCGTGGTGTCCATACGACGACGTGGCCGCATTCGTTCATCAACCAGTCCGGGAGAGATCCATAGGTCCTCGCTCTTGATGCGAATGTCCCCCTGGTGGGTGCTGTGGTCCAGTCGAAACGCTCAGCCAGGGCGACGTTGAAACCGCAAGATCGGAGGGTCCGGTCCATCGCCTCCTGCTGCAGCTGCAATTGCTGGAGTGCGCTCACAGGGCCAACAGGAACAGTAGTGGGTTACACACCTGGCTTGCGTGAGCAAAGACTGGATCTGGCGACGGACAAGGTTAGATATTTAACTGCAAACCTATTAATATATTTCCCTACTCAGCTATCTGGTTCACCTGTCCCGGCGTACTTGTGCCGCGGAGGGACTGGCAACGGCTCACTGCCATACGAATAGCCATCGGCCCATGAAACTAATCCATCGCCCAGTCCCTTTGTGAAGACCCGCCTTGGGTGCGGAGACAGGTGCCATAGTTAACTGCAACTCTATAAAAATATGGGTCTATGCATCTGAGCTGCCTCCCAGCTCAAGCGAGGTTTCCAGAGCTCTCATGCACCACTCGCGCACGGTTATCCCCTCCTGGGCAGCCCGCACCCTAATCTGGCGGTGCATCTGAACCGGAACCGCCACGTTCAGCTGGCGGTGCTCCTCCTGCTGCACGTCCGCCTGCACCGCGTCCGCCGCTGGCTGGTTCCGGCGCCGCCGGTTGGGCTGCATGCCCAGATCAGCATTATTGGAGGTCATTCAGCATCTCCTTTACCTCCTCACGGATGGCTTCCATCTCCCGCCGCGCCACCGTGGCCCGGCCGTCAAACACCGTTTTCCCCCGGGCGGCCGTGGCAGCGTACGCGACCCTCTGGGTCGTCCCGGCCGCCAGCACCGGCAGACTCCGTTCTGCCAAAGCCTGCGTCAGTGAGCGTCGCAGCGCGGTGTTGGAGATCGCCCGCGATACCACATAGGCCGCCCGAGGCCTTCCCTGCGCCGCCTCCTGGCGGACCTTGATGAGATCCACTATGGCGTCGGTGGACCAGACATCAAAGGGGCTGGGCTGCACCGGCACCAGCACCAGGTCCGCCACCCTGATCGCCGCGGCACTCGCCGCAGCGTACTGGGGCGGGCAGTCGAGGACGATGATGTCGTGCTGGCGCCTCATTGCGCGAGCCTGTCGAAGCAACTCCCCGCGTTCCATCTCCTCAACTCGAAACCCAGGCACCGGGCCCGGGTCGATGGACCTCCAGTCGGCCGCGCTGCCCTGAGGGTCCAGGTCCAAGAACAGCACATCACAACCGTCGGCCACGTACGCCTGCGCCAGGTTGATCGCGATGGTGGTCTTGCCGCACCCTCCCTTCTGATTGCAAACCGCTATGATGGCCATGCGGACCTGCCTATGACTGTATATACCTAGTGATATGCAAACCTATATTAGCAGACCGCTATCATGGTCGCAGCACCTGTTGTCCCGACATTCAGGCATTTCCTGTATGGAGTTGCCCAGCCAGCATCGTGCAGCAGTAGGTCGTTCTTACCCTGATTCCCTGGCCAGACTATGGGTCGTTGATGTGCTGGGGCGAGCGCTATGGAAATCCAAAACCCCTGCGGCAGGGACAGGTCTACAGCTCAGGAAGGCGCACCTGACACCGTAAAAGCACAGATGAACCCCATGAATGTTCTCAGGAAGGGCAACAATCTGGTACGGAGTGCCTTCGCCTGACTGGATGGAGTCATGCTGAGTGGTTCTGCGTTGGAATGAGATGCAGCGCCGAACGCGAACTGGAACATGAACCGCCGGTGTTCCGCAGCTTCAAGGAGTTACCGGAGAACCCTGTGGGCGGCGTGGAAGTGGGAGATCGCGGCGCGGGTCTTCTGGACGGAAGCCAGGGCCTGGCCGTTGGCGTCCAGGAGCCCCAGGTACAGGGCCACGGTCTGCGGAGCGGCCGGAAGGGCTTGATGGCCGAGGGCGTCGGCCTAGGCCTGGAAGTTGCGCCAGGCGGAGGCGTGGGTCCGGCGGGTGCTGCCGGCCTTGGCTCGCGGATCCCGGAGGCGACGGCCTCGGCCGCCTTCCGGTCGGGGACGGAGACCTCCGGGGAGTGGTGGGGTTCCACAGCGGCGGCCAGCTCGGTGTTCATGTCGGGCCTCGATAAAGTCGTGAGAAGCTAAGCTTCTCACGGGTTTTACTCTCCTCTAAAAGAGGTCTCCCAAAGAAGCTCGCCACTCAGAAGGAACCGTCGATGGGGATGGTCCGTGTCGGCTTGGCTCGGTATCCCTGCAGGACCCCGGGGATCCCGCTTCGCAGGGAGGTCGGTGGTTGTTGTACCATTGCCAAGGACCAGCCGCGTTGCCCCTCCAGCCTTTGACTCCCGGGAAATCAACTGCCGGAGCTGAAACCGGATGCTGCAATCATTTTCAAGAACGGGCTTTGACCGTACGGCCAAAGCTCGTCAAGGCGTGTTCCGAGGTGAGTCTCATACCGTCAGCGCCGACGCGAAGCTCCCGGAGGATGAAAAGGGTCGGCGCAACTCTCATCTCTTGGCCTTGGGTTACGAAGAGGAGAACCTCTACCCAGGCATCCGGGGCACGGACGGAGCCGCCGCCTTCTTCGCCCAGCGCAACATCAAGTGGTGGAAGAGTGCCAGGAGCGGCGACGACACCAGTGTGGATGCTCCAACCCGCAACATGGCCAGTTCCCAGGTAGCTTGCGTAAACTTCCTGCTGCCCTTGGCCGGAATCCCCGAAGCGTTGTCGTCAGCTCTGAAGGCGCTGGACGGTGACGTCCGCGCCATAGTGGACATCCACAACGAGGGCCTCACATCCCCCGTGGAGTTCGAGTGGCTCGGGATTCCCCAGTCCCTTGAGGGTGGGGTAACCAGGGGCGCCCAGAACACTAGCGTCGACGCCTTCCTGGTGGCCGAAACCACGGCAGGTCGCCGGCGGGCCTATCTGCTGGAGTGGAAGTACGTTGAACAGTACCAGTCCACCAGGCCGGACTTCAAAGGCGAAGGTAAATCGGGAGACACCCGCAGGCTGAGATACGCCGAGCCTTTCCGTGCCCCATCATCTTCTTTCAACCCGGATGCTGTGCCGGACCTGGATGATTTCCTGTATGAACCCTTCTACCAGATCATGCGGCAGAGACTCCTAGCGGACCGGATGGTTCAGCGGCGCGAACTGGACGTGGACGTGGCCAAGGTCATCGTTGTAGTGCCGGAGGACAACCGGGCTTACAGAACCGTGGGTTCCGGTAGAACAATGACCTCCCCGCCGCTGGCTCGGCGTTTCCCGCACCTGGATACAGTTGAGGCGCTGATGCGGGCTTCACTCAATGATCCAGACGGTCAGTTCGCCATAGTGGCCCCCTCCCTGCTTCTCGATGGGGTAGTGCGAAGCCTTCCGGATGAAACCAAGCAATGGGCGGCCTACTGGCAGGACCGATATGGAGTGTGACAGTCGCTGATCCGTCTTGGGGCTAGGGGCACATTCGGCGCCGGAGTCGCCTCAAACATCGGGGCAGGTCCTTCGACCGTGCACGGGCTGGTGTCCTCCGTGCTGGATGTCTCTACCAATTCTGTCTGGCGCAGTGCGGGCGTTGCCTGGGGGCGGAGGTCGACGGGGTTTACTTCGTGGAAGGCGCACCAGGGGGTGGGTGCCGCCGGGCCGTGCAACTTCGCTTGGCAGGTTCCGCAGATGAAGGCCGGGGTTCACCCGAACGGCCACCACCAGCGTCTTTGTCGAGGGGGTTCCCTCTGCGCCGCGGTCAGGGCCACGGTCCCGGTGGCTGCCTTCAGCTGCTGAAGTATCTCTTGGTAGCGCCAGTCGGCGTCGGCCAGCCTCTCACGGTAGAGAGCCACCAGGTCTTCGAGCCCGTCCACCTTGGTCTGGAGGACGCGGAGCTCCGCTTCCGCGGTGTGCTCACTGGTCGCAGGGACGTGACCGCTCTTAGTGTCATTGGTGTCTTCGACTGCCCCGGTGTCGTCTTTGGTGTGCTCACTGGATTCAGGGAGGTTATCGCCCGTGGTTTCATTGATGTCTTCGATTGCCCCGGTGTCGCGCCCGGTGTGCTCGCCGGACGCAGCAAGGTGACCATTCGTGTCTCCAGTGGCGTCCTCAACCGCGTCGGCAGCATCTGCAGTGTTCTCAGTGAACTCAGGCAGGTGACCATTCATATTCCCATTGGCAACGTCGTTGGTGTCATTAGTGTCTTCGGTGAACTCGTCCATGAGGACCCAGACGGTATGTCGGCGGCCGTGCTGCTCCCTCTCGGTGGCGACATCGCCGAGCTTGATCATCCGGTCAAGTGTCGATTTGGAGACCTTGAGTCTAGCCGCGGCTTCCTTTCTGGATACTCTGACCACTCTGATGTTCTCACTGGGCCCCGCGTGTACTCGCAGGTCTCAGAAAGATGGTAGATCAACTCAGCGCGGCAAGTCCCCGGTGTCGCCAACGGCTTCAGACGAGTTTGGCGCGTTCCTGCAGCCGGTTCTTTCAGAAGTCCTCAGTGTCTCCTTCGGCAACGTAGCTCACATCGATCCTGGCTGAGCAGTCGGCGGCGGTGATGTCGCAGAACCTGCATTCAGCGGCGCTGGGCACCCGCCGCGCCGGCGTCTCGTCTGCGAGTCTCCGGACGAGGGTGCCGAGGGTGCCGAGGGTGCCTACGAACTCCCTGTCCACGGCGGACTCGGGCGTTCCCACGTTGGAGGTGGGGTACCTGACGTGGCCTCTGACCCGCCTCCCGCGGTACTGCTCCAGAACCTTGGGAACGGCGTACTGGTAGATCATCACCTGGGCCCAGTGCGCGGGGCTGACCCGGCCGGTCTTGACGTCGATAACCACGACCTCGTGGCTCTTCCCGGCGATGAGGTCAGGCTTGCCGGCTATGGTGGCGGAGCTCCCCCTGAGGCGGAAGAGGTTCTGGTTTTCGGTGGTGACGGTGTAGCCCTGCTGTTCCCGGCTTTCCCGTTCCTGGTTCACCAGGGCGGTGTGCTCCAGCATCCAGGTGGAGGAATCGAAGTCGGAGGGCGGCTTGGTCCAGTTCTCGTGGTGGGCTTTGAACCAGCCCGCCCATTCACAGGAGGCGTCGCCGGTGAGGAGCTTGGCTAGGGTTGTGGCCCAGATATAGGGCCCCCGGGAGCGTTTCTGAGCCACCTCGAGCCTCCATGCGATCCGATGTTCTAGAAGATCAACTTCCAGCGTATCGCATGGTCTTGGGGCCCATCAACGGTGTTCTGTCATCAAAACGCGTCCCGGGACTGCCTGCGGTACAGGGATTGAAAAGCGCCGCTCTTGTTGCTGGCCGCAGCGCTCGCGTCCATGGCCCCAAGGGTCTGTGACCCCGTGTGTTGTCCCATCCTACGAATTGGGCTTCAGGCGGAGCTTCTGTCCTGTAGAAGCATCAGGACCGCCACTGCCCTCCGGTCGGGCCTTGGCATCCGCATGTATTCGTCCGTGGCGGTTTCTGCGGAGTCCAGCAGGCGTATCACCTCGTCCTTGCCGAATCTGCTTTGCGGGTTGTAATCGGCAGTGTGTCTCTGGTTCTGGAGGCTGGTGAATACTGTGCCGAAGGCCTGCGCGGCCGCGGGCAGCCGTTGCCGTGCCTGCCTGAGCTGTCTGGTCGCCTGCTGGTGGTTGAGGGCCCGGTATGTCCTGGTCCAGGCTTCCCTAGTAAGGGGGTCGTTCCGGGTGCCTACAAGGGTGTCGGCGTTGCTCCTGCAGAGGGCGTGGAACATGGCGTAGTACGCGCTGCTCACTGCTCTTTTGAGGGGTTCCTGCCTGGGCCGTCCTGGGGCTTGTGGTTGGGTCTGACCTGCCTGTTCTCTGGCGGCGTCGATGAGGTTGCGCCAGTTCATCCCTTCATGTCCTCCCAGGGTGCCTCGGCCCGCATCTCCAGGAGCATCGGGTATTCGTGCTTGGGGACAAAGGACCACGTCGGCCATGATGCCAGGCCGAGCTTCTCGAGCGGGTCGATCGCCGCGGTCATGGCTGCTATGGCTTTCTTCGTATTGAGTTCGTCGGCCTCTCCATCGTAGACGATGGTCACCCTGAAGGTGGGTTCGCCGGCGCTGTCCTCGTCCGGTTCGACCGAGATTGGGTCGAATGCGGCCGAGTCTCCGAATTCCTGCTCCAGCATCTTGCGGTATATGAACTCGACCTTCTCTGCCAGTTCCACGGTGAGTGTCATAGCTTCCCTCGCTCTGTCTGGCTCCGCCTGCTGCGTCTGCGTTCAGGCGGGTCTCCGTCGAAGCCCGTTTCTCTGTCCGTCTGGGTTCCTGTAACCAATCTGGGTTCCTGTAACCAATATGCCCGCTGGAGTTGCGGCTGATTCCGTAGCGTAGGCAGTGGTTCTTGGTGCTCAGGGTCGTCCCCTTATTTATTCTGGCGTCCCTTGACCTATGTCCCTGTACCACTCTTGGGGCTTCCACTCTATGAACTCTCTTAGTACTACAGCCGCACTAAAACCGACTCGGTACTTTCGGCTTCACATTCAGTTCGGTTTCGTTAAGATCGGAAACGTTGTCCGTAGCTGGACGTTGTGAATTTCAGGACCGTCCAACACCCCATACGACCATCTGCGGCTGTAGTATTAGAGGGTGTCTAATAAGTTGGGGCCCTAGCCAAACGGCGTAGCATGAGCCCGGTCATGGCGGTGTAGATCCAGGCCTCCGTAGTTTCCGGCAAACCCTCATAATCCTTGCTCAAACGCCGTTGCAGATTCAGCCAGCCGAAGGTGCGTTCCACCACCCAACGCCGGGGCAGTACCTGGAAAGTTCGTTGCTGCCGGGGCCGGCGCACCAACTCCAGATTCCAGCCACCCACTTCCTTGGCCCACTGCACCAGCTTGCCGCCGTAGGCCCCGTCGGCCCAAATTACCTTTAACCGGGGATATTGCCCCAGCAGACGCTCCAACACCAGCTTGGCGCCGTCCCGGTCCTGTATGTTGGCCGGATGCACCGCCACTGCCAGCAACAGCCCCAGGGTATCGACCACTATGTGGCGCTTGCGCCCCTTCACCTTCTTGCCCGCATCGTAACCTCTGGGCCCCCCTTTTCGGCAGTCTTTACCGATTGGCTGTCGATGATCGCTGCGCTGGGGCTGGCCTGGCGGCCCTCGAACTGACGGGTCAGGGACCGCAAGGTGTCATGCGCTCTCTGCCAGGTTCCGTCCCGGCGCCAAGTGCGGAAGTAATGAAAGGCAGTGCGCCAAGGTGGCAGGTCATGAGGCAGCATCCGCCAAGAGCATCCGGTGCGCAGCACATAGCGGATGGCATTCACCACCTCCCGGCGGGGGTACTTGACGGGACGGCCGCCGGGTTTGGGCGGAGGCAGCAACGGTTCCAGCAGTTGCCACTCCCGGTCGTTCAGGTCGGTGGGGTAATTTGGTCGGTTCATACCCCCAGATTACGCCATTCCGCCCGTTCCTCGCCTTCGTGCCTTTATGCAAGTTTTTATCTTTTTAGACACCCTCTGAGTACTGCGAGGAAGCCGAGGGTTGGTGATGTGCTCTGGTGTCGCTTCATGTAGGTGGTGCCTCCTACCTGTTTCGTCGTAGTTTACCTTCCGGGTGAGGTTTCGTTGTTGTTGCGGAAAGGTGGGGAATGCTGTTCTCCTGCCATTGGGGTCAGCCTCGATGCAACGCGGGTTTCGGTTTGCTGGCATGACGGCCGAAGTGGTTCCTTCACCATCCTGCTCGGTCGCAGTGGGGGCAGGGGCTTCGGACGGCCTTTCGCCAGGCGACGCCGCCCTGGGCGGAGATCTCCTGCCTGCAGTGGAGGCAGCGGCCGGCGTATTGGTTGTCGTCGTCAAGGTCCTCGGCGATGAGTAGCAGGCAGTCGACGCATCCGGCAACCTGGTTGGCGTCGTTGGTGTAGACGGCAAGGTGGGATTCGTTGCCACAGAGGGGTTGGTCGCCGGGACCGTAGTGGACGATGCTCTCTTCCGGCGGATCTGCTGGGGGCGGTTCGTACCGGTCGTCGAAGCGGTCGTGGTCGGCCGGCGAGTCGTCGTAGTTGGGGCCAGGATGTCCGAAGGGGAGCTCGGCGTCTGAGAACAGGGTGTTCAGGTTGGTGCGGTCATTCATTAAGAGTTGGGCCTCCGGGGGCGGTTTCCCTGGGAGTATTTGCTCTGGTGCGATGCGGGTGGTGCCGGGGCTTTGCTGGCTTCCTGGATGGCGAGTTTCTTGAAAAGTGCCGTGGGGTTGTTGACGCGCTGATTGCGGTAGTTAGTGGCGTAGAGCCTGGCGGTGGAGTCCATGACCTTTTCGGTCCAGCCGGCCAGCATGGCGGTCTCGTGGAGGGTGTCGAAGTCCAGGAGGATGGCGGGATCGAGCTGGCGGGCCATTGTCTTGTACCAGCGCGGGAGTTCGTCCTGAGGGCGAGCTTTTTCGGTGCTGGGCACATTAGAATCGGAAGAACCGGAATTTGACTGATTGATTTCATCAGTCAGCGTTACCCCTTCCGGTTCTATCACTTCCGGTTCTGGTAACGAATCGTGAGTCGCACCTCTCACGAATCGTGAGTCGCGGCCGGGTTCTGCAGGCTGCGCCGCTAACGAATCGTGATTCGCGCCTACTGGTGCCTTGGTGGAGGTTTGGGGGGCCGGTAACGATTCGTGAGTCGCGGTCTTTGACCTGTGGGGAAGAGCGTGTGCCGCTAACGAATCGTGAGTTGCGTCCTGGGGAGAATTTGGGGGTGGCGTATCCGCCGGTAACGATTCGTGAGTCGCGCCTTTTGGTGGCGGATCGGAACGCGGTGGCTCCGATGGCGATACGGCACCGGGAGAGTGTTGGAGCTCCTGGTTGAGGGCGGAGATGGCTTCGCTGAGGGTGGGGTGTTGCTGGTCCGCGCAGGCTGTGACCAGGGCGTCCCCGTTGAAGGTGTACTGGATGCCTACGTTTCCGCCTTTGTGGTAGCGGCGGCGCCTGGTGATGATGCCTGAGTCCTCGAGTTCCTTGCAGACCTTGGAGACAAGGTTGGGATGGGCGTTGGCCATCTTTGCGATGGTGGGCCGTGAGGGCCAGCTGGTCCAGCCGTGGAAGGCAAGGATGGCGGCAACTTTGGCGGCGGTTGCGGAGACGTCGAGACCCATGCAGAGGAGCATTCTGTCGCCGGGCCTGGCGTTGATCAACGTGAGGTGGTGCTGGGTGAGTGCGGAGGTTGGTAGATGGTCGAAGAGGCCTGGCTGGGTTGCCTGGGCGACATCGGCGTGGACGAGCTGGACGGCGGGTGTGTGGGCTGTGGAAACGGGGGTATGGGTATAGGAGGTTGTACGGCTGGTCATCTCTCCTCTCGATGGCGGAGGCAGGGGGGTCAGTCCCTGGTCCGGAAGGTGAGTGTCAGGAGGGAATATAGCAGAAAGCCCGCGCTTGTGATAGCGCGGGCTGTTTTTGTCGGCCGGTCCGGCCATCGAGGTCCGGCCCGGCGGGAAACGGGGTGAACCCTCGGGGGACCAAGCCCGAGGCGGCGGGGGCCGCTGAGTTCAGGGTCATTTTATCACAATGGCTGACTGGTCGGATTGCGGTATCTGCTGACAAGCATGGGTTCCCGGCAGTGCGGACCAGAAGAGGCGCTCAGGCTGGTTCTCAACCTCTGAGTCATTGAGGACAGCCACCAGCCTGTTTAGGACCGTAGATGGGATGAAGACATCGACTCACTGCTTCTGGAAAGATGGTTTTTAGCCATGCTGTCCTTGCCCCTGCGAGGTAAAATCGCGCCATTCGCGCACTTGAGATCATTGCCTGCCTCTACGGAAGAACTCTTTAGCGTTGCATCGTCTTGGAGGTTTGGCTGGCTATAATATCCTCGCCTGATCAAAGGCTGGAGAAGGCCCTTCAGCAAGCGAGGTGGCTTTGTGAATGGAAATAGCAAAGTAGGAATTGGACGCTCGGGCAGGTGTTGTTCCCGAGCAGGAGTGTTGTTTCTGGGTAGGTGCGTCAAACAATGCGGTGGACTGAGGATGACCCAGATCATCCCGTCTCGACAGTTGATCCACACCAACTTGCTACGCAAGCCGACCTTAACTTGCTGCCCGCATGGAAGGGGAGGCGGGTTGGGGTGTTGACAATGTAGGCGCTGTGTACCCGTTGGATAGGACAGGGGCTTCTGTCTCAAGTGGCTGTCATGCTGAAGATGTCGGCTCCGACATCCCGATCCAGACCGGATTTACCATAGCGCACTGGCAGTAGTTATGGTTGAACAACACTTCTGAGCGACGGAAAAGGGATTAGCTGGTCGCAGTTTGTCCGATGGGAGAGTCCTAGCTGGATAGCATGACGACCAGGTCAACGGCCGCCGTTACCTCATCATCGTCAATTACGTCATCAATGAGGCCCTGCCGGAGCCAGAAACCCTACAGGCAACTGATTGACGGTAACGTATCTCTTTGCATTTGAAAGAAGGCTACCCTTAGTGTTACAATCAGAGTAGGCCCAGCGCTGACAGAGTTCAGCGAACCCAGAACAACCGAGCTCGAAGTAGCCCTTGGTTCTGGCAGGCAATCCCCGGCATAAGCTGGAGGAGTTGTCGCCGGGCCAGGGGCTTTTTGCTTAACTTAAACGGAGGAGGAGTTCGTATCGGGTAAACGAAAGCACGGACCATAAAGTCCGCTACACACCAGAGGAGTGGCAAAGCGTCCAAAAAAGAACGAGCCACTTCAGAAGCCTAAACGGTTACTGGACAACCGAGGAAATTAGACAACCGAGGAAATCTCAACAAGGGTACATGCAGCCGCCGGGCCCCCACCCAGCGGCTGCCAAGACAGTGCCCCACGGACCCCGGACATATGGAGTTCATAGTGACGCACGCCATAACTAATTCTAGAGGGAGCCCCCCCAAGGCGCAACTCAAATACCAGCCGAAGGATGTTCTGAAGGTAATGAACAGCCTCCCTCTCGATCCCATACTCGACCTCATGGAGAGCTGGGGACCGGGAAGGAAGTTCGCTGAACCAGAACCGATGCTTCATGTTTACTACATGAGCCGACTCCCCGAGACGTGGGTTCCCGAAAAGCCGCACGCCGTATGGAATCAGCTAAGAGAAAACTGTAGGAACCTGGCCGACCTATGTGGTTTCAAGAAGGTCCCCTGCTGGGAAACTTTTCGGACGAGGTTCAAACTGCTGGATGAGGAATACGGTAATGAGATAGGCATCCGCCTATTTGAGATTCAAACGGAATTGAAGGAGAGGAACGTCGCCAAAAAGGCTCTGCCTATCATTGCGAAGCATAGGCGGCCGAGGCCAAGGGGCGAGGAGAATTCCAGGAACAACTACCAAGATCGCAAGGATGCCATTGGGAATTCGGTTCCCCTGTTCGCCATGTTTGCTGAGGCCGGCACCGAGGAGCTGGCCGAGCGGCTTTCCATCAGGGCCAGATGGCCGGACGAACAACCCAAGTGCCCCTATCCAGCATGTGGCTCCGGCCGCGTGGTTGAGGAGGTTGGCGAGCAGCTCTGGCGATGGGTCTGCCTCGAATGTGAGGAGCGTTTCGACATCAAAACCGGGACCGTCTTCGAGGGCACTCGGTACTCATTGCGAACAATTGTTTGGGCCGCGTACCTGATGATCCAAATACCATTCGGCATGCCATCTGAGGTTCTTCCCCGCCTGCTGGAGGAGGATCGGAAATTATCGTCCAGGGACGCCCTTGATTTAACGCACCGGATTCAGACTGCGATGAAGGAACATTTCCCCCTGTTCGACGGCCCCGCGCAGTACGATAGTTCATTGATGGGGTACGCCAACGGCGTCGAGGTCCATGTGCAGTCCCTTGTGGACGTCCCCACCCGCCAGGTACGGGCCGAGGTAACCTACGGGCCGGTGAACAAGCCCCAAGCAGAACGATTCATTTACAAGTACCTGAAAGAGGATGGGATACTCTTCACGGATAGTGCTAAAGCCTGTCCAGATAGCCCGTTCCGACAGAAGGTGAATCACTCCAAAGGGGAGTTCGCCCGCGACGGCGAAAGGGAAGGAGAGCGTGTGGCCACGAATCTTAACGAGAATTTCTGGAGCACGTTGCAAGAAATGCTCGACCGGCGCCGGTCTGTTACTACGGTGTACTTCCCACTGTACTTGGCGGAGCATATGTGGCGCTATAACCACCGATCAGAACCGGTCATCGACCAGTTGCAGGCATTGATCCGTAACGCACACGATGTGGTCCTGAGTGGTGACGATAAGCCCTGCGACGCGACGGAGGTTGAGAAAGAGCTGGGCGTTCAGCTGGCCCTGCACCCGCCACAATCCAAAGAGGTCAAGGCCCGTAATAGGAAAAAGCGGTCCCGCATCAAAGCATCGAAGGACTTCACGCAGCCGCGGCTGGATGGCGACTAGTCAACAATCAACCCAAAGGGAGGCCTGACGGCGGCGGTGGAGTGAAGAAGTCCAAACCCGGATCCACCAAAGAGGGAGGTCAGGCAAGAAGGTGCTCCTTTGTTTCCGGATTACTGGTTTTGCAGCGAGAACCAGTGTCCGGAGAAGGAGCTCCAGAAAGGTGTCCCACGCAACCACCTCGTCGGGGTCCAAATCACCTTCGACGATCACCGCTTGGTGGTCAATTCTGATCTACTCCTGTCGGCCACCCTCGCCTGGCGTCTGGGTCTGCGGGAATTCGTTGACCATCACCTTGCGCTCTGCGGCGGGCTACCACCGGCGACTGGGTATGCGAAACGCCGATGCGTTGCGCACCGGGGGAGGATCTGCACCCTGGGCGGCAAGGTCAAGGCGCCGTCCACCCTGCGCACCCTGCTGCGCAGCTTCCGGTGGCGCCACGGCTGCAGGGCCTTTAGTTGCGAGCTGGTTTATATGGCTGCCTGGCCGCGATGGCCGAGTGAATAAATCCAGGGTAGGCCCACTGGGACGATCCGGCTGTTCATGAGGTAGCACCAAACAACATCCGATGGACGGGCGGCCAATAGGCAGCAGGCACTGCGCGATGAACCCCTGGCCGGGTCCAGGATGAACAGTCTGCCTAATACTACAGTTGCAGTTAATGATGACGTAAAATTGCGGCAGTTGAGTGTTGGTGAGGTGAGGGTTTGTCAAGGTATGGGGATGAGGTGGCGGAAGTGGCCCGTTGGGCCGAGGGCATCGATCAGGTACACCAGTGCATCGGGGGACGGTTCCGGAGGCCAGAGCCCCGCCGCCGGGCGCTGGATTATCTGCGGGGACTGCTAAGTCCGGTGGAGCGCAAGAACGGCTGGCAACTGGCAGAGCAGGCGGGCGACGCCACTCCCTATGGGGTGCAGCGCTTGCTGTCCACCTACCAATGGGACGCCGGCTTGGTCCGTGATGACCTGAAGAGCTACGTAATGGAGCACTTGGGAGACGCTGAGGCAGTCTTGGTGGTGGACGAGACCGGGTTTCTCAAGAAGGGGGACAAGTCGGTTGGGGTGCAGCGGCAGTACAGCGGCACAGCGGGTCGGATCGAGAACTCTCAGGTTGGGGTATTCCTGGCCTATGCCAGCGACAAGGGAAGGACCCTGCTGGACCGGGAGTTGTACCTGCCACAGGTGTGGGCGGAGGACTGGGAACGGCGGCGGGAGGCCGGAGTACCGGCAGATGTTGGCTTTCAGACCAAGCCCCGGCTGGCGCAGCGCATGCTGGAGCGGGCGTTGGAATCAGGAGCCCCCTTCCGCTGGGTTGCCGGGGATGAGGTCTATGGCAATGACCGCAACCTGAGGTTGTGGCTGGAGCATCAGGGAATACCACATGTGCTGGCCATCAAGAGGAGCGAGAGGCTGTGGGCTTTGACGGAAAAGGGTCCGCGTCAGGTGCGGGCGGACCGCCTGGCGGAGCAGGTTGACGAAACAGGCTGGGTCAGATGCAGCACCGGCGATGGCGCCAAGGGTCCCCGGATGTACGACTGGACTGCCGTGGAGATAAGGCCCATGCGGGAGCCGGGCAAAGGCCATTGGCTGCTGGTCCGGCGCAGCGTGGCCAAGCCGGAGGAGTTGGCTTACTACGTGTGCTACGGCCCGGCGGGGACGGCTCTGGAGGAACTTGCGAGGGTGGCCGGAACCCGGTGGGCCATAGAGGAATGCTTTGAGGAAGCCAAGGGCCAGGTGGGGCTGGACCAGTACGAGGTGCGCCGGTGGGACGGCTGGTACCGGCACATCACCCTGGCGATGCTGGCGCAGGCGTATCTGGCGGTGATCCGGCATCAGGCGATGGAACAGGGAGAAAAG
This sequence comes from Dehalococcoidia bacterium, assembly GCA_965237745.1. Taxonomy (GTDB): domain Bacteria; phylum Chloroflexota; class Dehalococcoidia; order Lucifugimonadales; family UBA3495; genus VXOI01. The sequence continues at coordinate 141,039 of CBDEGL010000004.1, read as the reverse complement.
GGGGCTGCTACGGTCCCGATGAAGAGCTGATTCCCCTGACGCTGCCTGAGGTGCGCCGGCTGCTCACCCGCCTGGTATGGACGGAGAATCATCCCACTGAGCTTGTTCTGCTATGGTCTCTGTGGAGACGGCACCATCAGGCACAGGCACGGCGATGCCACTACCGGCGACGGCTATCACTGCTGGATTCAATAGTGCAACTGTAGTATTAAGGACCGGAGTGCTGTCCCTGCCTTGGTAAAGGCCCTGAGGGCTTTTGAACAGCGGGTGCGCCGGGAGGCTGCCTGGTCCCTGGGCGAACTGGGCGGCCAGGAGGCCGTGCACGGGCTGGTGTCAGTCCTCAACCACCGTGATGCCATGCTGGTGTCAGAGGCCGAACAGGCACTGAGGAAGCTCAATGACCCCGAGATGATGCCTGGCCTGATCGAGGTCCTGGCTACAGGTGGCGAGGGCGCCCGGTTGGCGGCGATCAGACTCCTGGGGGACCTGGGACTTCCGGAGGCTGCGTCCGGCTTGATCCCTGCGCTGGACGACCCCGAGTCGCTCGTGCAGTCCCAAGCGGCCGAGGCCCTAGTACTACAGTTGCACTATTGAATCCAGCAGTGATAGCCGTCGCCGGTAGTGGCATCGCCGTGCCTGTGCCTGATGGTGCCGTCTCCACAGAGACCATAGCAGAACAAGCTCAGTGGGATGATTCTCCGTCCATACCAGGCGGGTGAGCAGCCGGCGCACCTCAGGCAGCGTCAGGGGAATCAGCTCTTCATCGGGACCGTAGCAGCCCCCTTTTCTCCCTGTTCCATCGCCTGATGCCGGATCACCGCCAGATACGCCTGCGCCAGCATCGCCAGGGTGATGTGCCGGTACCAGCCGTCCCACCGGCGCACCTCGTACTGGTCCAGCCCCACCTGGCCCTTGGCTTCCTCAAAGCATTCCTCTATGGCCCACCGGGTTCCGGCCACCCTCGCAAGTTCCTCCAGAGCCGTCCCCGCCGGGCCGTAGCACACGTAGTAAGCCAACTCCTCCGGCTTGGCCACGCTGCGCCGGACCAGCAGCCAATGGCCTTTGCCCGGCTCCCGCATGGGCCTTATCTCCACGGCAGTCCAGTCGTACATCCGGGGACCCTTGGCGCCATCGCCGGTGCTGCATCTGACCCAGCCTGTTTCGTCAACCTGCTCCGCCAGGCGGTCCGCCCGCACCTGACGCGGACCCTTTTCCGTCAAAGCCCACAGCCTCTCGCTCCTCTTGATGGCCAGCACATGTGGTATTCCCTGATGCTCCAGCCACAACCTCAGGTTGCGGTCATTGCCATAGACCTCATCCCCGGCAACCCAGCGGAAGGGGGCTCCTGATTCCAACGCCCGCTCCAGCATGCGCTGCGCCAGCCGGGGCTTGGTCTGAAAGCCAACATCTGCCGGTACTCCGGCCTCCCGCCGCCGTTCCCAGTCCTCCGCCCACACCTGTGGCAGGTACAACTCCCGGTCCAGCAGGGTCCTTCCCTTGTCGCTGGCATAGGCCAGGAATACCCCAACCTGAGAGTTCTCGATCCGACCCGCTGTGCCGCTGTACTGCCGCTGCACCCCAACCGACTTGTCCCCCTTCTTGAGAAACCCGGTCTCGTCCACCACCAAGACTGCCTCAGCGTCTCCCAAGTGCTCCATTACGTAGCTCCTCAGGTCATCACGGACCAAGCCGGCGTCCCATTGGTAGGTGGACAGCAAGCGCTGCACCCCATAGGGAGTGGCGTCGCCCGCCTGCTCTGCCAGTTGCCAGCCGTTCTTGCGCTCCACCGGACTTAGCAGTCCCCGCAGATAATCCAGCGCCCGGCGGCGGGGCTCTGGCCTCCGGAACCGTCCCCCGATGCACTGGTGTACCTGATCGATGCCCTCGGCCCAACGGGCCACTTCCGCCACCTCATCCCCATACCTTGCCAAACCCTCACCTCACCAACACTCAACTGCCGCAATTTTACGTCATCATTAACTGCAACTGTAGTATTAGGGAGAATTGGCGCCACCCAGGCCATCCCGCACCTGCTGGCCAAACTGAGGGGTTCCCCCACGTCTGCCGTCAGCGCGGCCCGGGCCCTGAGGCAGCTGGGCAGCAGGCACGGCGTCCAGGACGAGTTGCAGGACCTGCGAGCACCCGAGACCTGGCGGAGGAGCAAGGCCGCCGAGGTGCTGGGAATACTGGGTGGGCCTGAGGCTCTGGCGGCCCTGCTGGAGGCACTTAGTGACGAGGACTTGGCCGTGCGGGCTGCTGCTGCCAAGGGGTTGGCAGAGCTGGGCGGCAATGACGAGGAACATTTCCGCAAGGAAGCCATACCGGGACTGCTCCGGGTACTGAGGGACGACGGCCGTATGGCGCGCCTGGCCGCCGCTGAAGGATTGGGGGCACTGGGAGATAAACAAGCCGAGGACGCTCTCCTTGAAGCGCTGTCGGACGAGGAGGGACTGGTCAGGCGGGCCGCCCTCCGGTCGCTGCGCCAACTTGAATGCGAACTGCCTGGACCGTACCTGGTCAGGGCCCTGGAGGATCCGGACCCATTCGTGCGCGAGGAGGCGCGTTTCTGGCAGGGCGACGAAGGATAGAGGGTATACTGCGGGTGCAAGGCACTACCACTGCCGCGCTGGGGTCATCGGCAATAGGGCAGCAGATCTAGTGGTCGTTGTTCTGGGGATTCTGGCTGCGATGAGGCGAAAAACGCCCGGTTTTCGCCAGTGGCGAAAATGCTGACAACTCAGCCTTGCGAGGGGGTGGCGGAAAAGGGAAATATCAGCTCATGATCATCTACGGCTACATCCGCACCAGCCGGGACCAGGAGCCCGGCCATCCCGGCAGCGACCCCGATGTGCAGCGTCGCCAGCTCATCGGTGCCGGCGTGGACTCCGCGCAGATCTACGCCGACGTCGCGGTATCGGGGGCCAAGGGCTACAACAGCCGCGACCAGTGGCACCTCCTGGACCAGCAACTCGCCCGGGGAGACGTGCTGGTGGTTGCCGCCATCGACCGCCTTGGACGCCGCTATCTCGAGACCATCATGATCATCTACGGCTACATCCGCACCAGCCGGGACCAGGAGCCCGGCCATCCCGGCAGCGACCCCGATGTGCAGCGTCGCCAGCTCGTCGGTGCCGGCGTGGACTCCGCGCAGATCTACGCCGACGTCGCGGTATCGGGGGCCAAGGGCTACAACAGCCGCGACCAGTGGCACCTCCTGGACCAGCAACTCGCCCGGGGAGACGTGCTGGTGGTTGCCGCCATCGACCGCCTTGGACGCCGCTATCTCGAGACCATGTGGGCTATCTACGACCTGCAGCACCGCGGCATCCGGTTGCGGTCCCTGGCCTGCACACGAGGTCCAAAGGACGCCTTCTTCACGTTCATTTCTCCACCTCTACGCTCGAATTACGGAAGCTTTGCCGCCGGGGCGTATGCGGTCAGTATTTGTCGTCGATGTCATCAATGTCGTGGTCCTGCAACTCATCTTTTGCATCGTAGGGACAGCTGATCGCCATCACGCTGTAGTAGGGCCTGTGGACATTCAGATTGGAATATAGGCTTGCAAACTCTTAAGAGTTTGGAAACTCGTTTGAGTTTGAAGGAGGCTTGGTCAACTTCCAGCTGAATTCACTTTGTCCAAACTTCCAGAAGTTTGGAGTCGTCTCTGATTCCAATCTGAATGTCCACAGGCCCTAGAACGAGCTTTCTTTCAAAGTCCCCTACACACCTCAGTCGATGGAGAACGGGGTCCAGCAATGCCGAGACCCGTCCCCTTCCACGCCACAAGAATAGAACTCCTCGCTGATAATGACTACGAACCGAGCGTGTTCGGGCGGCAAAGAACCGGGGCCCCCTTGGCCAAAGGTCTGCCAGCAGACTACCTCTCCAGTCGCCCGTCGCCCACAACTGTGGAATGCGCCAGTGCTGATACTCACAAGCTCTCCCACATCGGGTTCCTCTTCAGCCCGGACCCAGCCATCGGCGATTATGTCCCAATACCAGCAGGTCGGAGTGCCGTTCTCACGGAGGGCGCAGAAACTCCAACTACCCATACTGATGGCACCGAAGCGTTCTTCTGATGGCATCTTCGGCAGCTTTTCCACCCAATCCTTGGGAACCCCCTGTACATCCGGGTAGCAGAGGAACACACCGTCATGGCGCAACCCGCAGGAGAAACCGTCGCCCCCCGTCAGGGCGACGAATTTCTCTCCAGCGGGCGGATCGGCCAGCTCATAGTCATTACAGAGCGTTTGGTCCCGTATTTGCTCCCAGCACAAGGGAGTCCCATCCGAACGAAGCCCGCAGGTATAGCAAGTTCTGCTGTCGATGGACGAGAACTGTTCTCCCTGGGGCGGGGGGCTCAACTCGGGGAGTGCGGGGTCGGCTATTGCCAGCCAGCAGACCGGCGTACCTCCCTCACTGAGGCCGCAGAATTGAAAGGTGCCGCTGGTGATGGACACAAATGACTCCCCATGGGGCGGCGCGGCGGGCAGCCCATCATAAGGAGGGGTGTCGGGCGCGATTGGTTCTACCTCTTTGGTGTAGTTCCAGCAGAGAGGCTTGCCATCAAATTGCAAGGCACAGGCGACAATCAAACCCATGCTCATGGCATGGCCGTCGTTTATACCGTCCGCCATCGGATGAAATAACTTCCGCATCGCCTCGGACGTTGTTTCGGGAGTGGGAAGGACTGTCGGCGGGGGAACCGCAGTCGGGGCCGGCGTGGAAGTGGGAACGGGGGCTTGGACCAACTTCCCGGCGACCTCAACTGTCGAGTTGTTGGAGTCAGCCGATACCGCAGGGGTTGGTGAAGGACGGGGTGTAGGAACCTGGATTGGCCCCGGTGTGGGCGTCGGCACCGCTGGAACGGGTGAGGGAAGAGAGCGGGGAGTCAGAATTGGTTTAGCCGTGGTCTCGATGTTGTCCTCGCCCACGCAGGCAACCGCCGCGAATAAAGAGACAATGACCAACAGCGGGACCCAAATGCGCCAATGATAGCCTGTCATTGAAAAGTATTGACTATTTTGAAGTGCGGGTTCCCATCCAGTGGTAGCATTATCGGGTTGCCCATCCTGCATGTCCAATCGGTGAATGTACCTCCTTGGTTTGTGCCCGTTTTCTCCACAAGGATTCCGCAATTCCTGTAGTCACTTTTCGCCTCGCTCTGGTGAAGCTCTTGAGTTTCGCAATTTTCTCTGTTCCATAGTGGTCGCCCACAGCGGTGTGTCGTAGGTGATAACCCCGGCGTTGTTGACCAGCACGTCGATCCGGCCCCACATCCCGATGACATCCTCCACTACGCGGGCGGCGTCATCATCTCGAGTAACGTCCAGGGAGAAGGCCGTCGCCTCTCCCCCGGTAGCCCGTATCTCCTGGGCCACCCGTTCCAGACGGTTCATGTCCCGCCCGCTCAGGGCGATTCGTGCACCTTCACAGGCGAAGCACAGGGCAATGGCCCGGCCTATGCCGCGGCCCGCGCCGGTGATGAGGACCACCTGACCGCTGAGCAGCATTGGCTGACTTTCCCTCTCTTACGTGTCATTCCCGCGGAGTTTGTGGCCCGTGAACGCGAGTCGCGATTGTGGAACTACTCTGGATCATGACGAAAACTCAAAGGTGAAGGAAATTACATCCGCAGTTCCAGTCTCGGATTCAGGAGGCGTTCCGGCACGTCTGTCTCGCGCATGAAGCGGACCAGCTTCCGGTGCAATTCTGAGGCCACTTCCGTGTGGGTCTCTATGACGTTGTCCGACTGCTTGGGGTCTAGGGTGAGATTGTAGAGCTTCGAGATCCCGGGGAGGGGGCTGTACAGGAGGCTCCATCCTCCGGAGGTCACGGTAGTGACGGGCGGCTCCGTCAGGACCCGCAGCAGGTTGTCGACGGAGTGCACCGGATCTCCGACGTTGGCGAAGGGCAGGCTGCTGACGACGTAGTCCCGCCCCTGGGCCTTTGAGTCGCGCAGCCCCGAGGCGAGAGAGCGGCCCTGTACGGAGCCGGGTATATCCAGTCCCAGCAGGTCCAGGACCGTGGGCATGACGTCCACCGCCGAGCTCATTCCTGTGTAGCTGCCGGGTTGGACGCCCGGCGCCCGTATGAGCAGGGGCAGGTGGACGATCTCCTCGTAGAGAGGGGAATAGCTCCATTGCGATCCGGGCTCGTCGTAGGGCCTGAGCGTGCCGTCGGGGTACTTGTCGGAGCTCATCTTGCCGAAGAGGCCTCCGTGCTCTCCGAAGTAGAAGCCGTGGTCGGTGGTGAATATGACGACCGTGTTTTCGGCCAGCCCCATGTTTTCCACCATCCTGAGCAGGAAGCCGGCCCAGGTGTCCACCATGGTTATCTCGCCGCAGTAGGTGGCGTGCCCCTTTCTGAGCTGCTCCTCCGGGTAGCCGGGCACGTCATGCCAGTTTCCGTACAGCGGCAGCACCAGTTCGCCGTCGTACCCCGGCCAGTAGAGTTCGGTGTAGTAGGCCGGCGCGTCCCAGGGTTCGTGGGGATCCCAGGTGTCGACGTAGAGGAAGAAGTCCTCCTTGTAGTGCTGCTCCAGCCACCGCATGGCCGACATGAAGGTCTTGGGCGCGTTCCTATCCGCCTCGCTGCGCCAGGCTGCCCTGACGTCGAGGGCCTCGTTGCGGTATCCGGGCTCGGGGATCAGGGACCAGAGGGTATCCTGTCCCGTGTTCATGTAGAACGACTGGAAGCCGCGGTCGTAGTTCATCCCGCCCCTGAGGTAGTAGGGGGTGTCGACGGAGGCGGCTGTGTGCATGCCGTGCCCGGCCAGGATCTCAGCGAGGGTGGTCACGCCCGCCGGGAGGGGTTCCCAACCCATGAACGACATGGTCCAGCGCCCAGTCTGGTGATCGGCCCGGGTGGGCATGGTGGGAAATCCGGCGGAATAGTGCCGGTCGAAGCGAACGGCGCTGGCCGCCAGCGCGTCCAGGGAAGGCGTTTTGATGGTAGTGTTGCCGTAAGCGCCCAGGTGGTCGCGACGAAAGGTGTCCGCAACAATCCAGATGACATTCATCACTTGCACTCCTGCGAACCGATGGAGGTAGCCAAATTTATCACAACCCCTAACCCAATTGAACACCGCCTGGCACTGGTGCCCAGTGGTCAACCATCGAGTTGATGTGGCCCGTCCTGGTTCTTTTCAGGGAAGCTCCTGTACAGAACCATTCGATCATGACCTGAAAACTGCCGGATGAATCACGCGGTAGGATGTGGTTTAACGTCCCGAGCGGAAGTTTCGGCACGGCCCGGAGCGGATGGAAAATCTGCGCAAAGATTACCACGGGAAAGGTCCAGATCGCTCCTGCAAATCCGCCCTTTTGAGGGTTCCTGTATTGAACCAAGAGCCCGATTTCTCTTAGCGGTACGACCAGTGTTGCTTTACTTGCACCGGGCCAAACCCCTGCACCACATTCTCTTGACGCACTTTTTGTGCCGAACCTATCTGTCAATGGCGCCGAGATATTGGGCCACTGTGGCGGAGTGATGGTGGCCCACCTGTACTACGCACGGGATTCGAGTGAAGACTACAATTTCCAGTCAGATCCTATCCGTCCACCTGCTGGATGGTCCACCGGCTGACCTCCAGGCGCTTGGCCAGTTCCCGCTGGCTCACTCCTCTCGACCGCTCCTCCCTGATGTACTCCCGTTGCTGCTCGCTCAGGATCGGCCGGCGACCAGGAAAACGTCCCTCGGTCCGCGCCTTGGCTTGGCCCGCGACCGACCGCTCCCTGATCGAGTTTCGCCACCACTCGCTGAAGGCCAGCACCATCTGGAGCTGGAGCTTCCCGTTGGCGGTGGCCGTGTCGAAGTCCTCTGACAGGGACCGGAACTCCACCCCCGCATGGTGCAGACCCTCGATCACCTGCAGCCCGTGGGTCAGCCCCCTGGAGAGCCGGTCGATGTGGGTTACCACCAGGGTGTCGCCGACGACAACAAGGTTCAGCAGCTCCAGGAGGCCGCCGCGGTCGTCCTTGGCCCCGCTGGCCTCCTCGGCCCGGATGTTGCCGATGGAGCAGCCGGCGCGGACCAGCCGTTCGACCTGCAGGTCCAGATTCTTGTCCTCCGGCTCCCTGACCGAGACCCTGGCGTAGCCGTACAGCGTCATCCCACTACACCTCTGGCTGGAATACCTGAAGTATAGGATTCTGCCAGATATTCTGCAACCGGGTTTTCCAGCCACTCCCTCAGCTACAAGTTGATGATATTTCCAGCCGGTGGCTGGAAACAGGGCTGTTTCCAGCCATGTAGGCCCGATGGGTCCGACCTTGGGACTGCGCTCCAGGCACGGCGATCCTGCCTCTGGGCCATATGATCTCGCAGACAAAGACAGTGGCGGCTTATTACTCTGCGCGCAGGTCCGAAACCCTCTCCTTGAGCTGGCGTTGTAATATTGGGGAAATGGCCAGAAGAGTACCGGTCAAATGCGCCATCGCTGGCTGCCACTACCGGCAGAGGATGACCCTCGCCGAACGAGAGGAACTGAGGCGGGTGGGTCGCGAGAACAACGCCACGGCGGGCGTCGTATGCCCGGCCCACGTAAAGGCCGCCTTCAACTTCGAATTCGACGATATCGACATTGATGTTCCGCTCGAGGAACTCCTGGTCGAGGCGTCCAAGGATACTCCCCGTTGGCGCGTGATGCTGACCCCGCTGCCAGGGACGGCGGGTGAGCCGGACAGCCAATCCACGCCAAGGTGGGGAGATAGGGTGATCTAGAGCCCGTTTAAATTCAAAACCACTCAACTCCGACACACCGCACGGACGCGAAGCCTCTACCAGCCTTCCCGCTGATACAATCCACATCGCAAAGACATCCAACACGCCGCCAAGCAGGAAACATCATGATAAAGAACCTGTCGCAACAGCAGAGGGAGTCAATCGAGAACCGGCTGAACGAACTCAGGCAGAGAGGAACGGCTCCGGGGGCCGAAACGCCGGCACCCGCGGCCTTCACCGACGCCGAGGCGTTCGCCGGACAATTGCCCAGACCCCTCAGCGATATGCCCCACATATCCCTGGCAGACGACGGAGAACTCAACTTCGCTTGGAACGGTGGACCGATATACATAGACCTAGGTTTCTACGGCACAGGAACCTATTCCTACTTCGCCCGGGACCGGCGGGGTCAAAAACACCACGGGGATGACATCCCGGCCAAAGGACCCATACCCGACAACCTGATGAAAACCCTCTTGGAATGAAGAGACCACGATGCAACCGCATATCCCGCACCTCGACGAATCCACCAGTGCCAGCCCGGCGCTGTCACCAGGAACGGTCCAAGGTCAGGAAACCCTCCTCAGAATCATCATAGAGCCAGACCACATCAGAGAAGGCCGAATACAGCCCTCCGCCGTCCAACTCAGAGACCTAACGCAGAGAGGCCTCTCCGTCTACCGGAGGGACTACGCCGCCAAGCAGGCCGTAGAAGCAGACGTACGAGCCCTGTTGGGCAGGACGACCGCCGCAGGAGGACGAAGACTGGAAGGTCTGGCCAGCTTCAACACCCGAGCAGTGAGAGCCTTGGTAATCCAAGAACGACAGGCGTTCGTGATAATAGACACGGCACTGCCGAATAACATGGCCCACGCCTCAATATATCTGGCAAGCCCACAGTTGAGCCAGAGCTTGGCCAGAGAACTGAGGGAGCAACTGCTCATACTGATGGAAAACATTGTGACCCTGGAACAGGCGTTTCCACAGGGATGAGATGAACCAAGAACCCGGGACGACCGCGAGATCCTGACGGCAGCCAGCACCTCCCCCTTCCTATGGCAGAAACCATTCACCGACACTCAGCCCCCAGTGGCAGCGACCGCATCTAACTCAGCAACCAAACACCGACCGGGAATGTAAACAATCCCCAGTCCATCCGCACCGGCCCGTAGCTCCCGGGACAATACAGGCAATTCCAGGGTGCAATGACCGGCCGGTCTGGCCGACCCTGCAGCCGCATCCTGCGGCGGGGTTTCTTTTGACTATAATGCTGGCAGCCTGAAGAACAGGAGCCTTGGACTATGGCCACGCCCCCCGAATCCGTTGAAATCTACTGCTTGAAGTGCCGGGCCAAGACCGGCTCACGGGATGTTGAACAGGTGACCCTGAAGAACGGACGTCCCGCCCTGCGTGCGGTCTGCTCTGTGTGCGGCAGAGGCAAATACCGCATCGGCTCCGCCGGATGAACCTGGGCCGCCCCTGGCGGGCCTCCGGCTACACCCGTCTCTTGTGGTGCGCCAGGGAGCGCAACCTCTGCTCCGGGAGATGTCGAGTGCGGCATCACCGGCCCAGGGCTTCCAGCGGCCTACAGGAAGGCGAATCGCTGGAAGCCACCTTCAGGAAACGCCGTCCCGCCTCCTGTCTCCGTCCCCGAAAGCCGGACTCTGAGCATCGAATTGCGCTCCCCGGGACGGTCGTTGCGCACGGCCATGGCCAACGCCCGTCGGCTTCCGACAACCACGACCAGCCTCCTCCCCCTGGTGATCGCGGTGTACAGCAGGTTGCGCTGCAGCATCGGGTAATGTTGCGTCAAAAGCGGAACCACCACCGCGGGAAACTCGCCTCCCTGGGCCCGGTGTACGGTCATCGCGAAGGAGGGCTGCAGTTCGTCGAGTTCCGGGAAATCGTATTCCACGCCGGTTTCCTCGAAGTTCACAGTGATCCGGCCGGCGGCGTGGTCCACCCCGGCCACCCAGCCCAGGTCGCCGTTGAATACATCCTTGTCGTAGTTGTTGACCGACTGGAGCACACGATCGCCCACCCGGAAAGTCCGTCCGAAGCGTGTTACCTCGGTTCCCGCCGGGTTGAGGGCCTCCCGGAGCCTGTCGTTGAGCCGATGGACGCCGATGTCCCCCCGGTTCATGGGACACAATACCTGGACGTCCCTCATGGGGTGCAATCCGAACCGCGCTGGGATCCGCTCCGCGCAGATGCGGACGACGGCGTTGGCCGCCGCCTCCGGTTCTCCGGCGTCGACGAAGTAGAAGTCCCTCTGGGAGCCGCTGGAGGCAAGAGAGGGCAGGCGGCCCTGGTTGACCCAGTGGGCCGCCTCAACGATGCCGCTCCGCTCCCCTTGACGGAAAATCCGCTCAAGACGAAGGAAGGGTACAACTCCGGACTCTAGAACGTCCCCAAGGAACTTGCCGGGCCCAACGGAGGGCAGTTGGTTCGCATCTCCGACGAACAGCACCGAGGCGTGGCGAGGCACGGCCTGCAGCAGGTGATGGCACAGCACGATGTCCAGCATCGAGGTCTCGTCGATCACCACGGCATCGGCGTCCAGGGGCCGCTCGGCGTCTCGTCCAAACCGGCCCTCCCCGGGCTTGAACTCCAGCAGACGGTGCAGCGTCTGAGCTTCGCGGCCGGCGGCCTCGCCCAGACGCTTGGCCGCCCTCCCGGTGGGAGCCGCCAGGGCCACCCGCTGTCCGAGAGCCTCCAAGACCAATATCACGGCCCGCAGTATGGTCGTCTTGCCGGTTCCAGGGCCGCCCGTCAGAACGAAGACCTTCTGCGACACGGCTTCGTGGACCGCCTGCCTCTGTTCCTGGGTCAGTTCCACTCCCATCTGGCGGCTGGCCCAGTCCACGGCGGCCGGAGCGTCGAACTCGCGCCGCTGCCCAGGGCTGGCCATCAGAGCCCTGATGGAACCGGCCACGGCTCGCTCAGCAAGGTAGAGGCCCCGAAGGAAGACAGCCTCTCCATCCAGCACGATCCGTCCCGCCTTGCGCAAACTTCCCACCGCCATCGTCAGCAGTTCCTCGGGGAGGTCGAAACGGCTTTGACACATCTGGACCAGCTCAGCATTGGGGGCGAAGACGTGGCCCTCGCTAGCCCGCTCCAGCAGCAGGTGCTCCAGGGCGGCCTGGGCCCGGTGGGGCGAATGCTCGTCTATCCCCATCTGCCGGGCGATCTTGTCGGCAGTGATGAAACCAATCCCCCGCACGTCCTGGGCCAGCCGGTAGGGGTTCTCCTGGACGATCCTCACCGCGTCCTGGCCGTATGTCTTGTAGATGCGGGTGGAGTAGGCGGCGCTGACTCCGTGGCCCTGCAGGAACAGCATCACGCCCCGTATCTCCTGCTGCTCCACCCAAGCCCGTTTGATGTTCTCCACTCGGCGGGGCCCGACCCCCGGCGCCTCGGCCAGACGCTCCGGCTGCTCATCGATCACTCGCAGGGTATCGTCGCCGAAGCAGTCCACCAGCCTTCCGGCAAGCACTGGGCCGATGCCCTTCACCAGGGTTGAGGCCAGGTAGCGGCGCACGGCATTGGCGCTGGCGGGCAACTGGGAGCTGTAGCTGTCAGCCCGGAACTGATAGCCATGGACGGGATGATTAATCCACCTGCCTCGCAGGTGCAGCCGCTCCCCCGGCTGAATTCCCGGCATGGTTCCGGCGACGGTCACCAGGTCGACTCTGCCAGGAACCACAAGGCGGCAGATAGTGAATCCAGACTCCTCAGAGCTGTAGACCAGCCGTTCGACCTCGCCGCGTAGCTGTTCCAGGTCGTTCACCACGGGGTTTATGATACACGCGCCCCAGGATGCCGGCGACGACGTTCCCATCTGTACCACTTCCGGCAAAGGCGTTTGCGCCAAGAGGGGATGCCGGTGCAGTCGGCAGCGGCCGGCACTCTTGGCTGGAGGACCGGGGACCGTAGCTAACATTGCTCATCGCCGTGCACGGCGCCAGTGGCGTCGTGCCCCAGACCGTCTTCCACACCACTGAGACGCCCATGGGTGCCCGGCGCCTCTGGAGAGCCTGGTCCGCCAGCGGGGCGGTTGCCGCGCTGCCATCGCCCTTTTCCGGCCATCGCAGGCCTTGCTGCTCGGGGCCTCCGTCCGGTTGCTGATCACCGGCGGCTTCTGGCCAAAGCGCAGGTGGGAGCGGCGGAGACCAAACCCGCCATCTTTTCAAGAGTGAAGTAGTCCGCATGGTTCTGGAGGACTTGCCCCACCCTAACACCAGGTCAGGGGAATTTTGGAAACCACCAGCTCAACGGTGCCCCTTTTCCAGAGGGTTATTCAAGACGGTCGGACGGCTCTCCGAGACGGCTCACTTGCGGAAATCGCGGATGAACGCAAATAGCGGGAGGCTTAAGAAAGCGCTTCCAGATGTAGGAGAAGTTGGTTTCGGGTGCACTGCATGAGAAGAGAGTCCACGCTGATGCGGATTCCTCATCTGGAAGTGGTGCAGCCGCCCAGCGTCCTCAAGAGTAAAGAGGGAAGAGAAATAGCTCCTCATTGCTCCGCCGATGGCTTGGACCATCCGGATTAGCCGCAAAGCCCAGCCGAATTGGAGCTCATCTACCGCACAATCGAATATGTTCCGGCGTTAGCGATTCTGTGCGGATCTACTTTCACAGGCAGATACGCATTACGTCAGCATAGTGGTTCGCCCTATTTGGGCTGCACCACAGGGTCGCTCAATAAGGCCTCACCCTTACCTAGCTTCTCCAAAAATTCGTCATCGTCCAGAATTGGCAACCTGTCCCTTTGCGTCAATACCCATAGCCGCTGCTGGTTTACGACAATGACTCCTTGAACAGAGTAGTCATTCTGATCAGGGATGTTATATTCTCGCTTTAGTTCGTGCAACTTGGAGTAGAACCAATCGACCTTCTCATGCAATGTGGGCAAAAAGTCGTCAACAAATTTCAAATACTCATCTTTCATTGACAAAGGAGCACCTCCCGCGGCTGCGCTATTCTTAATTTCTACCAAAATGAACCGCCGCTGGTCATCATCGATCAGGAATATGTCTATTGGGCCCAAGTCTGCGGGGGTCTTAACACCACTAATGCTGCCCTTCTCCTGGTATACACGCTCTGACCCGAGAATTTTCTCACAAGACTCAGCCACCGCGTTCTTGAGTATGTCACCTACAACGCGCTGAATCTCTCCAAAGGCCTTGGTAACCTCTCCGTTATCAGACCAACGCTTCACAGGTATACGTCCGAAGGCAATCTGCCTCTTCAAGAATTCGTGGGAATCCAATAACGACTCGCGCCCAAACACCAGCACTGATATCCCGTGGTGACTTAGCACAGAAACAGGCCGCCGTACAAAGCGAGAGTCGCGATTCCGCCGTCCTACTGAGAACATTTCCCTTACGGACACTTGCCGAGTGCTTTCGACAGAAAGTGCAAAGCATAACTATGCCCGCTGTAGGGCCGTGCAACAGGGACTAACTGGCGTGGCCGTTGGGGAGGTGTAAGATTCAGGCGTGGCGAGTCGCCGGACCAAGGCCGACAGGGCATTGGTGCCTAGCGCCCGGTGCAAAGCATGGTCCGGGAGCCTTACGGCTGCATCATTGGTGACGCCTCCAGCGGGACGTTCCCGTTCGATAGATTGTGCGCTTTCAGTGGCTCCCTCCGGCGGCGCGCCTATGCAGCAATGAGGGGCTGGATGATGAATGAGAGCAGGGGAAGTGAAAACCCGGGAGCGAAGAAGGGTAGAGGAGCACAGCGCCTGCCGGCAGAGTTGTCCCGGGTAAACCTGAACGCCGCCGGTATCGAAGTGGGCGCCAGCAGCCATTTCGTGGCGGTGCCCGAGGACCGCTGGGAACAGCCGGTGCGCGAATTTGAGGCCTTCACGGCTGAGTTGTACCGCCTGGCCGACTGGCTTGCGGAGTGCGGGGTGGAGACCGTGGCGATGGAGTCCACCGGGGTTTACTGGATACCCCTGTTCGGGGTGCTGGAGGAGCGGGGATTTGAGGTGATGCTGGTGGACCCCAGCCGCATCAAGAACGTGCCCGGGCGCAAGACGGACGTGCAGGACTGTCAGTGGCTGCAGCAGTTGCACACCTACGGGCTGCTGTCGGGAAGCTTCCGTCCGGAGGGTGAGATACGTTGCCTGCGCAGCTACCTGCGGCAGCGGGCCATGCTGGTGGAGTACGCCTCCCATCACATCCAGCACATGCAGAAGGCGCTGACCCAGATGAACGTCAAGCTGCAGCACGTGATCAGCAACATCACGGGCAAGACCGGCATGAAGATCATTGAAGCCATAGTGAGGGGCGAAAGGGATCCGTGGAAACTGGCCGCGCTGCGCGATCCCAGGACCAGGGCCGACGAGGCGACCATCGCCAAGTCGCTGCAGGGACACTGGCGGGAGGAACACATCTTTGAACTGACCCAGGCCCTGGAACTGTACCGGACCTATCAGGACAAGATCGCCCAGTGCGACCGGGAGATTGAACGGCAATTGGAGCGGTTTGAGGACCGCAGCGATGGCGAACCTCCTGCTGGGGATGGCGGCAAGCGCAGCCAGGGGAACGCGCCCCGCTTCGACCTTCGGAGCCACCTGCATCGGATGACGGGAGTGGATCTTACCCGCATTGACGGAGTGGACGCTTTCACCGCACTGAAAGTGGTCGGCGAAATCGGCACGGACATGACCCGCTGGCCCAGCGCCAAGCACTTCGCCTCGTGGCTGGGGCTCAGCCCCAACAACCGTATCACGGGCGGGAAGGTGATCAGCTCCCGGACCAAGGCCAACGCCAACCGGGCGGCGGCGGCATTGCGGCTGGCGGCCAACGCGCTGCATCGCTCGGACAGCGCCCTGGGAGCTTTCCTGCGCCGGAAGAAGGCCCAGTTGGGATCTCCCAAGGCCATCACGGCCACGGCGCACAAGCTGGCCAGAATCATCTACTCCATGCTGCGCTATGGGCAGGGATATGTGGATGCCGGAGCCCAATACTACGAGAGTCAGTACCGCGAAAGGGCCCTCCGGGCCGCCAAGCAGAGAGCGGCGCAACTGGGCTACCGGCTGGTGCCGATCGCAGATGCTAATGACCTCAACCCTGTCCCGTCCACGACCACGGCGGCTACCGCAGCGTGACAGTACTTGTTAGTCGATAGTCTCTGATGAGTGCCTGACTAGAAGATATTCTGATCCCACCCAATTTATGACAGTCCATGATAAAGCGATTGAGATCGAGCCCACAAATGTCATAGTTATTATCAATCGAGGTCTGTATCAGACAATCTACGAAGGTGATGTAATCGGCAAGACTATAGCCAACTTGCTCAGATAGACAACTATCTATTCCCGCAATGTCGCTAGATGCAAGCATTCTCGCAACGGACTCCCGTCCAATATCCGTAACAGGAACAATTGATGGATGGTCTTGATGTATTTCGTTGAGCCTTGACCTGTTGGATAGGTATCTCTCATAGTCTTCGGTGGCCTTGGAGGCTTGGGGATTGGGAATCGGCTTGAGTTCGTAGTCCTCCTCTATTTGGATGATCTGTGGAAACACAGGGGACGACAGTTGATCCCAGATTGCGTCCCAAGCTATAGCTTGATAGGCCAGAGACAGAATGTAGTCAAAATGGTCTTCATCAACGAGGATTCCAGATGAACCGCATGACCTTATGGCGAGCTCAGTCAGCGATCGTACAGCATGAATCATGATTGCTTGCTCGTTGGTTACGATTCGAGCGCTTACCAGGAACGAGTCATGCAGGCGATATAGTCTGGAGCAGAGATCGAGAATATCAAACTCCCGTATCGCTCGTTCCAAAGCATCGCACAAGTGAATGTGGACGGAAGTCAATTTGCCATAGTCAACATCACCTGGTTTCGTGTACAACCCCGGAGGTAGTCCAGAATCCTTGATAGCCTGCTGGAGAACCCTTACGGATTGTTCCCAGCTGTCTTTGCTCGGACGTGACCTCCTGTTTGCGATAGGTGACATCCCAAAGGGCGTCCAGATCATTACTCCCCTCCAGGAACCACTAGAGTAGTCGTATAGAGTAGTGGTAGATATTAACTATTTTGCGCTGGCCTTTCCGCAAATTTCAAGTTTTGATGAATGATGTCGATCCCCACAGGGGGCAGGAACGTACGCTAATGAGAATGGCACCGGGTGAGTGTGCGATAGTGAGTATTCGATTGATGGTTGGTAATAAGACGGAGAATGGCTCGGCGAGATCGCTGATGGAATACTCGGGGGTGGCATGGATGCGGCAAAGTTCCCGCTGGCTGTCGGTTGGACAGTTTGGGCTGCTTGCCACGAAATTTCCCCCTCGCGCGGGCAATTGCCATGCCCTCGCGGCTGCGCGTGCGGATGAGATCGGCCCCGAACTCGGAGAAGGCATCGAGGCTATTGAAAAACATCTTTCCATCGGATCGTCCGGGGCGTAGAGCGTCCGGCCGAGAGCCAGTTTCACGCATCGGTCCCGAAGCTGGTCGGCGATGGCGCGCACCTCCGGGACAGACTCGGGCAGTCAGTCCAGTTTCGGCACGACCAGCGTGTCGCCTTCGCGCACGGCGGCGAGGGCCTAGTCGAGGCCGGGGCGGGCGCGGGTCGTGCCGGTGAGGCCGTGATCGGTGTAGATGCGATCCCCGACGACGCCCAGCTCCAGGAGCGCCTGGCGCTGGGCGGCCAGATCCTGCCGGTCGGTGGAACAGCGCGCGTATCCGATGAGTGTTGCCGTCATGGGGGGGAAGTGTACGGATAGGGTCCCGCTTCCGCAATTGTATCCGTACCATTCATATGAGACGCTCCTGGCTCCGGTTTGGCGGGGGTCGGGGCGACAGACTGCGCCGTCCGCTGGACGATCCCCTTACGGACAGCGCCGCGCCTGCCGGGATAAACGGATAACGGAGAGGCGGAACATGCCGAGACGAAGCATCTGGAGCGCGCGCCAGCGCGCGGCGCTGTTCGACCTGCCCACGGACGAAGCCGCCCTGCTGCGCCATTACACGCTGTCCGACGACGATATCGAGCATATCCGGGTGCGGCGCGGGGGGCACAACCGGCTGGGCTTCGCGCTCCAGCTTTGCGCCTTTCGATATCCGGGGCGGATTCTGGTGGCAGGGGAGGTCATTCCCCTGAACGTCCTTCGCTTCATTGCCGCACAGCTCGGCATGCGCGCCGAAGACCTCGATGGCTATGCGGTGCGGGAGGAGACACGGAGGGAACACATCGCAGAGATCCGGCGCATCTACGGCTACCGGATGTTCTCGGGGCGTTGCACCCGGGACCTGAAGGTCTGGCTCGAGAACGAGGTGGAAGCGGCGCGCTCGAATGAGGGGCTGGCGCGGCAGTTCGTGGAGGAGTGCCGGCGCCGGCAGGTGATCCTGCCCGGATTATCGGTCCTGGAGCGTCTTTGCGCGGGCGCACTCGTCGCCGCAGAGCGCCGGATAGAGACGCGCATCGCCGCGGGCTTGGACGATGCCATGCGCATGCGTCTCGACCGGCTGCTTACTGAGGAAGTCGACGGCGGCGTGAGCCGGTTCGTCTGGTTGCGCCGGTTCGAGGTGGGCCGGAACTCGGCTGGCATCAACGGCCTTCTCGATCGCCTGGAATTCCTGCAGGGCTTCGATCTTCCCTCCGATCTGCTGGAGACCGTTCCTCCGCATCGCGTTGCCCGTCTGCGCCGCCAGGGGGAGCGCTACTTCACCGACGGGTTGCGCGACATTTCGGGTGATCGCCGTCTCGCCATCCTCGCCGTCTGTGCTGTTGAGTGGCGCGGCGCTGTCGCCGATGCCGTGGTCGAGACCCATGACCGGATCGTCGGCCAGACCTTCCGGAGCGCGAGGCGGCGCTGCGATGCGCGCCTTCAGGATTCCAGGGCAGTACTGCACGATACCCTGGACGCCTTCAGGACCCTTGGCGCGGCGCTGCTCGAGGCAAAAGGGGACGGCGCGCCCCTTGAAGAGGCCGTCGCGGCTGCCGGCGGCTGGCAGAGGCTCGAAGGCGTTGTCGCTGCGGCTGAGCAGCTGAGCGACACGATGTCCGCCGATCCCCTGGCTCACGTGGTTCAGGGCTGGCCCCGGTTCCGGCGCTATGCGCCGCGTATGTTGCGCGCGCTGGACATCCAGACTTCACGCGTCGGCGAACCCATCCTTGCAGCGTTGCGAGCCATCGGAGCCGGGTCCCACGACATGCCCCGGATCTTCCCGCGCCGCAATTCGAGGTGGCATCAGCATCTCAACGCTCGCCCGACCGGTGATCGCCGGCTTTGGGAAGTCGCCGCGCTTTTCCATATGCGCGACGCCTTCCGCTCCGGTGATATCTGGCTCGCGCACTCCCGGCGCTATGGCGATGTAAAACGCGCCCTGGTGCCCATCGAAGCAGCCCACGCAACGGCCCGGCTGGCGGTTCCTTTCGAGCCTCGGGAGTGGTTGGCCGAACACAAGGCACATCTGGTCGGGGGTTTGGATCGCCTCGCCGATGCCGCGCGCCACTGCAGGATACCCGGCGGCGCCATCGAGAATGGCGAACTCAGGATAGGCCGGCCCGCCTCCGCAGTGCCGGAGGACGTCGATGAGCTCGTGCTCGACCTCTATCGTCGCCTGCCCGAGGTGCGGATCACCGGTATCCTGCTGGAGGTGGACGCCGCCACCGGTTTCACCGACGCTTTCACGCACCTGCGCACGGGCGCGCCATGCAAAGACAGGATCGGACTCCTGAACGTCCTCCTCGCGGAGGGGCTCAATCTGGGTCTCAGCAAGATGGCCGAGGCCTCCAACACCCATGACCTCTACCAGCTCTCGCGCCTCTCGCGCTGGCATATCGAAAGCGAGGCGATCAACCGGGCCCTGGCCATGGTTCGAGGCACAGGCACAGCTGCCCATGGCCCGCTTCTGGGGCCTGGGCCTTACCGCCTCCAGCGACGGCCAGTTCTTCCCGGCCGCACGCCAGGGCGAAGCGATGAACCTCGTCAACGCCCGCTATGGCAGCGAACCGGGCCTCAAGGCTTATACCCACGTCTCGGACCGGTTCGGACCCTTCGCAACGCAGACCATCCCGGCCACGGTCAACGAAGCGCCCTATATTCTCGACGGGTTGCTGATGACCAGGGCTGGGCGGCGCATCCGCGAGCAATACGCCGACACCGGCGGTTTCACCGACCATGTGTTCGCCGTCACATCCCTGCTCGGCTATCGGTTCATCCCCCGCATCCGGGACCTGCCGTCGAAACGGCTGCATGTCTTCGAGCCCAGACGCGTTCCGAAGCCCCTGATCGGATTGACCGGCAACAAAATCCGGGAGGACGTGATCGTGCGGAACTGGCCAGACATCCTGCGGTTTGCTGCCACCCTGGCCAGTGGCGTCCTTCCGCCTAGCCAGTTGCTGCGCAAGTTCGCAGCCTATCCGCGCCAGCACGAACTGGCCGTCGCTCTCCGCGAAATCGGACGGGTCGAACGCACCCTCTTCATCGTCGACTGGCTGCTCGACGCCGACATGCAACGCCGGGCCAACACCGGCCTGAACCGGCCTGAACAAGAGCGAGGCTCATCACGCGCTCAAGAACGCGCTCCGGATCGGGCGCCAGGGCGAAATCCGCGACCGCTCCAGCGAGGCCCAGCGCTACCGCATGGCCGGGCTCAACCTGCTCGCTGCCATCGTCATTTACTGGAATACCGCCCATCTCGGCGAAGCGGTCAGACAGCGAAAACACGCCGGCCTGACCGTCGAGCCCGAGCTCCTGGCCCACATCTCACACCTGGGGTGGGGCCACATCCTGCCCACCGGCGAATACCGGTGGCCAAAGCGCCGATAGCGATCTTAGCGT
Organism: Dehalococcoidia bacterium; assembly: GCA_965237745.1. Taxonomy (GTDB): domain Bacteria; phylum Chloroflexota; class Dehalococcoidia; order Lucifugimonadales; family UBA3495; genus VXOI01. The sequence goes on along the minus strand of CBDEGL010000004.1, from coordinate 120,510 downwards.
ACGTTTCTGCCCCTTACCAGAGTCGACCCGAATCTCGACGGTATGGTGATTGTCATGCCGTATTCCGTTTGAAACTATGCCGTATATGACTGGAATACGTCTGTATCGAGTAGTGCGAAACTTGGCCAAGGGCTTTCCGGCCAGACTTCTAGTATTACAACGACAGTTGGTTCCGAGAGGTAGCTGATGTGCGGATTTTGAGGCTGGCACTACGCGGGCGCGAGCCTCTGACAAGAAAGGCCTCATAGCTGGAAGACTAACCCCCGGCCCGGGTTTACTCAATATGTCGTTGTAATACTAGTAGACGACCATCATTGAAATGATGTCTGGTAAGATGCAGGAAACCGGAGCCGAAGGAAGAGGATCGTGAAGCGGGGTGGATGTGATGGTCAAGAAATACCGTGTGGGACTGACTGGGGAGGAGCAGGAGGAACTGAAGGCATTGGTATCTAGGGGCCGGGCTGCGGCCTATAAGCAGGCTCACGCGCGCATCCTCCTGCTCAGCGATGAGAACCAGTCTGGCGAACCAATGATGGACCAGGAGATATCCCGGGCCCTCAAGGTGGGCACCGCCACGGTGGAGCGGGTGCGGCGCCGATGCGTGGAGGAGGGGGTTGAGGCGGCCCTGGGGCGCAGGGAGCAACTGCGTCGCCGTCAGAGGAAGCTCGATGGCCAAGGTGAGGCCCATCTGATTGCCATGGCCATCTCCCAGCCGCTGGAGGGACGGGTCAGTTGGACCATGCAGATGCTGGCCGACGGATTGGTGGAGCGGGAGATTGTGGACAGCATCAGCCCGGAGACGGTGCGCCGGACTCTGAAAAAAACGAACTCAAGCCTTGGCTGAAGGAGTGCTGGTGCCTCCCGCCTCAGAGCAATGCCGAATTCGTGTGCGCCATGGAGGACGTGCTGGAGGTCTATCATCGTGAATACCAAGACAATGAGGTCTTGGTGTGCTTGGACGAGACCAGCAAGCAACTGGTGCAGGAGACCCGTACGCCCCTCCCGCCGCGGCCCGGGGCACCCATGGCCTACGATCACGAGTACCAGCGAAACGGGGTGAGCAACCTGTTCATGCTGTTCGCGCCCCTGGAGGGATGGCGGCGGGTGGAGGTTACGGACCGGCGCACCAGGACCGACTGGGCGGAGGTGGTGCGGAAGCTGGTGGATGAGGACTACCCCAACAGGGAGCGAATAGTGCTGGTGATGGACAACCTCAACACCCACCACCCGGCGTCGCTGTACGCGGCCTTCGAGCCGGCGGAGGCACTGCGCATCGCCCAACGGCTGGAGATACACTACACGCCGAAGCACGGGAGTTGGCTCAATATAGCGGAGATAGAACTGGGGGTGCTGGCGCGACAGTGCCTGGACCGCCGGATACCCCGCCAGGAAGACTTGGCGTGGGAAACCGGAGCATGGCAAGAGCAACGCAACCGGGCGGCGATTCGAGTGGACTGGCGCTTCACCACCGAGGACGCCCGCATCAAGCTCAAGTCTCTCTACCCGTCAATACAATAGCGGCGGACTACTTGTAGTCCGAAATCTTTGAAATGATGAGTGGCCGCAATGGTCGTGGTTCCCAAGCATTCCGCTGCCCTCTTGGTCTCGAGCAAAAGGGTAGGAAATTAAGCCATCATTTCTACGCTGTTGGTCTACTAGTGGATAATGACGTAAGCTTAACGGATGAACTGGGGTGTTCACCGTGCGTGTCTCGCCATAGTCGCCGCATAGACAAACCTTATAGGCGAAACAAGACCAAGTGCTTCACCGCATCGAAGCTGAGCGCCTCCAGCATGATGGTAACCCGCAAGCGGGATGCACTTTCTGGTGGAGCGGGGTCTTCGGCCGACGCAGCAGCCGTATGAATTCCCACTCCCCCGGCGATAGATGCGGAGTCGACTAGGCGTTCATAAAACCCATGACTCAAGTATTGAACGCTCGCCATTGTTGGGCATAGTTGTTGAACACCTGCGCAAAGGTGAGGTGGACCCAAGAAACTGGACAGGTAGCTAAGCGAGGGACCTGCTCCTAAACCGAGGGCAGCGGTCGCTGCCAAGGGGGAGTGGGAAATGTCCATAGGACGGAGAAAGCACAGCCCGGCTTTCAAAGTCAAGGTCGCCTTGGAGGCGGTGAGGGGCGAGGAGACGGTCTCTCAACTGGCCGCCCGGTACGAGGTCCATCCCAGCCAGATTCAAGCCTGGAAAAAGGCCATCACCGAGGATGCCTCCGCAGTATTCAGTACCGGTCAGGAGCAGAAGGCCAAGAGCGACGCCGCCCTGATCGCCCGCCTGTACCAGGAGGTCGGGAGGCTGAAGGTGGAGCGGGATTTCTTGGCGGAGAGGTCCGGTCAATGAGCTTAGCGCAGCGGCGTCAGCTGGTGGACCGGGATCACCGGTCGTTGTCCATCGCCCGCCAATGCGCCCTGCTGGGAGCGGGCCGTTCCAGCCTGTACTACCGCCCCAAAGGAGCCTCGGACGACGAATTGTCCCTGATGCAGGCCATAGACCAGCAGTATCTGGAGACTCCCTTCTACGGGTCGAGGCGGATGAAGGCTTGGCTGCAGCGACAGGGGATGGCGGTGAGCCGGAAGCGGGTGCAGCGGCTGATGCGCATCATGGGGCTGCGGGCCATCTACCGTCGGCCTCGCACCAGCCGACCAGCGCCGGGGCAACCAGTCTTTCCTTATCTGCTGGAAAAGGTCAAAGTCACTGGCCCCAACCAGGTGTGGGCGGCCGACATCACCTACCTGCCCATGGCCCGGGGTTTTCTGTACCTGGTGGCCATTATGGACTGGCACAGCCGGTACGTGGTGGCTTGGCGACTGTCCAATACCCTGGAGGCGGACTTCTGCGTCGACGCGTTGACAGAGGCGCTGGGGCAGGGCCGGCCGCAGGTGTTCAACACCGACCAGGGCAGCCAGTTCACCAGCGTGAGGTTCACCCGGGTACTTCAGGACCATGGAGTGAAGATCAGCATGGACGGGAAAGGACTGTACGCCGACAACATCTTCGTGGAGCAGCTGTGGCGCACGGTGAAATACGAGGAGGTGTACTTGAAAGCTTACGCCAGCGCCAGCGCAGCCAGGAGGGAACTGGGAGCCTATTTCCGGTTCTACAACGACCAGATACCGCATCAGGCCTTGGGCTACCGGACCCCGGCAGAGGTGTTCCACCAAGCCATCAATGTTCAGGAGGAGGAGGATTGGAGGCCAAGGAGGTGCCCACCGGAACAGACGCTGGTATCGTCGGAACACTCAGCGGGACTCTCGCTTAATTCGGCCTCAACCCTGTCCAACTAACTGGGTCCACCTCACTGCTGGAACGCCGACGGCTTCGGGCCCAACTGCGGCTACATACCAGAGTTGAATAGGAATGTTCGCCGATGAGTTGTCAGGACCAGAGAGAGATTGGTCCGATTAGAGCCGACCATTGCCACTCACCGCAACCGAGTACGACCGGCTGACGAGCTATCGGCCAACGCGGGAAGGGTGTGACCTGCAAGCACTTGTTGGGGCGGGTGCCGGGCAGGAAGAGCGACGGTGACGGTCGGCCCACGCTGGCAAGCTGCGCGACGACGCGTACAACCCCCTCTATATGTTCACAGAGCCCCGTGTGGGCTACCGGATGGCGAATGGTAGAAAATGAAACTTACCATCTTTATAAAGGCTTACAAGTTTACTCGTCCTCGGCTGATCGGCGTCTCTCTGGTCGGTTTAGTCTACTGCGTGCCGATCTACTTACTTGTTTGGTACTTTGACCTGATTGATGACCTGTCAGCCCGCATTTTGATAAGCGTGCTTGTTGCTATCATGCCGGTGGCGGAGTTCTTGTCTGGACCAAGGCCCTGGAAATCGAGAGGGGAACTGCTCTGGTTCGCGCTCTTCATTGTGCCTGTATGCTTGTTTGCGACAAGCCACAAGTTCGATCTGCGTGTTTTGTTGTCAACCACTGCTATGCCGGTTGCCGTCCTTCCATGGTGCTGGCTGGTCTGGCTGCTAATGGGCCGTAGCCTGTTGTTGCTAAGCGGGTTGACTATTGCGTTCGCCGCAATGCTGATTTACTGGGCTGTGGCATTGAGTGAGGTTGGCGGTCCCCTGGAGATTCTTTTATTGCCGCTGCCCACGGTTTTGTTCGTCGGTGTTTTCTGGGCGCCGGCGGCGCGTTTGACGCTGTATTTTGCCAAACAATGGAAAGACCGCCCAATGTGCGGACCTGGAATGCAGGCGCTCGCAATGGCTATCCTGTTTTTCCCGGTCATTCTCGTTGCCGTTGTCGTTCCTTGGATGCTTGAACTCAAACCAATCTGGTCGGCGGTTTCTCTGACTATAGTTGGAGTATTGTTAAGTGCGGTAGTCTCGGAACCATTGAGGCGCTTCCTGCTCGCATGGGGAAAGTTATTACCGAATCCAACCGGGTGTCCAGAACAGCGTCAGAACACCTCAGGGTGACTCGCACCCGACTGATGCGGCTGGACCGGAAGCTGGCGGGGCTGAGAATGCCGAAAACTCGAAGCATATCTCCGGCGGGCCGGATGTGGAGTCGCAGATGGCGTAGGCTGTGTGGCTATGGGAGGACACGGCCTAACCGTTGAGATACAGCATTGGTGCACCGTGTCTATGAGGGTCGGCTTGTCAAGGGAATTTCCGAGCGAAACAGTTGAAACCTGCCTTTTCCAGGCAATGTGTCCGACCCTCCACCTGGTTCGACGCCAAACTCAAAGCCCATCGTTTTACGTGATTGATTGTTTTTACTCAATGACGTAAGATCATCAAATGGCACCGTTTCAACGCTCTCAGGTTGCTGCCCTCGTCAATCGTCTGGCCGAGCCACCGAGGCAACTTATTGCTGTATTTGGGCCACGCCAGACTGGCAAGTCCACAATCGTGCGCCAGGCGCTCCAGCAGATACCGCAAACCAGCACTTATCTATCTGTCGATGAGCCTGACTCCCCTTTGAACCTGGGATCCCCCGAATCCCTTACCGAACAGCTTACCCTGCTGCCCCAGGTCCGCAACGCCGACTGGCTAATACAGAACTGGGAGGCAGCCCGGCGCCGGGCCGAACTGTCCGGGAACGGCTCGGTTCTGGTATTTGATGAGATACAGAAGATTCCCCGCTGGTCAGACACCATCAAGGGCCTTTGGGACGCAGACCGGGTTAACGAATGTGCTTTGCATGTGGTGATCTTGGGTTCGGCGCCCTTATTGATGCACTCAGGCCTGAGCGAGAGTTTGGCAGGGCGCTTTGAACCTCTCCAAGTCACTCATTGGTCGTTTCAGGAAATGTCCTCCGCCTTCGGAATGGAACTTTCAGAATATCTATACTTCGGAGGGTATCCAGGGGCTGCCCAGTTCATCAGAGAGCCTGATAGATGGAGAGAGTTCGTGCTCCGGGCCTTGGTGGAACCCAACATCGAGCGGGACATCGTAGCGATGACCAGGATAGAAAAACCGGCCCTGCTTAAGAAGCTCTTTGAATTGGGCGCGGCATATTCCGGGCAAATTTTATCGTACAACAAGATGCTGGGTCAGCTCCAGGATGTGGGTAACACAACTACGCTGGCCCGTTATCTAGACCTTCTAGCGAACGCCGGACTGCTCACAGGGCTTTCTAAATATAGCAATCGGGAACATCTCCGCAGGGGGTCAAGCCCCAAGCTGAACGTCCTTAACACTGCCCTCATGACAGCCGGGTCCGGGTATTCATTCGACGAAGCGAAGGCAGACCGTACCTTTTGGGGGCGTATCGCTGAAAGCGCCGTCGGCGCCCACTTATGGAATACCGCAACGCCGGATATTGGCGTTTACTACTGGCGGGAGAGTCCGTATGAAGTGGACTTCGTAATTCGGCGCGGTCCAAGGCTGGTTGCCATAGAGGTCAAGAGCGGGTCAGGTCACGTCAACGCCCTAAGCAAGGCCGAATTTGAAAAGCGATTTCGACCCAACCGTTGGCTGTTGGTTGGGGATGAGGGAATAAGGCTCAATGAGTTCTTGCAGGCGCCTGCTGCCGAATGGTTCGAGTAGTTGATTATGGAAGCGATAGTAGAACGCACCTGCACGCAGATACCGCGAGACGACCATGAACGAGGCCAGGACCACAGACCGCTTTCAGCATATCGGTCTGCATCGGCCTATGTCCTGCTTGGAGACCCCGGCTCGGGCAAGACTACCGAATTTGCCCTTGAATGCCGGCGGCTGGGAGATGAAGCCGTCTCGGTAACCGCCCGAGACTTTATGGACCTCGACTCGAGAAGCCGAATCGAGTGGAGGGACAAGACGCTGTTCATCGACGGTCTTGACGAAATCCGTGCTGGTTCCTTGGACGCGCGCACTCCTTTTGACCGTGTCCGCCGTCAACTTGATAGGCTTGGTCGGCCACGATTTCGCATATCATGCCGGGAGGCAGACTGGCTCGGAGAAAATGACAGGAGGCACCTGGTCAGTGTTTCTCCGGATTCCCAGGTTATAGGGTTGCGGCTGGACCCGCTTACGGATCTGGACATCGTTCAAATCCTGGAAGCTCACTCTACCGGAATAGATGCTCACGCATTTATGGCCGAGGCACGAAAACGCGGCATCCAAGGGCTGCTTTACAACCCGCAGAGCCTTGTTCTCCTCGCCAACGTTGTCGGGCAGGATGGAGGTTGGCCGGAAAGTCGCCGTGAGACCTTCGAGAAAGCCTGTCGGCAGATGGTAGATGAGCATAATGAAGAGCATCGACTGGGACAACAATGGGTGCCGCTTGACCGGCTCATCGATGTTGCCAGCCGCCTGTGCGCCGTTCAACTCATTTCTGGCGTCGCCGGATATTCCAATAGCCGTAATGAAATCATTGCCGACTTTCTACCGTTGGATGCAATCGATAACGAACCACACGATGCTCTCCGGCGCACCCTATCCACAAAGTTGTTCAAGAGTGAGGCCACCGGCAGATTCATCCCCGTTCACCGGCACATCGCAGAGTTCCTGGGTGCCAGACATCTGGCCCAGCAAATCAATACTGGGCTTCCCGCCAAGCGAGTGCTTTCGCTGATCACTGGCGGTGACGGCATTGTTGTGACCGAGCTCCGGGGCTTGTCAGCGTGGCTCGCTACCCATTGTAAGGCCGCTCGTGACATTCTGATCGAAAGCGACCCCATTGGTGTGGGATTGTATGGCGATATTTCCGCCTTCTCAGCCCCGGACAAGAAGAAACTGCTGACTGCATTGAACCGAGTTGTTTCCAGGCTGAATTACCCACCGGGGGCCGCGGCACCTTTTGGGCCTCTGGCAACTCCCGAAATGGAGGAGAGTTTCCGCAGCAAGTTGGAGGACGCGGACCGTGAACGTGACGCACAGATGTTGGTCTTGTTCCTGTTAGAAGTCATGCGGTGCGGACAGCCCTTGCCAAGCCTTTCCGATACTCTAATAGAAATCGTCCACGACGATACCCGGTGGCCTTCTGTCAAAAGGCTGGCCATCCATGCCTTTATCAACACCTGCCGAATAGACGAAGAAAGGACGGCAAAGCTGAAAGAACTCTTGGCAGACATACACGCCAAGCGAATCTCCGACCCTGACGACGAACTCCTGGGGGTACTCCTTGCCGAACTCTATCCTCGTGACATAACTCCCGCCGCAGTGTGGGACTACCTCCATGCGGAAGGACGCCCTGAGTTTATAGGGGCTTTCTTGCAATTCTGGGACCGTGACCTTACGGAGTTGTCATCCGGTCTGGCCGTTGCGGAACTCCTTGATGAATTGCATAGACGCCTCCCCGGGTTGCGGTCTGCCTTGGTGAACCGTCTCTTGGAACGCCTGCCAGTGATGCTCTTGGCTAACGCTCTAGAGGCGTACGGGGACTCCGCAACCCCCACCCGTCTATATGACTGGCTCAGCGTTGGCTCGTTCCAAGGCTGGGATGACGCTCCACCTGACGACGATTCCGCCAGCAGGGTGCGCGTTTGGTTGCAGCAACGACCGACCATCCAAAAGGATGTGGTCGCTGAGGGCATGAGTCGTTGGGATGGGTGCAACATCTTTCTGTATGGCCGGCAGGTACGGCAAAACCTCTACGCTGCGGAACTTACCACAGATTGGGGCCTTTGGTGCCTGGAACAAGCAACGAAGTCATCGGATCTATCCATCGCCAGGTTATTCCTAAACTGGGCCGTCGACACGCTTGCCAACGGGGCCAACGACGAGGGCCTTTCCCTGGAAATCCTCATTGAACAAACGGGGCACGAGGATGCCTTGAAAGAGCTGATGACTTCACTGCTGGTTTGTGAAATTCCCCCGGGCCACCTTGAAGCAAAGAAACGTCGTCTCAGGCGAACCCGATACATCGATAGGGACCAGGAAGATCGCCGCAGGTGGCTGGATGGTGTCCGCCTTCACGTCGAGTCTATTCGGGAAAATCGCGCCGCGCCCGCAATTTTGCATGAAGTCGGTAAAGCTTACTACTCCCGCCACCCGAGCCTGAAGGACCTCTTGGGTTCTGACAGCAGCTTGTTCGAAGACCTGCTCATTGGTCTCCGGCGGACAGTCTGGCGGACTGACGTGCCGGAGTCGGAGGAAATAATTGACGCAGCGATGAAATCTCGTCGCTATCACATTGCCCTGCCGTTTCTCGCGGGCATGGACGAAATGGAGCGATCAGACCCTGAGCAGCTGCATGAATTGCCAGAAAACCAGATGCGGAAAGCCCTTGCTTTCTACTTTTGCACACCCCTTGGCCGTGCCCAGGATGCCGGGTGGTATAAAGAAAGGCTCAAGGACTTTCCCGAGTTTGTGGCGGACGTGCTGGCCCGCTACGCCAAGGCGGCGATTCTTAAAGGGGAAGAACATATCGCCTGTCTCTATAGTCTTGCGCACCAGATGAATCACTCCGAGGTGGCACGTCAGGCGAGCTTGCCTCTGCTTCGGGGATTTCCGGTCCGTTGCGGGTCGAATCGACTCGCCGCATTGGACTATCTTCTCTGGGCCGCTCTGCAACACGCTGACAGAGTGTCATTACAGGAGGTGGTCTCAAGGAAATTATCTCTGAAAAGCATGAATGTAGCGCAGCGGGTGCACTGGCTGGCGGCGGGCGTCGTCCTTTGTCCAGACCTGTATCGTCAAGCCTTGAAGGAATTTGTCGTCGGTCATGAGGACCGAACCCGACAACTCGCCTCATTCTGCTTCCCAAGCGATGCAGTGCTCCTCCGTTCGGGCCAGGACCAGTCTTCATTAGTGGACGCCCTCGGCATTCCGGTGATTGAGCTCCTTATCAGGCTAGTTGGACGTTCATTCGGGCCGGTTGGAATACCCAATGGCTGGGTAAGAGTCGAGCACGAGGCGCAAAACGGAGTTTCCCAACTGATACAACTCCTGGCTTCGGTACCCACAGACGAAGCGGCACAGGGGTTGGAATCTCTTTGCTCAGATGCAACGCTATACAAATGGAGCGATGCGCTTGACAGGGCAAAGAGCAGTCAGGCAGTAATATGGCACGATGCGATGTACCGGCATCCGAGCGCGGAACAAGTCTTGCGGACATTGGAGAATGACCTGCCTGCCAACGCCGGCGACCTAGCGGCGCTGGTGTTGGACTGCCTAGAGGAAATCGGCGAGCGAATTCGCTCAGGAAACACTGACGACTGGCGGCAATACTGGAACGAAGATCGATGGGGCCGTCCAAGTGTGCCCAAACACGAGGACTCCTGTCGGGATGCTCTCTTATCGGACCTTAGGCAGCGCCTCCCTCTCGGCGTTGACGCCCAACGGGAGGGACAATACGCCGCTGCCAAGAGGTCAGATATACGTGCCGCGCATTCGGTTTTCAACGTACCGGTGGAAGCCAAGAAGAACTCGCACGGGGATTTATGGAGTGCCCTGCGGGATCAGTTGATCGCCACATACACTACTGACCCCGCGACTGATGGGTACGGGATATATCTGGTTTTCTGGCTTGGGGAAGAACACACAACATCACCCCCCTCGGGCCATAAACCGCGCAGCGCACAGGAGTTGCAGGAACAGTTGGAAGCGTTGCTGACTGACGACGAAGCACACAAGATTTCGATCGTCGTCATCGACGTTAGCCAACCTAAGTGACCATCGTCTGTGGATACTGGCATTCAATAACAATCATAAACGCCAAGATTTGCTCGCAAAGGGAGGTAGAGAGGTGCCAGGGGCAGCCTGCTGCCTAGGGAACACGCCTCCGATGGCTGGCTTCGGTTGGCCGCCCTCATCACGCAATCCCTATAGTAAGGCAAGAGGCGCAAGACCCACCGGGAACTCTTCCTCGAGCGGATGGATGGCCTGATTCCCTGACGAAGTCTGATGGGCCGCATCCGCCCCTGCTACCCCAAGCCTGGCAGGGGATGCCACCCCTACCGGCTGACGGCTATTCTGCGAGTCCGAGCCGGCGCAAGTCCTGCATCCCTCCAGCACTCACGGGCGCGATCCTGCGCCCGTCCAGAGATGTGTGTCCCTTCCATTACTCCCATCCAAACTCGTAGGGGCGGTTTTGAGACTCTCCCACGTCGCTGGCGATCTCCCGCATCACTCAAAATCGGCCGACGTCACTGCGCGGGCCACCCAACCCCAGCAAGCGAAAGTGCCGTCGTTCCTCACTCCGCATGCGTAACGTTCCCCTGAGCTGACGGAGGCGAACTCTGCCTTTGGTGGCGTCGCTTGGCCGTATGAATCATCGCCCCAGCAGGCCACGGAGCCGTCGGCCCTCACTCCGCAAGTATGCTCGCTCCCGGCGCTAACGGAGGCGAACTCTCCGCTGGGCGGCGTCGATTGACCATCAGCGTCATTCCCCCAGCAGGCCACGGACCCGTCGGCCCTCACTCCGCAAGTATGCTCGCTCCCTGCGCTAACGGAGGCGAACTCTCCCCTGGGCGGCGTCGATTGACCATCAGCGTCATTCCCCCAGCAGGCCACGGACCCGTCGGCCCTCACTCCGCAAGTGTGCTCGCTCCCGGCGTTCACGAAGGCGAACTCCCCCTCAGGGAGCATCGCTTGACCATCAGCGTCATTCCCCCAGCAGGCCACGGAGCCATCGGCCTTCACACCGCAAGTGTGATCGCCCCCAGAGCTGACAGAGGCGAACTCCCCCTCGGGAGGAATCGTTTTGCCCTGGCGCTGATCGCCCCAGCATGCGACGGAGCCGCTAGTGCGCAGTCCGCAGGTGTGCAGCCATCCGGCGCTGATGCTAGTGAAGGTTCCTTCAGGAGGTGTCGCTTGACCGATTTGATCGTCGCCCCAGCAGGCGATGGTACCGTCCATAATTATCCAGCAGGTGTGGAAAGAGCCGAGAGTAACGCCCGCTGACCTGACATTCGGCGGCGTGGATTCACCATGGTAATTCTCACCCCAGCAGGCGACGGTACCGTCAGTTTTCACTCCGCAGGTGTGATCGCGCCCGGCGCTAACAGACGAGAACTGACCGCCCAGCGGCGTTGCTTGGCCGTTTTCGTCAATGCCCCAGCAGACCACGGAGCCGTCGGTGCGCACCCCGCAGGTGTGATCACGCCCAGCGCTAACAGACGAGAACTGACCGCCCAGCGGCGTTGCTTGGCCGTTTTCGTCAATGCCCCAGCAGACCACGGAGCCGTCGGTGCGCACCCCGCAGGTGTGATCACGCCCGGCGCTGACGCCAGTGAACTGTCCTTCGGGCGGCATTGATTGGCCGGCATCATCATCGCCCCAGCAGGCGACGGAGCCCTCGGCCCTCACACCGCAGGTGTGGTTAGTTCCAGCGCTGACAGAGCTGAACTTCCCTTCCGGCGGAGCGGACTGACCGTTGTCATCATTCCCCCAACAATCCACCGAGCCGTCGATCTTCACGCCGCAGGTGTGACTGTTTCCAGCACTGACAGAGGCGAACCCACTCCCCGGATGGGTTACCGTGCCGTAGCCCCAGCAAGTGACGAGGCCATCAGTCTCCACCCCGCAGGTGTAGTCGCTTCCGGCAGTGACGGAGGTGAACTCCCCTTCGAGCGGGGTGGCTTGGCCGTCAGAATTATACCCCCAGCAGGCAACCGTGCCGTCGGATTTCACTCCGCAAGTGTGGCCAGAGCCAGCGCTTATGAAGGTGTACTTGCCGTCCCAGGGATCTTTATTGCCATTTGCTTCGGGTGTGGCAACGCCGGTCTCTTGTGTCGGTTCCGGCTCTTCGGCAGGTTGAGTGCCAGAGACCTGGCCTAACGCTCCCCGGCCTGTCGGCTCCGGCTCATCCCTGCCGCCCTCAGCCGTCGCGGCTTCACTAGTGGTTACACGGAACGATTCCTCCGAATGCGTTGGCGCCGCCGTGGGAGGCGCCGACGGCACCTCATCCCATTCAGCACAGGCCGTCAGCACCAGCACTACCAGCAACATCAGCGCCAGAAGCACCGACGCCAACAAGAGACTGCGAATTCCCCGAAAAGCGGCGGACTTGTCCGTACGCCACCCCTTCCAAGATATCCTTAGCAAACGATCATTCCACTACACATTCATTGATTTACCAAGCATAGCAACGACTGATATATATGGTTTCAGACTAGCTATACCATCAGAATATCAAAGCGAATCTACCTGTCGAAATACAAGAAAACTGTATTATCGCTACGGTTCCCTGTCATTCAGGGCGAAGTGAAGGGTCTTATCCATCTTGGACACTCCACTCGCTGCCCTTAGGGTGGCATCGCGAGTTACTATGCTATCATCCTGCAGGTGACCACAAAACCAGCCAAGGCTTTTTTATGCGCCAAGTATTATTGAGATTGGTTTTGAGCAGTTCGCCAAAATTGGCCGGTTGACCTTCAGGGCCCCGCACAAAAACGCCCGTTTCTTGAGTAGTGTGAACGGTGGAGGTCAATTGTTCTGTGAAGGCTGGTAGTCGCTGGCACCCGCGGTGCTCTCCCACCGCCCCGCGGTCATCATCTCCGGCAGCTCCGCCCCGCGGCGCTCAGGTCCTGGGTCAGGCCGACACGCGGGAAGTGGCCACCTTAACCGTCGCCCAGGCCCGCCATCTTTGTCGCCGCCTTGATCCTTGGGGTGATCTGCTCGGCCGAGAGGCCGAAGACTTGGTGCTTGGGTAGATCACTGCATCATTCGGCCTGATGACCAGAAGGGCCTCGACGGCCACCGGTCCCAGGTGGCGGCCCGCGCCCTCGGCCGTCTGGTCCGTCTTCGACCTGGCCACATGGACCCGGCCGCTCCCGTCCTCGTGCAGCTCCACGTTGCGCCAGCGCAGCCCCGAGGCCTCCGAGCGCCGGAGCAGTACGTCCCGCATCACCTGCAGGAGGGCTAAACTAAAGCCAAGGTGGGATGTACATTTAAGTGGCGATGATGATCAGCTGGGTTGCGCCGGTGCATCCCTCTCATCCGTACTTGGAGAACGACCCGGCTCCGTCGTTTGCCCCCCACCATCTGCGCATTTCACCTTGGCTTTAGTTTAGGTCCACCAAGGCCCGCCCGGCGGCCTTGGCCTCAGTCTCCTTGCGGCGGCGGTTGCCCTGGTGAATCCGCTGGATCCGCGCCTTAGCTTTGATGGCCGCCAGGGCCTCGAAGGCCAACCCCGTGGCCTTGGGGCGGCCCTTGCCGTGCTCCCTGGCCAGCCGCTTCAGCGTAGCCTTGACCAGCGGCAGGGATGTGGGGTCTGGATATCCGCCAAGGCGGTGGGCCGCGGCGGCCAGTGATTTTCCCTGCGTCTCCACCAAGTGCTCTAGGTAACGGCCGACGTCGTCCGGAACCGCCGGCAGGCCGGGGCAGCGGTTCTCGATGCACCAGTTGGTGAAGTCGTTCCAGTCGGCGACGTATGCCTTCCTGGTGTTGGGCGCCCAGCTGTGAGCCTCGGCTCTAGCGCCCAGCGTCGACGGCCGCCGAGTCCGGCTGTGCGGTGATGGACTCGAGGGATGTCTCATTCACATCACTCCTCTAGTATTACAACGACAGTTGGTGTAATAAAGTGACCAGCTAGCTGAGGGAGGCTTGGAAGGTGGGGTTGGGAGATGGATGCGGCGGCATTTGAGCGGGTGTACGAGGCCTTTGGCGAGTTTCATTCCTTCTTCGCTCCGCTGTTCGGGCGCAGGGAGTCGCGGGACCACAGCCGGAACTATCTCCGGGCCCTCCTGGTGCAGTCTCAGGACCGGTGCAACGCCGAGAATCTCTCCGAATCAGTGGGGGTCCCGGCCCGGGCCATGCAGCGCTTCCTCACCGCCGCCCCCTGGGATGACGACGCGGTGATGGGACGCCTCCAGGAGTATCTGGCGCCCCGGCTGGGACATTCTGAGGCGGTGTGGGTGCTGGACGGCAGCGACTTCCCCAAGCAGGGGCTGAAGTCGGCGGGGGTGGCCCGGCAGTACTGTGGCAGGTTGGGCAAGGTGGCCAACTGCCAGGCAGGGATGTTCTTGGCGTATGTCAGTCCCTTGGGCCGGGCGCTGGTGGACCAGGGGCTCTACCTGCCGGAGAGTTGGACATCGGACGATGCCCGCTGTGCGGCGGCTGGGGTTCCGGAGGATAAGCGCCGGTACCGGTCGAAGACGGAGTTGGCCCTGGAACTGCTGCAGCGGGCCTTGGCGCGGGGCCATCTGAGGGCGGGATGGGTGGCCGGGGACGACGCCTTCGGGATGTCGCCGTCCTTCCGGGACGGCTTGGCGGCCTTGGGGCTGCGTTACGTCCTGGACGTTCCGGGGAACTTCACTTTTTGGCCGGTGGATCCCGAGTGGACCAGCCCGGCATACCAGGGATTCGGGCGTCCCCGCAAGCCCAGGCTGCGGAGCGGGCAGCGGCGCACCCTGGCGGGGCGCGGTGCTGAATTGCCGGAGGATGCCTGGCGGGAGATAACGGTGGCCCAGGGTTCCCAGGGGCCGCGGACTTATATGTTCAGTGCCCAAAGGGTGCGGCCAACCAGCCGGCGGAGGCCTGGCGAAATCCACTGGGCCATCTGGCGCCGGAACCTGGACGGCAGCGAGCCCCGCTACTACCTGTCCAACGCTCCCGGGGACACTCCTCTGGAGACGCTGGCCTACGTGGGCGGTTCCAGGTGGCGCATCGAGACGGAGTTCGAGACGGAGAAGAGCGACGTGGGGCTGGACGAGTACGAGACCCGCACCTGGGCGGGCTGGCATCATCACATTGCGCTGTGCCTGGTGGCGGGGGCCTTCCTGTTGAGCCTGCAACAGGCTTGGGGGGGAAAAGATGCCCCGGGTCAGCAGGCCGCAGGTGTACCGTGTGGTGCGCGAGATGCTGCCCCGGGAGCGGTTGGGTGCTGAGGAGTTGCTGCGGTTGCTGGAGGCGGAGCAGTTACGCAACCATCGGGCCAGCCGCTCTCACGCCAAACGCCGAGACGCCCGGAGGGCGGCGCGGAACATCCCTCCGTGAACTGTCGTTGTAATACTAGTATTACAACGACATATTGAGTAAACCCGGGCCGGGGGTTAGTCTTCCAGCTATGAGGCCTTTCTTGTCAGAGGCTCGCGCCCGCGTAGTGCCAGCCTCAAAATCCGCACATCAGCTACCTCTCGGAACCAACTGTCGTTGTAATACTAGCCAAACGGCGCAACATGAGTCCGGTCATGGCAGCGTAGATCCAGGCCTCCGTAGTTTCCGGCAAACCCTCATAATCCTTGCTCAAACGCCGTTGCAGGTTCAGCCAGCCGAAGGTGCGTTCCACCACCCAGCGCCGGGGCAGTACCTGGAAAGTATGTTGCTGCCGGGGCCGGCGCACCAACTCCAGATTCCAGCCACCCACTTCCTTGGCCCACTGCACCAGCTTGCCGCCGTAGGCCCCGTCGGCCCAAATCACCTTCAACCGGGGATATTGCCCCAGCAGACGCTCCAACACCAGCTTGGCGCCGTCCCGGTCCTGTATGTTGGCCGGATGCACCGCCACTGCCAGCAACAGCCCCAGGGTATCGACCACTATGTGGCGCTTGCGCCCCTTCACCTTCTTGCCCGCATCGTAACCCCTGGGCCCCCCTTTTCGGCAGTCTTTACCGATTGGCTGTCGATGATCGCTGCGCTGGGGCTGGCCTGGCGGCCCTCGGACTGACGGGTCAGGGACCGCAAGGCGTCATGCGCTCTCTGCCAGGTTCCGTCCCGGCGCCAAGTTCGGAAGTAATGAAAGGCGGTGCGCCAAGGTGGCAGGTCATGAGGCAGCATCCGCCAAGAGCATCCGGTGCGCAGCACATAGCGGATGGCATTCACCGCCTCCCGGCGGGGGTATTTGACGGGACGGCCGCCGGGTTTGGGCGGAGGCAGCAACGGTTCCAGCAGTTGCCACTCCCGGTCGTTCAGGTCGGTGGGGTAATTTGGTCGGTCCATACCCCCAGATTACGCCATTCCGCCCGTTCCTCGCCTTCGTGCCTTTATGCAAGTTTTTATCTTTTTAGACACCCTCTTAGTATTACAACGACAGTTCACGGAGGGATGTTCCGCGCCGCCCTCCGGGCGTCTCGGCGTTTGGCGTGAGAGCGGCTGGCCCGATGGTTGCGTAACTGCTCCGCCTCCAGCAACCGCAGCAACTCCTCAGCACCCAACCGCTCCCGGGGCAGCATCTCGCGCACCACACGGTACACCTGCGGCCTGCTGACCCGGGGCATCTTTTTCCCCCCAAACCTGTTGCAGGCTCAACAGGAAGGCCCCCGCCACCAGGCACAGCGCAATGTGATGATGCCAGCCCGCCCAGGTGCGGGTCTCGTACTCGTCCAGCCCCACGTCGCTCTTCTCCGTCTCGAACTCCGTCTCGATGCGCCACCTGGAACCGCCCACGTAGGCCAGCGTCTCCAGAGGAGTGTCCCCGGGAGCGTTGGACAGGTAGTAGCGGGGCTCGCTGCCGTCCAGGTTCCGGCGCCAGATGGCCCAGTGGATTTCGCCAGGCCTCCGCCGGCTGGTTGGCCGCACCCTTTGGGCACTGAACATATAAGTCCGCGGCCCCTGGGAACCCTGGGCCACCGTTATCTCCCGCCAGGCATCCTCCGGCAATTCAGCACCGCGCCCCGCCAGGGTGCGCCGCTGCCCGCTCCGCAGCCTGGGCTTGCGGGGACGCCCGAATCCCTGGTATGCCGGGCTGGTCCACTCGGGATCCACCGGCCAAAAAGTGAAGTTCCCCGGAACGTCCAGGACGTAACGCAGCCCCAAGGCCGCCAAGCCGTCCCGGAAGGACGGCGACATCCCGAAGGCGTCGTCCCCGGCCACCCATCCCGCCCTCAGATGGCCCCGCGCCAAGGCCCGCTGCAGCAGTTCCAGGGCCAACTCCGTCTTCGACCGGTACCGGCGCTTATCCTCCGGAACCCCAGCCGCCGCACAGCGGGCATCGTCCGATGTCCAACTCTCCGGCAGGTAGAGCCCCTGGTCCACCAGCGCCCGGCCCAAGGGACTGACATACGCCAAGAACATCCCTGCCTGGCAGTTGGCCACCTTGCCCAACCTGCCACAGTACTGCCGGGCCACCCCCGCCGACTTCAGCCCCTGCTTGGGGAAGTCGCTGCCGTCCAGCACCCACACCGCCTCAGAATGTCCCAGCCGGGGCGCCAGATACTCCTGGAGGCGTCCCATCACCGCGTCGTCATCCCAGGGGGCGGCGGTGAGGAAGCGCTGCATGGCCCGGGCCGGGACCCCCACTGATTCGGAGAGATTCTCGGCGTTGCGCCGGTCCTGAGACTGCACCAGGAGGGCCCGGAGATAGTTCCGGCTGTGGTCCCGCGACTCCCTGCGCCCGAACAGCGGAGCGAAGAAGGAATGAAACTCGCCAAAGGCCTCGTACACCCGCTCAAATGCCGCCGCATCCATCTCCCAACCCCACCTTCCAAGCCTCCCTCAGCTAGCTGGTCACTTTATCACACCAACTGTCGTTGTAATACTAGTGAATGTGACCAAAATGCGATTCGCATAACGGTTCTGACCTGTGGACGTAATCGAGAAGGCAAGGAGCTATGAAAGTGACCTCGTTTTTTTGCAACGCGCTCCTATTCTTGCGGAAGGTGCCCCCATTGTCGGTTTTATTTCAGGAGTGGTTCAAGCTGTAGAGCACATGCTGACGATCTTGGGACCAGAGTGGCTGTTTGCTGTGAGTATGGCCAGACAAGCAATAGTTCTGGCCAGATACGCCTTAATTCGATTGATACATCGATTCCCTTTTAGAACAAACGGCCAGACCACTAAGTTTCACATAGGCTCGTCGAGAGCAGTTGGGACCGCTGGTCCGCCGGTTGGTTAGCGCAATCTGTTGAACCGCAATGTCGAACAGCTTGAAAACGCCCGTTTGTTGGACTAGAAATGCAAAGAGCGTGAGTAGATGATTCTTTGGTTCGCACAACGTCCGATATGGACACCGTTTCCTGGGAAACGCCCGACCATCGCGCATTAAACAACCGGCTCCAGGAGGTCGACCTGGCGCCGCCCCGGCGTAGCTGGGTGCATTACCGATAATATGCGATCATGGGGTCCATGCAGCCAGAGGCGAGGGAATATGGCGTCGCGTACTAAAGAGCTTCCCGCTGAATTGCAGGCCCTGGACTTCTCGACTCTCGACTCCGAAATCGAGGAGATCTCCAAGAGAAACTGGGCCGAGAACACCAAGCGGGCATACACAACCCAGTGGGAGAACGTCGACAGGTGGACCGTGTTCCACGGCATACCCTCCCAGCCGGCTTATCCGCAAGACATTGCCCGTTACCTCGCGGCGCTTCGGAAAGTCGGGAAATCGAGGGCTACGTGTGAACTGGCCAGGGCAGCGATCGCGGCAGACCACCGAGACTTGGGATACACCAAGTTCAACAACCCGGCCTACAGTCCCAATGTAAGAGAGGTCCTAAAAGGGATGCGGAGGTCCTCGGCAGCTCAAAGGCAGGCTAAGCCGCTCACCGCGGCTGCTGTGGCCGCGATAGTCAGGACCGCCATGGATCGACGGGTGTTTGACAGTGGTGTGGTGGAACCTGCAGACGTCGCCCAGATCCGCGGGCCCCTGGACATTGCCATTGTGCTGGTTCTCAGCTCGGGCGGACTTCGTAGGAGCGAGGCGGCCGCTTTGACCTGGGCAGATGTCCAGCGGTGGCGCGATGGCACAGGGCGTCTAACGATAGGCCGTTCCAAGCTCAACCAGGAGGGAGATCCGCAGCCGGTGGCGGTGTCGAAAGCCGCGATGGATGCCCTGGATGCGATCCGCCCCGAGGCGGGCCGCCCGGGCGACAAGGTGTTCAACCTCAAAGGCAGAGCCATTTCCAACAGGGTGCAAGCCGCCGCGAAACACGCCGGACTGGGCGATGGTTACAGTGGCCACTCCGGCCGTGTGGGCATGGCCATGACGATGACTGAGAACGGAGCCCCGGTTCACACCACGATGAGGCAGGGTCGCTGGAACTCTGCAGAGTCGGTGGCGCGGTACAGCAGGAACGAGGAAGCGTCCGCGGCGACGCAATGGTTGGACTGACCATCTACCACAATGTGGCATTATCGGCTTCCCTATCTGAGGGACCTTCCGCCCCGGACCCCCGGAAACGGGTGTCGGGGGGGCTTCTGGAAGGCATCTTTCGCAAACGGCAGAAACATCCGTCAACTCTTTTTTGTATCTGGAGAGGGGCCGAGAGGGGCCGATCGGCGGAGATCCGTAAACACCTCCGGGCCCGAAAGCGTTCGCCAGGAACGACTCGTCAAACGACCCCCCGCAAAATTCCTATCTGTTACACACTTTCGGCCCGATGTACTGTCTAGTCAACGTAAGGCTTGTACGGCGAAGATGATCTCTAGAGGCCGAATTTCCGGTTCCCACAACACCCGATATGTAGACGATAATCTCGGCCACCTACGCTACGCCCGGCTCAGCAAGACCGCCTATGGCGAAAGGAACCTGGAGGCCCGCTCCGCACTGAATGCTGACGCGACTCCGGAACCGGGGCCGGTTTCCAGGGTCCGGTTCTCATCCCACGGAACAAGCCCAGGCTTGAGGGGGCCAGGCCATCCCAGGAACTCCGTCGCACTGGTTGCGCCTCAATGCCGCCGCCGCTACCATTCGGGCAGACAAATCGGGCCACCAAACGATTTCCGTCGCAAACGCCTGTTTTCGTAGCCCTTTCATTTCCTGGATGGGCCGGCTGAGTGACCATACCGCTTGACGCAGCAGGAGGGTGAATGGCCAAGCCCCTGAAAGTGGTCCTCCTGATTGTGGCCCTGGCCCTGCTGGCAGGCGTTCCTGCTGTGGCGTCAGCCAATACGGAGATCAGTGGCAGCGACCCGAGGATCACGGCCCAGCGGGCTGCTCCCAGTGTCTCTCTGGCCGCAGCCGGGGGCGTCCAGGTGAGGCTCAACTCCCCGGTCTCCGTGACGGCCACCTTCAGCGAGCCGGTGTCCGGTTTCACCCTTGCCGACATCAGCGTGACGAACGGCACAGCCAGCGGGTTATCCGGCAGTGGGGCCCTCTACGCCTTCGATGTTACGCCCGGCTCCCTCGCCGAGGTGACGGTGGACGTTGCCGCCAGCGTGGCCACCGACGGCGACGGCGACGGCAACACCGCGGCCCTCCGGTTGTCCCTGGGCCTTCCCTACGACTTCGACGGCGACGATGGCCTCGGCTCTGCCGAGGCCATCGCGGCCATAAGGGATTACTTCGCAGGCAAGATCACCAGGGCCCAGGCGATAGCGGTAATCCGGCTTTACTTCGCCGCTCCCACGGAGCCTGAGCCGGGTCCCATGGTCTCGGAGAGCTTCGCCCCCGGCGAGGAGGTGATGGTGGAGCACCCCAGCGGGGCGATGATAGAGGTTCCCCAAGAGGCACCGCCGGCCCGGAGGAGGAACGGTTCACCGTTTCCATCGAGGAGGTGGAATCGCCCGAGGGGAGCATCATCCCCGGCGGCCGGGTCTTTGATTTCAACGTCCTGGACCAGAACGGCCGGGAGGTGGACCTCCGTGAGCCGGTGAGACTGAGTCTTCCCTACGACGAGGGGCTTGACCCTGTCGACGTTGCCGTACTGGGGTGGAACGACGCACTGGGGCGCTGGGACGCAATCGAGGTCGTCGAGGTGGACGAGAGCACCAACACGGTTGTGGTGGAAGAGGAGGATCTCAGCCACAAGAAAACAGCACCCTATATGGAGCCGATGTTCTTCATCGCCACCACAGCCCTTTCGCTCTTGGGCAAGGGGTTGAGGGTCCACTATGAGGCCGGGTTCAAGCACCTGGTGTCCTTTTACGCCCAGGTGGGTTTGCGGCCCCCGTTCCTGCCGGTATTTGAGGTTGGCGAGGTTGGCCTCTCCCTGGTCCTGGACGTGGACGACCTGGCGTCCCTGCCGGGCATAGCGCCGCTCCTCTTCCACGACCCTGCAACCGGAGAGGCAGAGCCGCCGGTCACGGCGGAGGGCGCGGCCGGGTACGTCACCTTCTGGATCAACGGCAGCGCTGCGCTCTCCCTTGAGGCGGACGCCAGCCCTCCTGTGGGAATCAAGATATCCATGCCCAACACCGGCAGGGACCCGTGCTGCCGCGATCCGGGGTTCGAGGCGACGGTTGCGGCGATGACGGTAAGCCTGGCGGGGACCGAGGTCAGCTACCTGGAGGTCAATGAGAACGGGAAGTTCCATCCGGAGGGATCCCAGATCGGCGTCTGCCCCTACTGCGATATAGACCTCGAGGTGGGAGTGAAGTTTGCCGATCTTTCTTTCAACATAGCCAAGGGTGAATTCAAAACCAGTGTGTTGAATGAGGCACTGACTGAATTCATGGCCAGCGACCAGAACACCTGCGCGGAGGATGCTGAGGGGAACACCGCGCCCGGCAAGGGTGAGGAGGAGGTCTCGCCTGCCCTTGTCGCCTCCGAATTGATGTGCTCGCTATTCCAAAGGGGAGAGCGGGCCATCAGGACGGTGATCGAGGAATCGGTGGCGCCGTTCTCCGAGGTTGACAATATGAGCCCCGAGGAGCTGGAGGAGCTGGATGCGACCCTGTTCAACCGGATCACGTCGGCACGTGGGGGATTGGAAGTGAACAGGAAGGGGCAAATGATATTCGACCCCACCATACAGAACCAGCTGCTGACCATTCTGAGCACCGGGGACCTGCGGGAAACCAGGCAGTACTACGTTCAGTTGCGCAACCAGCAGGATCTACAAACCAGGGGCTGGGACATTCTCTCCAGGGAGCAGGGGACCCAGGATCGCAACCGGTATGAATTTGATGGCAAGCCTCTCAGCGTGAACGAGACGGAGTGGCAGGTCACGACCAGCGGAGATGCGGCTACCCAGGTGGTGGCTCAGTTTGCCTTGGTGCGCAAGGGTTCACTATTCAGCGACGACGAGTTGCTGATGGTGAAACAATTTAACATGTGGAAGGAGCGCACGCTGAGCGATCTGAGCATCCGGGCGACCGGGACGCCCAGCGCGGTGTCCTTGGCGCCCGGCACCATGATCACCTACACGGCGACGATACAGAACGAGGGCAAGGACACGGCCACCGGGTTGAAGCTGCGGGCGGTGGACCTGCTGGGCGAGGGGCTCACCTTCGCCGGGGCGTCCACCCCGCGTCTGGACCTGGATTGCGAGCAGGAGATATTCGTCGGTGTTACCTGCGAACTGGGAGACCTGGACTCCGACGATTCCGGCGATTCCGGCGATTCCGTGCAGGTAACGCTCCATTACGAGGTGTCGGTGTGCCGGCAGGAACGTCTGGAGTGCACTGCAGACGGCGACCTGGAGAGTATAAGGGCCTATTTCTTTGTGGAATCGAACGTGGTGGATCCGGCTCCGGGTAACAACACCGCTGTGGTGACCACGCTGGTGAGGGAGTCTCCGGACAAGGCCGCCCTGACGGCGCTGTACAACGGAATGGGCGGGCCCGGCTGGATTCAGCAGCGCTACTGGAACAGCGCGAAGCCCGTGGGGGATTGGTACGGCGTAACCGCCAACAACGCCGGCCGGGTCATCGGGCTGGACCTCTACTACGTCGGCATCAGCGGGCCGCTGCCGCCGGAGATTGGCGACCTGACACATCTGGAGGAGCTGTCCATCGCCCAGAACCCTGGTCTGTCGGGGTCGCTGCCGGCGGAGCTGGCCGGCCTGACCAATCTGGAGGACCTGCGCCTGCACAACAACAACCTGGAGGGAGAGATACCAGCCAGGCTGGCCAACCTGACCGGCCTGCAGCACCTGTATCTAGCGGGGAACGGCTTCACCGGCTGCGTCCCGGAGGGGCTGGCTGACGTGCCGGACACGACCTGGCTTCCCTGGGACTTCAGGCGTGCGGCCAAGGGAACGATGAGTTCGCCTCCGTCAGCGCCGGGTATGAGCACACCTGCAGGGTGAGGCGGGACGGCTCCGTCGCCTGCTGGGGCCGGAACGACCGTGGCCAGGCGGCCGGGGAGTTCGCCTCCGTCAGCGCCGGGGGGAACCACACCTGCGGAGTGAGGCGGAACGGCTCCGTGGCCTGCTGGGGCTACAACGAATATGGCCAAGTGAGGCCGCCCGCCGGGGAGTTCGCCTCCGCCAGCGCCGGGTTGTGGCACACCTGTGGGTTGAGGCGGAACGGCTCCGTGGCCTGCTGGGGCTACAACGAATATGGCCAAGTGAGGCCGCCCGCCGGGGAGTTCGCCTCCGCCAGCGCCGGGTTGTGGCACACCTGTGGGTTGAGGCGGAACGGCTCCGTCGCCTGCTGGGGCAATGATGCCAGTGGCCGGGCGACGTCGCCTGCCGGGGAGTTCGCCTCCGTCAGCGGCGGGTTGTGGCACACCTGCGGGTTGAGGCGGGACGGCTCCGTCGCCTGCTGGGGCTGGAACACCGAGGGCCAAGCGACGCCCCCGGCCGGGGAGTTCGCCTCCGTCAGCGCCGGGCAGTATCACACCTGCGGAGTGAAGCAAGACGCCTCCGTGGCCTGCTGGGGATCGAACCGCCTTTTTGGCCAGGCGACGCCCCCGGCCGGGGAGTTCGCCTCCGTCAGCGCCGGGCAGTATCACACCTGCGGAGTGAAGCAGGACGCCTCCGTAGCCTGCTGGGGGGCAAATACATATTTCGGTCGCTTCGTTGGCCAGGCGACGCCGCCCGTCGGGGAGTCCGCGACCTCCTGCTGGGTGAGCCCCCGGACACACCCGGCACCCAGTCCCATCTGGTCCAGGAAAGGGTATGAGCAGAGTTTCCGCCGCCCCCATTGCCAACACGTCGGGCTTGGAAACGACCTCGAACTGCTGTCGGACCCCAAGGCGCGGCCGCGCCGTCAATCAGAGGCGCCGATCCGGTACTTGCCGGTACCGCACTCCGCACACACGGCCCGAAGCGCGGGCCGGCCATTTTTCATCGTCACGCGCTCAACGTCCAGAGACGGAGTCTTCGCCCGGCACTTCAGGCAGTAGATTTCTGCAGCGTCCGAAGGTGTGGACATGGTCAGTTGCTCCATTGGCTGGGGTTGATCCAGTTATGGCCGGCCCGCTTGCGGCGCTCTCGAATGTTATGTCATTCAATGTCGTCCAATCGTAGCACTCAGGGCTCAGGTCGCCCGGACGGGCGGCGACATCCCAAGGAAATAGCGGGTTCCGTTTCCATGTGGTGTAGGGACAACCCGACCTTCGTAGTTCATGCCCTCGCGGTTTCTCAGTTCTTTCCCACAGGATGGCTGGTCCTACGGGCTGATTGGTTCCTCAATCTCCTGGGGCAACATCATGCGCCGCAAGCCAACGGAACCACCATTGGTTCTCCGTCGTGGTTTTCCAGAGCCAGACAGCTGTCTGCCGCGCATCCGGTCCTGGCGATGACCTCTGCGGTCCCGGCGCTGTGGGTGATCACGGGCATGGCGGTCTGACCATGCAGGAGCCCCTCGGAGCCTGAATGATTTTCTGCGGACAACAGGCCCGTCACAATGGGATGTCCCTTCGGGCAATCGAGCGGTAACTGGGAATCCACCGAGCCACCATAAGAGAATACATGCACGCTGGGGGTCCACCAACGCGATGAACCCCGGCGGTTGTTGCTACCACGACGTCATCTGATACCATCAGGCCTGACCGGGTGACATTCCCCCTGAACTTCCACACCCGGCTGGCCCAACATCCCATCGCCTTCGCCAAAGAATTCCCCAGAAGCTGCAACATGGCGCAGTGAGGTGCAAGCATGACCCGACGCACTCCAGAAGAGGCCCTCAACTGCGTGGAATCCACCGTCTTCGCCGAGGTGGAGTTGACACACTACTGGACACTCCAGCCGCCACTGGCTGCCTACCTCAACATCCACAGGTCGATCTCCGTGTGCTCCTGGTGCGGCTCCAGTCTCAACGAGGAGTACGCCGGAAACTTTCTGCTCCGCGCCTTCCTGACCTACACCGATGGGACACACGTCTACTGGCGGTCCAACTACGACGGGGTGATGGAAATCTGCAGCTCCACGGTCTACACCCGCGTCTGCAAGAACTGCGGACACCCGGCCGAGAATGGCGTTTATTGCGGCAGGTGCACCACCCGGTGATATCGGGGCCCGCGACCCTGGCACAGCACGATGGCAAAGTCTGTGAACTCGACGAAATGCCCAATTCCCGCTTCCCAGGGGCAGCGACATCCAGGGTTGAACCCACCATTCCAAGCGTAGCGAGTCCAACCCGGTATTCACCAGGGTGACTCAGACTTCTCACAACCCCAGATGGCGCAATGTATAAACGTCCCATCCCAACTGCAGTACTTCACGTGAGGCAGGTTGTGGCTTTGGCATTATTAACAGCCGTGTCCGGGCTATATAGTTTTATAGTCGTAGTAGTAACAGTTAATACATTTTCAATATAAATGTTAGACTACTACTACTACTAATACGTAGCTTGCACACGGCTTGGGATTGCTTCCGGCCAATGAGAGTGGCCGGTTTCAGAGGTGTGGTCGTGTTGCTTCGAACTTTGCTGCTGCTCTGGACGGTGTCGGATATGCTGGAAACCGGTTTTGGCAGGCCACCCCTGTCTCAAACCCGGCAACGGGTGCAACGTCATGTTCTGCAGCGAGTTCCCGGGATCGGCCTTGGCTTGGCAACACCGGACTGCCGGGCGCAACCGGCTGCGCCGTCAGGGACCACGGTACAGCTCCGGACCCTGAACCAGCTCATCGGCCGGCTCGGCCCCGTGGCTGTGCTCAGTCTGCGAAATGGGTATGGATCTGCGGTTCGGGCAGTTCATCAGTGGCCGTGCCCTGCAGCAACAACGCACCGGCGCTGCCGGCGGAGGAGTCCCCGGTGTGTTGGATCCGGATCACTGGAAACTGGCCGTGGACCTTCCGCAGATTCCGGGGAATCCCGCAGGGGTGGCTGGTTCGGGTGATGCAGCCGGTGTCTCAGAGCTGCATGCTGGTGTTCCGAGCTATGGAAGCCGCAACCGGGCTCCGGAGGGCGCTCGCCCCCGAGGGATGCTTGGGACTCAGTCAGGCCGCTGAAGGCAATCTCGGTGCAGTCTGCACCGGCCCGTAACTTCGGAACGTGCAACAAGGGTTGGTCCCATTGCGGATGTGCCGTATATCTGCAATAACGGCCGGGCCGGCACGGTGGCTGGGCGTCAACCGTTTCTGCCGGTGTGGGTGCCCAGGAGTGAATCCGGGGGTTCAGCGTGGCCGGGTGCACTCCCTGTGTAGTGCTGTGGCGGGCTCACGCAGATGCTCTGCCTGAGCGCTGCGCGGGAGTTGGCTGCGGCAAGGGTTCAGGGTGGCCCGGAGTATCTCACCCTCCTCGTCTCTGCCGCAGGGTTCCTCGGGTATGCTTCGGCTCGCTGTTGGGAACCGTCCGACCGCGGTGAGGTGGGTGTCGTCTTCTTGTATCGGGGGGCTGACAGGGGTATGTATTTTATTTTGAGACTTACGCAGTTGATCGTGAGATCGGATAGTAGGTTAGGAGAGCGCAGATACAAAATCGCCCCCAAATGCTTACTACCGGGCCCATTCGGTCATTCCGGCGTAGTCGGGAATCCAGGGGTGGCGGGGACGGTTCGTAGCTATAATCTCGCTTTTACATACCTCTGTCAGGGGGGCAATTTCGGCATGCACGTGGGCCACGGTCATGCTCTCCCGTGCGTCAAAAATCAGGCACCGGTTGAATCCCCGCCGCGTTGGGGGCGGGCGTTACTGGACGGTACGGGCTAAAGCCCCGCAGGATCCGGGGCTTGACCTCAGTCCGGGGATTCCGGGCGTGGGTGGCACGCGAATCACTCCGCCGGGGCGGCGGCCGTATCGGCTGCCGCGGTCTTCCTCCAGGGTATTGACGTGTAGTCCTTCCTGCGGAGCCGCTCCGCCGCCTTCAGTATCTCGCCGGCCAGGGTGTGGGACTGGTTTCCCTGGCTCAGGGCGAAACCGAAGCGCTTGGCGGCCTGGAACACCTCCCCCAAGCGGGTTTGCGCCGGCGGGATGGGTGAATCCGGCAGGTGCGTTTCCCCCAGGGAGGCCCGCCATTTCAGCCAGAGAGGATGCCATGCCGCGGCCGCATTGAGCAGGATTCCGGCCCGGGCCCGGGCCACCTCGTCCTTGAGCGGGATGTCGCCGCGCTTTCGTGCCGCCTTGGCCGCGTTCCGGTAGCGTATGGCTGCGTACCTGACCGCGTCGCCGGCCACCCTGGCGTCTTTGCCTTCACTCACCGGTTTCACCCCCAGGTTCGTGATCCGGTGGTTCGTGATCCGGTGGTTCGTGATCCGGGCCTGAGGGGGTTCCCTGATCATCATCGCCCACCGGGGGGTCATCGCCGCTATGGGCCTCCAGGGCCTGCAGCTGTAGTTGCAACCCGCGGCCGGCCGCCCTTTCCAGGGTGCTCTGCAATGCGTGGAACATCCTTTTTTCCAGCCACTCCACTGCGAAGGGAGTCGGGGCGACCACTATGAACCGGTCTCCTTGGAAGGCCACGCCCGCCGTTGGTTTCAGCCAGGTCTCGAAGGTCGGGCGGGGCAGTTGCAGCTGCAGGTCTGCCAGCACCGCGCGCCACAGCGACCTGGCGTCGGGGTCCGCCTGTATGCTGCTGTCCCAGACCGGGATTCTCTCTGTTTCCTCCCCTTCCTGCTCGTATCCCGGGAGATGCCTGTCCGCTTGGTCCTCCGGCTTGGCCTGGCTGCGTTCCTCGGCCGCCCTGGCCGCCCTGGCGTTCTTCAGCTGCCGTGTCCATTCGCCGCGGTTCCGCTTGTACCAGTGGATGGCGTTGTTGATGTCATCCCATTTGCCCTTCAGCCAAGGCCAGAACTCGCGCGTCAGCACGTCGACCTGGTCCTCTTCTCCCTCTTCTTCCTCTGTCTCATCCCGATCCGGACTGATAGCCGTCTCCCGGCTATCCGGCTCAGGGCCATGCGATTGCGGCGGTTCGGGGGTCCCGCCGGTGGGATTGTCTTCGCTGGGCTTGGCCGGCTCGTTGCTGAAGGTCTTAGGGGGGCGGGGGGTGTCCGGGGGTGGCTGAGGTGCGGCGTCGGTCTGGATGGCCGTCTCCCGGCTGCCGGCTTCATTGCTTGGGGAGGTGGTTGCTTCCCCTTGGCGGGGGGCATGACCATTTACGGCGACCTCGAGTTCCTCGATGCGCCGGAGCAGGTCCTGCTCCCGCCGACGATATTCAGTTTCTATCTCCGCGTGGCGCCTTCGGTAGGCTGCGAAGATCTGGCCCGGCTCCCGGGGTTCCTTGGGGGTCGGTTCCCAGTTGAATTCCTCGCCGATTATCCGGTAGATGTTGGCGAGGTTCCTGCCGCCGGTGGCGCCGGGGCGCCGGATGACCTCGACCTTGCCGAAGAACTCGAGATGCTGGAGGGCCACCTTGACCGTGGAGACGCTGCCGGCGTCGATGGCGTCGGCTATTTCCCGGTGGGTTCGTTCGGACAGACCGTGGTCATCGCTGAAGTGGGCCAGCGCGATGTAGACGGCCCAGGCGGGGATGTTCAGGCCGGGGCCGCTGTTCAGCGCGTACCGGACCACGTGGGGCGGGCCCGCGGGAATGGGCGATCCTGACCCTGATATTGTTGCGCCGCCGTTGGAATTGGGGTAAACTCCTATAGTCATGGGAGAAGTCGAACTCCTATGATAGGTTATCTGGTTCGCATGACGCCGCTGATTTTTCGAATTGTCAGGCGGCGTTTTTGCGTCACTCAGCTATGTTCGCCGGTCTCTCGACCGGGTTGTGCCGGATCCGGGCTTCGCCCTGGGTTGTCGAGGCCCAGGTGGTTGCTCCGGTCCCGCACTGGTTCTACGGGCGGGGGTCAACCGGGTGTTTCAGGCAACAAAAAAGACACCTCGCCTTTGCGCCGAGGTGTCTGACTTGATATACTGAACGCATCCAGTGGAGCTTTGATTTACGCTCACTGGCTGGCTGTTCGGTGTTCGGAATCAGCACCGTCGGCCGATGTTTAGCCGGACAGCGACAACTGTCCGGCTTTACTTATACCATAAACATTATGTTTTGTCTTTTCTCAGTTTTGGCCCAAGCTCAGGGCGGGGTGAAATGCCGGATAACCGAGGGGTGCCGGGGTGTTCGGATGCTGATGGGTAGACCAGTGGGCCTGTCCAACCGATGGGGGCCACCTCAGTCAAGGGTGTCAAGAAATTGGGCCACTGGGGTGTCGAAGTTCAGGGAAAATGTCCGGTTAAGTGTTCAGCGTAAATATCACTCGATTAGGCTGCGATGTTATCAGATGACGACGTTGAGGAAACCACCCGGGATTGTCGAGTTGGGGGACCTTCGGCATCCAGGTACTTCTTGATGCTGCCCCTGTGGATTCCCAATTCCCGCCCGATTGCCTGAAACGACATCCCCTTGCGACGGGCTTTCTGAATCACCTTCCACCTCTCCTTCTGAATGAACGTCGGCTTGCGCACAGAGATCGCTGCAGGTTTGCCGGCTGTGGCGACACCGTCAATGATCATACTTGTGTCATTCTCGTCCTCTGCCCGTGAGTGCAGTGGTCGAGAGTTTCCAGCCAGCGTTCGCCCAAGCCGTCGACACCGGAGGGCGGGACGGGAACACTTGCGGAACGCCCGTGGCCGTTTCGGAGAAGTACGGGGCTGGGCGGCGCCTCCTGGGCAGCAATGATGCGCCTTTTATGCCGCACCGACAGCCAACCTGACCCACGCACTCATAGCGATGCTTAGACGTTGGGGCTATGCTTTAATTTCCCTCTTTGAATCTGGCTCGATTTTCACCGTCATACGTGTGGTCATCGCTGTTTTCCTCCAACTGTGTCAGAGTGTTGGTACGATGCAACAACTCTCCCCCGTTAGAAACCACACCTCTCTTCGCTGTGCTATTCAGCTTGAATACTTGTAGGTTTAAATACTTGTAGGTTTAAAGACTTGCAGACTTTCAGGCCTATAGTACTATAGGCTGGTGATCTGACAGACGTGAAAGCTGATAAATCTACAGGTTTGTAACCCCGCAGCCCTGAAAATCGCCAAACCATGGCTGGCAGTTTAAGGGACAGCGCTATGCCTCGGTTGCTAACCTGTGGAGAAGACAGTTTCCGCTTTGGAAAGTCCGCAACCCAGTGGGCTTATGTAGTCGCGACGAGCTACCCGGACCCGCGTCGCAGCGGAACCGCTAATCCACAACAACCGGAGGAGCCATGACCACCATCGCATTCGCCTCCTGGAAAGGAGGCACCGGCAAGACGACCTTGGCATTCAATACAGCTGAACGCGCGAATGCAGACGGCGTCCGCACCTTGTTGTGCGACTTCGACCCTCAGGCCACCGCTCTCAGGCAACACCAGCTACGGCAGAACCACAGCCCCGATAGGACCCGAGTCACCACTGTTAAGGCGTCAATGTCCGACGAAGGCATCGCTGCACTGAAGGGAGTCCAGGGGAAGGACAGCTACGATCTGATCATCTGCGACATGCCGGGCGCGGACTCATTCAGCATGGACCAGGCTCTCAACGCCATGGACCTGATACTGATCCCAATCATGCCGTCGCCGTACGAGGTCATGATCACGGCCAACCTAGTTCATCGCGGGGTAGAGAAAGGCTGGAGAATGGCCCTCCTTCCGAACAACATCCCTGCGATCAGGCAGCGACGGGACCGGATGCTCAGCAGCCTGTCGGGCATGGGCATCGACATCGCACCGGTAACCGTAACAAGACGGGTGACCTATTGGGACGCCTCGCTCATCGGCCTCAGCGTAGCGGAGTTCCAACCCAAGAGTGCGGCTGCCCAAGAGATGACCAACCTATGGAAGTGGATCGCCAAGCAGATCGCCAATTCCCACCGCCAAGAACCCGTCGAACTCGAGGAGATGCTCCATGTCTGATCAGAAAAAGCCGGATCTGATGGATTTGACGGCTCTTGTAACCTCGGAATACCCGGACCTGGCTGACGAGTCCGAGGATAAACCTGAAAACGATGTGTTGGCTCAGATGGACCAAGATGCCATTAGACAGTTTCTTAAGAGACAAGGCTACGACCTGCACAAGCATCGTTCTGCTAAGGCGGCCATCTCCCAGGGCAATGACGTGGCCGGCAAGAAAAGACTCACCGCCTATGTCCCCACCGGCCTCCGCCAAGACCTGCAATACGCCATCGCCGCAACGGGAAAGAGTCTCTCGACCATTGTCGCGGAATCACTGGAAGACTGGATGAACAAGCAAGGCTACCGTCGTCCCGGCACTTGACCGCCGAAACATTATCATGTTCGAAGCGGCTGGCTTTTGGGGGCCAGCCGTTTTTGGTCACACGCCACCGGGCAGCTTCTACGGGGTGCCGCGAATTCCCGTGCCCCTGGCTTTGCATACCCAAAACTAAATAAACCTGCAGACTTATAAGACTATAAGGTCACAAGCATGTAGAGTTATATAACTACAGGCCTACAAATCCGCAGTCTTGCAAAACAACAACGCCATTACTCGCACGAGGTGACGCAACGGCACGCGTTTATTTGCTATCTGATCCGGCGGTAGGATAGCCATACGCCCACGAAATCGGTGACCTACCTGGAACGGCGAACTTCAACGCCACCCGGCTCCTGGATAAAGTGGACTTGGTGCTGACACCGATCACCGTCGGACTTACTGGTGGCAGACGAATTCGTCTGCCACCAGAAACATGAGCCACCCCGAACTTTCTTGGCAGGTTGTGAAGGAAGGGGGATGGGCCAGCCATAGCAAACTGAGGGCAGTCCTCAATCAGGAGAGCGGTATCGCACCTTGGCGGTACCGCTCTCCTGTTCTGTGGCACCAGGAGCGGAGGAGATCTTGAATCAGGGGTGTCGGTTGGTATCAACGACGATTAGTCTTGCCGTTCCCGTTGCCTCACCGGAACAAGGTACGGACGGAATCGTAGACTGACTACGCACTGTGATCTACATCGCCCTCAGCTCCGGGCCTTCCGCCCCGGCCAACTCTGTCATAAAGGGACGATTGTGAGCATAGCCTGAATTCCTCCCGCAGTAGCATCAGGCCGTCATGCCAGAACTGGGGGCCAGTGAAAGATGACTGGAAGCCTAGTCGGATACGCTCGCGTGACGGTGGCCAGCGACGGTGACGCCAACAACATGGAGACCATCGCCGCTTCCTAGCTGACTGCGAGCAGATCTTCGGGGACGTAGGTAGCGGGGCCTCCTGGAACCGGTTCGGGGTGAATCGGTTGAGGGCCGCCCTCCAGCCGCGCCAACGTGTGAAGGTAGCGGCGCTGGACCGACTGATCCGGTCGCTGACAGAGGTGATGAAACTGCTGAACTGGCTGAGGGAGAGGGGCGCAGAATTCATCAGCCCCTTGGTGTCAATCGATCAGGAAAGCGCCATGGGACGGACGATTTTGCGCTTGTCCATAGTCTTCGCGAAGAAGGAACACTCTTGGTGTCCCGCGTCAAGCATTCCTGTCCATCTGGCAGGACAATTGCAAAGTCTTCCCCAGCCCTCTCTCTGCCCCAGCCCTCTCATAGTGAGCTTGTCGCACCATTGATAGCTTGAGCGAGCATTCTTTGACAGGCTCGGGATAAGTGGAAAGCAATAGGAGGAGCCACTTTGCAATAGTCCTGCGAAAGGACGTCTGGACCTTCGATGGGTTTCAACCCTCACCCGGCTGTTTGACCGGATGCAATCCGTCTAGGGGTTCGCCCTGTACATCCTGGTGGAATGGTTTCAACCCTCACCCGGCTGTTTGACCGGATGCAATGTGTCGGCCTTCGGCCCCAGCACCAGATGTCCCTTGTTTCAACCCTCACCCGGCTGTTTGACCGGATGCAATCGTCCGCTGTTCGGACGTGGCGAGAAGTTCTTACAGTTTCAACCCTCACCCGGCTGTTTGACCGGATGCAATCCCAGATTGCGTATGTGTCGCCAGTTGCGTCGAATGGTTTCAACCCTCACCCGGCTGTTTGACCGGATGCAATGTCCCAATCCCTCGGCATTTCCGCAATCATTGCGGGTTTCAACCCTCACCCGGCTGTTTGACCGGATGCAATGCGCTCAGCACGCCGTTGACGGACCAGGCGTAGTGGTTTCAACCCTCACCCGGCTGTTTGACCGGATGCAATACCTCGCAGGAGAGAACGACGTGGACGATGTACTCGTTGTTTCAACCCTCACCCGGCTGTTTGACCGGATGCAATCTAAAGAACCTAGCGGCGAGTTTGATCGTTTCCGTGTTTCAACCCTCACCCGGCTGTTTGACCGGATGCAATTAGACGTAGAGCGTGTCTTCGCTCACCGACAGGATGTGTTTCAACCCTCACCCGGCTGTTTGACCGGATGCAATACCTCGCAGGAGAGAACGACGTGGACGATGTACTCGTTGTTTCAACCCTCACCCGGCTGTTTGACCGGATGCAATCTAAAGAACCTAGCGGCGAGTTTGATCGTTTCCGTGTTTCAACCCTCACCCGGCTGTTTGACCGGATGCAATTAGACGTAGAGCGTGTCTTCGCTCACCGACAGGATGTGTTTCAACCCTCACCCGGCTGTTTGACCGGATGCAATACCTCGCAGGAGAGAACGACGTGGACGATGTACTCGTTGTTTCAACCCTCACCCGGCTGTTTGACCGGATGCAATCTCCGACGAGCAGATGGCCTACATCGCGCTCAGCGAGTTTCAACCCTCACCCGGCTGTTTGACCGGATGCAATAGGCCTTGTTGTCGCCGCTGTCGCTGACGTAGTGTTTCAACCCTCACCCGGCTGTTTGACCGGATGCAATGTGGCTGGCTGAGGTCTCCCCGATCATGGCCTACCTGTTTCAACCCTCACCCGGCTGTTTGACCGGATGCAATGGCGCCTGGCGCCCGGCTCATTCTCCGATTTGTCCAGTTTCAACCCTCACCCGGCTCTTCGACCGGATGCAATACACCAAGGCTGGGTTGGTATAGAATACCAGTGTAGAGTTTCAACCCTCACCCGGCTCTTCGACCGGATGCAATCGGCGACGCTGTTAGCGTGCTGCGCATAGCGGCGGTTTCAACCCTCACCCGGCTCTTCGACCGGATGCAATTCCGGCCCAGGCCCCGGAAAAACCGGCGAGAGCCCGGGGTTTCAACCCTCACCCGGCTCTTCGACCGGATGCAATGGCGCTTTGGTCGCCGCTGGCATATTGCTGTACAAGTTTCAACCCTCACCCGGCTCTTCGACCGGATGCAATCTGCTTTTGTATCGTCGTCATGGGCATAAACTAACAGTTTCAACCCTCACCCGGCTCTTCGACCGGATGCAATATCTGCCTTCGAATTCCCACTCCGCATGCTTTCAGGTTTCAACCCTCACCCGGCTCTTCGACCGGATGCAATCCGACGCGGCCGGCGTCGTCGGTGGCCCGCACGATGTTTCAACCCTCACCCGGCTCTTCGACCGGATGCAATCTGGGTCCACACCATACCCGCCGTCTCCAAAATGGTTTCAACCCTCACCCGGCTCTTCGACCGGATGCAATCGGCGTTCGAGAGGCTGGTGGCGTTCCCATTGAACAGGTTTCAACCCTCACCCGGCTCTTCGACCGGATGCAATAATGTCGGCCCTGGCGTCGGTGGCGTATGCCTCCTGGTTTCAACCCTCACCCGGCTCTTCGACCGGATGCAATCAGCGATGCTCGTCGGAATCACGCCCGCCTTGTGGTGTTTCAACCCTCACCCGGCTCTTCGACCGGATGCAATCCACCGGGCCGCTGCCGCCAGATACTTGGATACCCTGTTTCAACCCTCACCCGGCTCTTCGACCGGATGCAATAGAGGGATGTTGAGCGAGAGCCGGGATACAGTCATGTTTCAACCCTCACCCGGCTCTTCGACCGGATGCAATGGCACCGCCGTGCGGTAGTCATCCAGGGTGACCGGTTTCAACCCTCACCCGGCTCTTCGACCGGATGCAATCCCGCTGGAGATCTGGAATGATTGGCCTGCTTGGATGTTGTTTCAACCCTCACCCGGCTCTTCGACCGGATGCAATCGGCTCTTGCTCCGGGGCTCCCTTCCCTGCAGGAACAGGTTTCAACCCTCACCCGGCTCTTCGACCGGATGCAATCACCAACGGGAGATGCCCATTGGT
Organism: Dehalococcoidia bacterium; assembly: GCA_965237745.1. Lineage (GTDB taxonomy): Bacteria > Chloroflexota > Dehalococcoidia > Lucifugimonadales > UBA3495 > VXOI01. The sequence continues at coordinate 85,134 of CBDEGL010000004.1, read as the reverse complement.
GTGACTGGCCAGTTTCAACCCTCACCCGGCTCTTCGACCGGATGCAATACCTGTGTGTGAATCTTCTATCTGTCCGCCGCGAACCTATACCGGACGATCTTGGACTTCTGCATTTCCTCGAAATATTCCATCCTTGTACAGCTACAGCTCCAATACGAGCGCGAACCTGCAAGCTGAAGCATCCCTAGCATGAGGTTCGCGCTAGACCACCAAAGGGCCCTTAAAGTCCACAACCTTCCCCTGCCCGTACTCCTCTACCCTTCGTTCTCTTCCTTCAGGCAGCTTATAAAACCTGATGCTGTCCTCCCTCTCGTCGATGATTTCCAGCAACCTAGTCTTCATCCGGTGGAAGGTCACGTCGCTCACGGTGCACTCGAAGACCGACTTCTGGACCCTCTGTCCAAAGCCTTCGCAGGTCTTGGCGACCCGCCTGAGCCTGCTGCGGCCCTCGGGGGTTTCGGTACTCACGTCGTACGTCACCAGAATCCACATTACGGCTACCTATGCATAAACGGCGGATAGTGTTCCAAGTCCCCGCGGAGGTGCCTCGCCATTAGCCTAGCCTGCAGATGAGGCAATATGCCTATCGGAGTCTTGGACTGTGTCACGGGATGACGAATCTCTTCGGACTTGCGCTTCTGATAGGCCGACAGCACCGTCTTTCTTCCATCATCATTGAGGGATACGCCGCCGCCAGCGGTTTCGTGAAAATGCCTTGGGCTCAACTGGCGGCGATTGATCAGGGTCAGGGCCAACCGGTCTGCGATTGGGGCGCGGAACTCTTCCAGCAGGTCCAGGGCCAGGGAGGGTCGGCCTGGCCTCACCGCATGCAGGAATCCTGGGGGTCCAGTCCCACTCCTTCGCAGGCTGCCTGGCACTCTACGCGGACGAGGGAATACAGGAAGGACAGCAGTGCATTGACGCGGTCCCTGGGCGGCCGCCGGCTTCTGACGTTGAAGGTGAACGAATCATCGGAGGCACGAATCATCTGGTTGAACGCCGAAAAATAGGCTGCTGCCGCGTGCCCTTCTAGTCCTCGTACTGTTTCCAGTTCCTCAGCCTTTGAAAGCGCTTCGATGTCCAGAGCCATCTTCTTGGCGGTATCGCGGAGAGCTTGCTCCGTATCCACGTCGCCGGTCTGCCTGGCCTCCCGCATCAGCAGCAGCCGGGCATTTTGCACCTTGGCCGCGACGATGTTTCTGGCGATGTGGATCGTTTGACCAGGGTCCTCGTGCGCTCGAAATTGGGCCAGCCGCAGCAGGACATTTCCTGAGGTGGGGCCGATCACCTTTGCCCTGAAACGACCACTCCGGCTCAGGAACACGAGGTCACGCTGATCTTCGGCGCACCTTGCCATGGCGGCCGGGGAGACGTTGACTCGCCCAAAGCATACTACCGACCCCAGGTGATGGACCGGTACTCTCAGCTTGGTCTCGTCTGCCACCTCGACCCTGAAAGTTTCGTTGTCGAGATGCACTTAGGCACCCTGGGTGGTCACGAACAGCGTGTTGAGCAACTCCTTGGCCATGCTAGCCTCCGTCGAGTCTGGCTGGAGTGAACAGACGCCTTTGGTAGTCCCGGTTCCTGTCCTTGCCCGATACCACAAAAGGCAGGCACGATTCGATGAGGGAGCAGTTCTTGCATCGTGAATCCGCTGGTGCCAAGGGAAGCAGATCCTCGGAAAGGATTCTCCTTACCTGCGCCACTGCATCCGCAACAGACTCTCGGAGCGGTGTGGTAAAGGACACCTCTCTTCGGCGGCGGGAGGAGTGATGAAAGATGGCTCCCTCGGGCACTTGGACTCCAAGCATCTCCTCGAGGCACATGGCCTGGGCGCAGAGCTGGAGTTCCGCTGCGGTGTCCCGGCGGACCGGGCCATGTTTGTACTCCACGGGATACGGGACATTTTCGCGGTATTCAACCAGATCTGCCTTTCCGGTAAGCCCAAGGGAGGTTGACCAGAGCGGCACCGCAAATTCGGTCCTCGCGTCCCCGACTGTGGCGGTTCCGGGCCGGTCGACCCGCTCATGGACGGCGTTGCCCTGCAGGGTGAAGATATTCTCTTCGTAGGTCTGCTCACGGTGGATCAGCGCACACTGCCTTGGGCAGTAACCATAGTGCTCCAGAGCCGAGATAAGTATCGGAGTGTCTGGCCCAATCTGATCGGGCGTCATGCCTCAGCACCTCCGTCGACGATCGTTGTCCTGCGTACAGATACGGACGAATTCACCCTTCCAGCCTGGTGAGTGTCACTTCGGCAGGCAATCCTTCCTCGCTCACATTGACGGTGTAATCGCGGAACTTGCGTGGGGCTCCAACGCCTTCATTTCGAGTGGCGCTCATCAGGTCGAAGAGACGGTGGGCGGGGGCGTTGCCCATCGAGCTCTCGTGGCTGAATATGTACAGTCCCCTGCAGGACATGAGCCCCCTGGATGAGGAGCGGTCCAGGTCCCACATATTTAAAAGTGCGTTCCAGAATATCTCCAGATCGTGCGACGTGGCGCCGGTCTGCTGTGCGAAGTGGGGGTTGAAGAACCCGTAACCCAGATATAGAGCATATGGGACAGTTGCCTTTCGCCCCAGGGTTCCGTGGGTCGGTGCCTCCAGATCGTCGTCGCCCCGCCCGTCGGGCCTTTCGCCACGTTCCAGAGCCACCCGGGCAATGCTGGAATCCAGCGGCAGTATGGGGTCAATGGAGCGGGCAAAGGTCATCTGGACTGGACCCCTGACCTGGCCGGCGTTGTACTCTCTCATGCTCATCACAGCGCCGAACATGCGGATGTCGAAGAACTCCTGGCACATCCATAGCCTGGCTTCGGCAGGGGGTACCCCCTGCCGCCCCTCCGATCTCTCACTGAAAATCCGCGCCCTGGTTTCCGTCAGGTAGGATTCCCTCTGGACATAGATTTTGTATCTTGCCTCCGCGAGGTTGGACGCATCCACCCAGTCGCGCACCTTGCGCTTCAGGGAGACATCGGTTACCAGACCCTGCATGGTCTCGTTGTCCACTCTGGGGAGGTTGCCGGCGTCGGGGTCCCCGTTGGGGTTTCCGTCCTGTACGTCGAAGAGCAGTATAAAGTCGTGGCGGCGGTTCACGTCGGTGTGCACCAGCGTAGTCGTGGTCATCTCAGATCTCCTCGTTCGCTGTTCGGCTTCTGCAGCATAGTGCCGTTACCCTTACCCGGTTCAGCATTTTTCCGTGTCATCGTTCTGGGCCGGGTTGTCCTCGCTGCGGCGGCGTTCGATCGCCTCCCTCATCTGTTCCCGGTCATGGGCCCGCTGATGGTAGTAACCCAGCGCGAACACGCCCTGCTCGTGCAGGTTCAGCGCCTTGGGGAACCCGTGGGTGGGGTTCATTTTGGTCAGTATCTCCTCCATCCGGCCGTCGATGGCGAAGTGAGCGCCGGGGTTGTCCCTCTTCAGCTTGGTCAGGTGAGGACGCGCACCCTTCACGAGAGTGGGGAATACCGACAGGGGCGCGGAGGACGCAGTCCCGTAGAACCGGTCGACCACGGTTGTGTTGATTCCCCGGATGGCGGCGCGTTGCGCCTCTTCCAACACGGCCAGCAGGCGGCCGCATAGATAGGCGGGCTCGGCGTTTTCGGAGTCCAGTTGGACCATGTAATCCTCCTCGAGGCCGCTGGCATGGCTGAGCAGCGTGAGTTTTATGAGTGCCGCCCGTGGGCGGGTTATTCCTCGTTCCGCCCTGTTCCGCCGGACTGCATGGGCCAGGATGTCCATCGGAACAGGTGCACCTGTGAAGGCGGCGTGAACCAGGCTGCGCGGAGTGGTCACGGGCAAGTCGCGGGGTTCGCGGACAGTGGCGAAGGCCAGTGCCCGAAGCCCGTAGAACCGGGGCGAATCCTCATATCCGGCGGCGATCCTCTGGCCTTGGAACCAGTCCACAAGGTGTTCCTTCACACGCCCCACCGTGGTATCCAGCCAGTCTCTGACAACGGCCCTTCCTCCGCTGGCCGACAGCGAGAGAGCGTAGAATGGATCGCTGTCCAAATCAGCGGGCCGTCCGGTTCGGACCGAATCGATCAATTCCCTGACTTTCAATGGGTCAGGGTCCTCCACTGCCGACAGGAAATTGAACTCCTGCTTTTCCCGGGTCCAGAAGACAAATGCGTTACCTCCCGATACCAGCCTGCTCTGGTCGTCCCCCAGAAGCGCGTTCAACCCCCGGGTGAATCCCTCGCCGCATCCGGAGCATATTGGAGAGGTCAGGGACGCGCTCAGTCCGTATGACTCGAAGGCGTTGGAGTTGGCCGAGACGAGGCTGGTGCCTGCGGACTGTCCTCCGGGGATGCCCTTGATCTTCCCTTGGAGGCGTTCCAGGACTGGACGGTCATTGCCGCATACCAGGCACTGCATGGTGGGAGAACTCAGATCGGTGTTCACTGACTTCCAGAAGGTTTGAACTGCCGGGTTGTCCACTACAATCCGTCCGTTCACCTGGAAGGAAATGGTGCCGGACGGATCAAAGAGCTCGTCCGGAGGGACTGCGGCCAAGGGGTCGTTCCTGAGAAACCTCAGGACTGCCTGCACATCCAGATCTTTCGTTTCCCCGGCACACCGTTCCACCAGTTCCACGTAGGCCTCGTGGCAGGCTCTGGTCCGGCTGGCACGCTTTTCCTCCACGGCGTATCCCAGCGTGTAGTCAGCCTTGTCAGCCAGCAGGAGTGGGCGGATTCCTGAAGAGCGGACAACCTGGGGAAGCAGCCGCCGCTGGCCGCGCCTCGTTCGCGGATTGGACGAGTCTGCGGTGTCTATTACGGGCGGGAGAAGCCGCCCTTTTCCGTCCAGGTTTATCCAGTACCTCAACGGGCCTTCGGCGTAGAGACTGGGCGACAGGTCTTCCCTTTCTGAATATTCGACGAGCTTCTTCAGCAACACTTTTGCCCCTCCTCATCGGGGATTCTGGGAATTCTCAGCACACCGCCCTCCAGTCTGGCGTTAAAGAACCTGGGAGTGGCCTCTCCGGTCGGGCCAGGGCGGTATTGCATTCGGAGCAGGATCCTGCCCAGTTCCTCATCGATGTCCTGCGGGTGCTCGTCGCCCTCCGGTTCGGAGAACCAGGCACTGAACTCCCGGCATCCCAGGTACGGAGTGGCGAAGCACCGGCCTCTTTTCACCCTGCGGTGAAACTGGTCCCGGTACTTGGCCGGGTCTTCATCTATGCCGCTCTTGAGCACCGGCTGGGCGCGGATGATGTATGCCACATCCCTGAGCGCCAGCGTGTGCCTTTGCGTCCGATCGGAGGCGGCGTACAGCCCTCCGCCGTCCCTTCTCCATCCCTCGGCGGCCTGCGCCGTCTGCCTTGTGGAGATCTCGTTACGGAGGATCGAGAAGTACCGTATCGGATTGAGCACGAGTATCTCTTCCACCCCCCATTGGAACTCCGGCTTCCAGAATATGGATTCCAGAACCCCCCTGGCCGCGGACGGAGTCATGACCGGATAGCTGACTCTCTCGACTTTCATCTCCGGCCGGGTGAAGCACGCGAGGTTCCCCCAGACCTTGACTTCCAACGGCGGATATTCTTTGGACTGCATAATTCTCACCAAGGCGTACTGGATCCGGACGGCCAGGATTTGCTGACAGAAGGACGTTGACGAGCTGAGGTTTATCTTGAGCTAATGGAGTAGGACCTCTCAGAGCAATATTTCAATCCTCATCTAGGCTTCCTTGACTTATATTGAGTGGGATACCTAAGGCAATGAAGCTAAATGCTCCACAATGTTACTTTCCTCCATTCAGGGCTGTCAAGAGCGAATCGCTTGGCCTACACGATCAGGCGGTCGGGGTCGATGCTGGCAATTCCACCAATTCCGGTTACCGGGTCGTAGTCGCCCAGCCACTCGTAAACCCCGGGCATAACCTGGGTTATCAGCCCGGATCTTTCCATCTGGGGGGCTTCTTTCAGATATATGGGTACCGTGTTGGGACGGACTCTCCTCAGGAGGGTCCTGGCTTCGGCGCTCCCTGACCTCAACTGATGCAAGGCGGCTTCGATTTCTTGCCGCTCCTCGGAGGTGCCGTATCCGGGTACTATCAGGTCCGCGGTCTCCTGGTCAATCATCCGGAACAGCCGGGCGACCTCCGGGAAGTCGAGGGCTCTTCTGAAATTCTGTATTCCGCGAGCGTCCGCGTCTGTGGCCGCGAACCTTCGGCGGAAGAACTCTGTCACGGTTTCGGGGTCGTCCAGGTCAAGCTGGCCGCTGCCCAGCATGCTCATAGTCTGCTGCGTTGAAGTTCTGTACTCCCCGGAGGGCAGATTCTTGTTTTCAGGGTCGAATATCACGACCCGCCCCAGGTCTATCCGGCCAGAGCGGTTGCATCGCCCGGCCGCTTGGATGATGCTGTCCAGTGGGCCGATTGCTCGCATGACCATGGGAAAATCCAGGTCAACTCCCGCCTCCACCACTTGGGTGGAGACCACCCGGCAGTCCTGATCGCTCGCAAGGCGTTCCCGTATGTCCTGTATGGTCCGCTGGCGGTGGCGTCCACACAGGAATGTGGAGAGATGCAGGGCGCTCTCGTCTCCGAGAGCTCCCAGGAGGTCGAGGGCGTCCTTCTTCGTGTTCACTATCGCCAGTGCCTGGGGTGATTCTGTCAGCAACTTGGCCACATCTTCCCACGGCATTGGAGTCGACGTTCACCACTCGTATTTCACCCTCTTCAGGACCTCGAAATGCCGCCTGTATTCCTGCACGATGTCCGTGGCCGGGAGGTCAGAGAAGGCCTTGATCTCCTCGAAGGCGGGCTGGGTCGCGGTGGACAGCACGACACTTGATCCGTAGTTCTCTGTGAGGTCCCTCAGGGAGTCCAGGATGGGCGTGAGGAGATGCGGGGGCAGCTTCTGGGCCTCATCCAATATGATGACGCTCTCGGCCAGCCTGTGCAGCTTCCGGGTGACGCTGGTCTTGTTCGAGAACAGACTGTTGAAAAGTTGCACCGTGGTCGTCACCACCACCGGAGCGTCCCAGTTCTCAGCCGCCAGCCTCTGCCACACCGAGCCGTCTTCGTATTCTTCCCCGTCGTCCGGTTCGGCCATGGAGTGGTGCTCCAACACCACCGGGAAATTCTCTTGGGTGTCATCGGCGAGGAGTTCCCTGTACACCGAGGCCGTCTGCTGTGTGATCGACATGTACGGCGTCGCCACTATCACCCTTCGCAACCCGTGGACCACGGCATGCCTCAGTGCTAATCCCATTGCCGAGAGGGTCTTTCCGCCGCCCGTGGGGACCGTGAGACGGAAAACCCCGGTCGGCCTGTCGGCGGAGGCCAAGCACGCCTGGTAGACTTGGGAGCGTATCTCGTCCACCTGTCCAGCTGCCCCTGATGTCATATCGCGGTGGCGCGCTTGGAATAGTTCCCACAGTCGTTGCATTGTTGCGCCGGAGTCCCGCGTGGTGGCGCGATTCGGGCTGAAGTGCCGCTCGGTGTCCAGGAAGTCGGCGTCCACCACGGCGGAAAAAACCATTCGCACCCAGAGTTCCGCCTTGACGGGGTCTTTGCGTACGAAGCCGGGAATTTCCACCTCCCCTCCGGGCTCCAGGTCTGGTATGGTCCGTCGCGCAGATTCCAGTGCCTGTACGGCCGCGTATGCCTCTCCCTTCTCGGCCAACCAGCCTCTCATGCCGGAGAAAGCCCTCAACCCTCCGTGGTGGCCCTGGACCACGAGTCCTGCCGGCCCCAAGTGCTGGCATGCCAGCTTGGTTCCAGCGCCCTTGTGGTCCGGACCCCGGCCCCTCTCGCGTGAGAGGTACCGTTGAAATTCAGGGTCGAACTTGCCAATGTCGTGCCAGAGGCCTGCGTAGTAGGCGGCTTCCTCTCCGCCGAACGCCCTGCTGAAGTCTCTGGCCATTGCCGCTACCGCGCGCAGATGATCGACCAGCCCGTGGCTCTCTCCTTTGTCGTTGGATGAGTGCGCTCGAATTTCGCTCATCTTCACACTCCAGTGTGTAATACGTTTACTAAGTGGAAGTCCAGGTCTGTAACTGGCCGGAGCCTGACGTTGGTTGAAAGTCCACAGCAGTTGGATTTACTAAGCAGGGTGCTTCTCAGTATGACACCGGATTATCCGCTTCCCGCCAGATGCTTGAGCACCAGCAAGCCAGTACATGGCAGCAAGAAGTTCTCCAAGAGAAAGCTTGGCGGCTCCATTCCAGCATCAGTGATTTTACAGACGAGGCATTCTGCGGAGACAAGCTCTTAGTGGTCGACTCCGCGGGACTGCAGGAGCAGCCAGGGATCCTGCAAGAACAACGTGTCCCGCGCATGACCGTAGCCAGGAGGCAGAAGGCGAACGGGCGTATAATCAATATAGAAGGATATGAACTCCGGTACTAGGCGGAGAGCGATGAAAGCGCACAGAGGAAATACGCCCCTTCGAAGAATCACGGTGAAAAATCTCCTTTCGTTTGGCCCCGAGGGTCTTAGCTTGAATCTTGAGCCTCTCAACGTGATGATAGGTCCAAACGGTTCAGGCAAGTCTAATTTGCTTGACAGCATTGAACTCTTGAAGTCCGCTCCCGTGCAGTTAACTGCTCCTATTCGCAACGGGGGCGGCATCCGAAATTGGATCTGGGGAAGACAGCCTGGCCCCACAGCTTGGGTTGAGACCATCTTGGAAAACCCAAATGATGACAGGCATCTCCTCCGCCACAGGATCGAATTCAGAGAGTTCGAACAGGCATTTCGTCTGGTGGATGAGAGAGTCGAGAACCAGTATCCTGACCCTGGATACGAAGATCCTTTTTTCTTCTATCGTTTTCAAAATGGTCGTCCGGCAATGACAGTCAAAGGTGTGGATAACCGCAGGCAACTTCAGAGAGAGGATGTTGAAGACGACGAGTCCATACTCTCGCAACGGAAAGATCCAGACCAATATCCGGAGCTGGGCCACCTGAATGACTTGTATGAGGGTATCAACTTTTACCGGGATTGGGCGTTTGGACGGAAGGCAGCGTTTCGTCAGCCCCAAAGTACCGATGTCCGTCCGACTCCTCTCAGGGAGGATTTTTCCAATCTTGGAATGTTCTTGAATCGGATCCGGCTGGACCCTAGAACCAAGTCGAAACTCATTGAGCACCTGACCGATGCCTATGCGGGCCTGAACGACTTTGAACTGAACTTTGAGGGGGGCACTGTTCAGGTGTTCTTCAGCGAAGGCGATCTAGCGGTCCCAGCAACACGACTGTCAGACGGCAGCATAAAATACCTCTGTCTGTTGGCGATTCTGCTGAATCCCAATCCGCCGTCGATAGTTTGCATTGAGGAACCGGAGATGGGGTTGCACCCTGACTTGTTGCCGAAAATTGCCGATCTTTTGGTGGAAGCGTCGGAGCGATGCCAACTGATAGTCACTACACACTCAGATGTACTGGTTGATGCACTGTCTGACCGGCCCGAATCGGTAGTCGTGTGTGAAAAACATGACGGCAATACTTCAATGACCCGCCTCGACCAGCATGACTTGAGCGGTTGGTTGAAGAATTACCGCCTTGGTGAACTCTGGACCAAAGGGCAACTCGGGGGTGTCAGGTGGTGAAAGCGCACATCTATCTGGAGGGAGGCGGAGGAAAGGAATTAAATGTCAGATGCCGGGAAGGATTCAACAAGCTTCTGAAGAAATACGGTTTTGAGGAGCGGATGCCGAAGCTGACTGCTTGCGGTGCCCGAGATACCGTCTACGGAGACTTCCAGACTGCCCATTCGAACGCATCCGGCCAAGATTATATCGCAATGCTCATAGACAGTGAGGACCCTGTTGAAGACGTTCACTTTCCCTGGGCACATCTCCGTCGCAGAGATGGGTGGGATGCCCCACCAGGCGCTACGGACGAGCAGGTGCTGCTGATGTCAACGTGCATGGAAACCTGGATAGTCGCAGACAGGAGCGCCTTGTCTTCCCATTACGGCCAGCGTCTGCAGCAGTCCGCCCTGCCGGTAGTTTACAACCTGGAATCTAAAGAAAGGCATATCGTACAGAACAGTCTCTATCACGCGACTAGGGACTGCACTGGTCCATACGAAAAGGGAAAGAAGTCCTACGAACTGTTGGGAAAGCTCAACCCCGGCGCTATCGAGCCCCTCCTGCCGAGCTTCAAGAGGGCGAGGGACATATTGGACGGAAAACTGTGAATCAGGTGCTTCCGCTGCAGTATCTGGACCACCCCTGGCCTGAACTTCGAGGAAGCACTGGTGGAATTGGTAAATTCTGGTGGCGACACGGGCACCAACGGAGCGCTGGCAGGCGCGGTTCTTGGAGCTCGCTACGGAGCCTTGGCGATTTCGGGGCACTGGTCTAGCCGCGTCTCGCAGAGGGAACGACTGGCGAGCTAGGCGGACCGGCTTGTTCAGTTGTGATTTCACGCAGGTTTATTTCTGGAAGGGTATTGGAGGCCCGATATCCAGAGGCCCGGTTCAAGCGCGCGAGAGTGCCACGACAAGAACAAGCAGTGTTGTGCCGTGGATAGCGTATACAGGGTTTTGAGCGGCTGCGGGCCAGGAAATCTCTTGCTGGGAGCAACAATAATCGCCTCCGGCAACATATCGACCGTGATGGAGAAATTCACGCACTTACTCCCGGAAAACGTCGGGCCAACGGAACGGACGTTGTGCGAACCACAAAATTGGCCTTTACGAGAAAACTTTTAGTACTTCCAATCTGCCTTAGGAAACCCCTTGCTCTGCGCTCCCTCAAGTACAGCCCTTGCGACTATCGGTAGCATCGCGACGTTGCGTTCACCGTAACGTATTTTTGCTTCTAGCCAAGGGGTGTCCTCGCCGTTTGATATCCAAGTGGAGCTGATGCCGGCATGTTCGAAATTTTCGTCAAAATAGTTATTGGGTGCCAAGAATACGTCCACACAAGCATGGTCTGGGCCCGACCTCCCCTGCACTGCGGCTCCCTCAAATCCTGCCTATTGCAGGGCATCCAACACGAACCCATGTATACGCTCAAGGCCATCTGCCATCCCATTCTCCTACGAATGCCAAAGCAATTTTCGTGTTCGGGATTGTGCCTTTCTCCCAGCTTGGCAACCCGCTGTGTTTGGTCTCTAGATCGTTATTTGGATCCAGACAGGCTGATGATGCTCTCTCGTTCAAGGACCATACGTATCTGCTCAAATGCAGCGTCGATCTTATCCTTGTCAAATCGTATCTGCTCTAACCCGATGATGTTGCTGAACTCCTCGCAACCTTCCTCTAATAGGATGATGGCCCTTTCGAAGCCCAGTTTTCCTTGGAACAAGCCCACTTCGTGAACGACGTTTTCTCGAGCCCTTAGTTTCCCTTCCGCTGTCTCGTCTTCTCCCGTCATAAGCAGGAATGCCGCCGTCGCCGAATCCAGCATTTCCGACAAGCGATGGGTTGTCGGCCTTCCAGCATTGGACACCCGGCTGTATTCATCCACAGACAGTCCGAGTCTTTCCTCGAGAAAGTATTTTAGTTCCAGCCATAAGGGAGAATGCCCGTGTCCAATAAATATCGTTGTGGAAGCTGAGTTAGGCTGACTCGATTCGTGCCCTGCGCTGGTTGACTGTCGCGGATTATGACCGCCATTTTGTTCTGACTTACTTGGCCTCGTATTTTGTCTGTCTCTCCTTATAACCGTGGGTGTCGGAGTTTCCATGGCGGGAGGGCGTCCACGTAACTGTGGCTCTACTCCACCATGTATCACTATTTCAAGACCCTCCAACATCAAGGCACGGTTGAGGCGGTTCATTACATTGTGGGTCATTCGACTGTCGCCACGGTATTCTTTTGGAGAAGATAGCCGCAGTAGTATTTTGTCCAAATTCCTAGTCCCGTTGACGGATTGGAGGGACTCCAACACAAACCATTTCCTCGTTGATGATTGCCCGGTGGGTCTTATCTCCGCACGTTGGAAGAAGGCGTCAATTTCTGTCATTGACCTGTACTTCAAGGATGAAAGGGCGCTTGTTTCCTCGTCATGACTATCCCCACATATTACTTCCGCAATCGTATCCAGCGTGATTTCGTCAATCCTCTTCATAGGTTATCTCTTCCATTTTTACTCTGCCGGGATAAGGACGATGGTCTCCTTTCTTTCGGGAGTGCACGTTGGGTGCTCCCGAAACTCGGTCTGCACAACAAACGGGCGTTTGTTGCGCGGGTTCCCATGTTCCGTGGGCTCAGACAGGGTGAGCCGCTCAACAACTCCGGCCAACAATTTGTCGTTCATTCTAAGGGGGTGGCCCCTTTTCTTGCCATGCACGATAATTATAATTATCGTGCATGATAAGGGCAACGCCGGAGGGGTGTCCTTGGCTGGTTTTTCAGAGGCCTTGGATGGGTAGGAGGACAGGGAACCTGGTTGTGCCTCGGGGGTTTTGGCTTGGTTGGTAGACCTGGCCGGAACGCCCTGCTTGCGTTGACCGCCGAGGAAGGGGATCCGGGTCGGGGCCATTATGCGGTCGACGCAGCTGCGGCAGTAGATGCAGGCGTCGGCCTCGCTGCCACAGGCTCTACAGTCTCGCTTTGCCATTCCATAGCCGTTCCGTTGACCAGTGTGGAAATGACGATACCGTTCCACTTGTTCTTGGAGAACACCGAGTGATCGAAGCTGCGGTCCATGGTGTTCAGATCCAAGAATCACATGAACATGAGGTCGTACTCCAGACGCTCGCAGAACTGGCGCTCGCTGCGGACGGCAAAGAAGGCCATCAGCAGATGATCCGGTGGGACGGAGGCCCGTCCGTTGTCGGCGTACATCCGGTCGAAGATGGACGAGAGCTGGGCTAAACCAAAGCCAAGGTGGGATGTGCATTTCCGGGGTGTTGAGAGTTGGAGTGGGAGTCGCGGGGCAGGGCGCCGGCCCTTGATTGCAAGACGGTGCGGCAGCGGCGTTTCACCTCCTCTTTCCGGTTGGCCAGACCAACGAGGAAGCTGCCGACCCGTTCCTGCACCTTGACCTTGGTCCCCAAGCATAGGTTCCCGGTGGCCTCCTCCCTGGCCCAGCCCCAGACCGCCTCATCGGCATTGAAGTCCGGACTGTAATCCGGCAGGTTAAACAGCCGCAGGTTCAGACCCGGCGTCCGCAGGTACTCCCTCACCGCCTCGCCCCGGTGCGCCGGCGCGTTGTCCCAGATCACGTTCAGACGACCGCTGTGCCTCTCCCGCAACTGCTCCAGGAAGGCTGCCGATGTTCCTGAGTTGCTGTTTCCCTCCAGCTCCCTCCATTCCACCTCGCCGGTCTCCAGGCACACCGCCGAATAGTAGCTGGCCTTCTCGCCGTAGCGCGGGCGGCTGGAGTCCACCAAGGCCGGCTCTCCCCGCAGCACCCACTTGCCCCGCAGTTCAGCGTCCGCACGAAAGTGGGCCTCGTCAGCGAAGAATATCTTGGCTCCGAATCTGCGAGCCTCGTCCGACAGGGCGGCGTACTCCGCCACGAAGGCCTCCCGTTTCTCCACATCCGCCTTGAGCAGCCGTTTCTTGGGGCGTTTGAAGGAGAATCCCAGCCGGCGCAGATAGTTCAGGCAGGCGCTGCGGCTCAGGCTGATACCGAAGCGCCCGGAGACGTACTGGCAGACCACTTTCCAGTTCCAGTTGGCCAGTTCCATGCTTGAGTTGGCGGGCAACTCCTGCACCGCCCCTTTCAGCGCCGCCTGCTGCGCCGCCTCGAGGGCGGGGGGGCACCACCGGACTGCTCGAATATCAAGGCTGTGGGCCCACCCTCGCCGAAGGCGGCCAACCACCGTCCAATGGTGTGGGGGTCCCGTTCCAGCGCCTCGGCGGTAGCCTGAGCGGTCCAGCCTTGGGTCAGAAGCCACAGGGCGTACCACCGTTCCCGCTCCCGGGGCACCGGCGCCAGAATCATCCGCCGGCGCACGCCCGGCACATCCATCTCCCATCGTTCGAGAAACTGGTCCATATCTCTCACACCCATCACCACCCCTCGCTCTTTCCCAGATAAGGTAACCCCGTTCCTCCACAAATTTATCCCATCTCTCTGCGCTTTTCACCTTGGCTTTGGTTTAGTACGCTATTCGTAATCAGAAAAAGGAACCGCAACGGATACTTGCGCGTGTGCAATTGCCTTGACACTATAACGATGAACAGATAGGTTTTACGCCGACGGGCCGGGGCGGGTTATAATGTTCGCGCCTTTTGTACGAGTGCCAGTTTTAGAGGAGGAGCAAACAATGGCGTACCGATTGGGAGTAGATGTCGGTGGCACCTTCACCGACCTCCTCCTTATGGACGAGGACACGGGAAATACTTACGAAGCCAAAGTTCACTCTACCCCCGAGGACTCCTCGATTGGGGTCTTCGAGGGGATTGAGAGAATCTGCTCGTTCGCCGGAGTAGCTCCCTCCCAGATCAACCAGATCATGCACGGTACCACGGTAGCAACCAACGCAATCCTGCAGAGTCAGGGCGCCAAAATGGGTCTGGTAACGACCCGGGGATACAAGCAGGTGTTGCAGATAGAACGTTCATTCGTACCAGGTGGGCTGGCGTCCTTCATTGTCTGGAACATGCCCGATCCCTTGGTTGACCTTGAACTGACCGTGGAGGCGGAAGAGAGAATCGGCGCCCGTGGCGACGTGGTTGCGGCGCTCAATGAAGCCGCCATCAGGAAAGAGCTCAGCTATCTCAAAGACAAAGACATAGAGTCTTTGACAGTCTCTCTTGTCAACTCCTACGCCAACTCCGCTCACGAACGCCGCATACGCGAAATCGCCGGCGAGATAATGCCGGATATTCCCGTCTCTCTTTCCTCCGATATTCTGCCTGAGATGTATGAATTCGAGCGGACCCTGACCACGGCTGCCAACGGCTACGTGGCCCCGGTCATTTCTAGCTACCTCGGGCGGCTCCAGGACGACCTTGGAAACCGTGGCATCAATGCCAACTTGCATATCCTTCGCTCCGACGGCGGCTTGGCCTCTGTGGAGATGGTTCAGAAAGCTCCGGTCAACGTGCTGATGAGCGGCCCGGCCGGCGGAGTGGCTGGAGCCTTGTGGATTGCGGAGCAGGCAGGTTACAAGAACCTGATCACCTTCGACATGGGTGGAACGTCCACCGACGTTTCCCTGATAGAAAACGGTATACCTCTGGTGAGGCGCGAAACCAGAGTGGGAGACGTCACCATTCGGGCGTCCTCCTTGGACGTGCGCAGCGTCGGTGCTGGAGGCGGTTCCATCGCCCACGTCCCCGAACTGACCAGAGCCCTGAGAGTAGGCCCTCAGAGCGCCGGCGCCGACCCTGGGCCCGCTGCTTACGGAAGAGGAGGAGAGAATCCTACTGTCACCGACGCGAACGTCGCTCTCGGACGATTGCCCACAGTCTTGGCCGATCAGACGCAACTCGACAGATCTTTGGCAGAAAATGCAGTCCAAACCGTAGCGGACGCCCTCGGCCTGGACCTGCAGAGAGGCGCCGAGGGCATTATCGACATCGTCAACGAGAACATGTACGGTGCCATCAGGCTGGTCTCCGTCGAGCAGGGATACGATCCCCGGGACTTTGCTCTCATGGCATTCGGCGGCGCCGGTCCGCTGCACGCCAACGCCATCGGCAGGCTCACGCAGTCTTGGCCGGTGATCATACCGCCGTCCCCCGGAGTCCTGTGCGCATATGGGGACGCCACTACCAGGCTCAGGAACGAAGCGTCCCAGACCCTGATACGAAGATTCTCCGAGACATCGAGGCAGGAAATCGGAGCAATTCTCACCGAGCTTTCCGACCGCGCTGCGCAAGCCCTTGATGCGGAAGATGTTCCCCGTGCCGAACAGAC
This sequence comes from Dehalococcoidia bacterium, assembly GCA_965237745.1. GTDB lineage: Bacteria > Chloroflexota > Dehalococcoidia > Lucifugimonadales > UBA3495 > VXOI01. The sequence goes on along the minus strand of CBDEGL010000004.1, from coordinate 69,356 downwards.
TACTCAATATCAGCTCGACTGCCGGTACCGCGGCCAAGCCTTCGTGCTTACGGTAGAGGTCAGCATGGAGGAACTGGCCCAAGGCGGCCTCGCACTCGTCGGGAACCGGTTTGCGGACCTGCACACCCAGATGTTCACCTTCGCGCCGGATGTCGACCCCGAAGTTGTCAACCTCCGTGCCATCGCTGTCGGGCCGGCTACCATTGCCAAGGCCCGCACCGTCGCAAGTGGTGGCGCTGATCCCTCCGCAGGTAGAACCGGTTCGACCCGGATGTTTGTTGATGGCGAAGAGCTGGAGGCCTCTGTCTACGACCGCTCCAGGCTCCTAGCGGGCAACCGGATTCTCGGGCCTGCGATGGTAACCGAAATGGACTCCACAACCTTGATCTTGCCGGACCACGTCGGCGAAGTTGATTCCTTGGGCAACATCCTCATCAACCCGTCTAAATAGAAGAGGAAGGTCGGACATGCCAGCGAACATAGTTGAGACCAATCCTGGGGAATTTCAGGACGTCGAAGTCGATCCCATTACGCTCGACATCATTGAGAGCGGCCTGCGCAATGCCCGCTGGGAGATGGATGCAGTGCTCTTGCGGACTGCCGTGTCTCCGGGTATTCGGGAGCAGGGCGACGAGTTCCCCATGATCGCCAATCGCAAGGGCCTGATGGTGGTGGGGCAATTCGGATCCTTCATCCCGCCTTTCGTTGAGGTATACGAGGGCGACGTGGAAGAAGGGGATATGTTCCTGACCTCAGACCCATATTCCTGCGCGGCGGCTATCAGCCACGCCAACGACTGGTTGACCATGCGCGCGGTGTATTACGAGGGGCGCCATGTAGCGTGGATCGCCATGTTCGGCCACATGACGGATGTCGGAGGAGCCGTGCCAGGCAGCCTCCCCACTCAGGCCCGCCAGATATATGAAGAAGGAATTCTGATCCCACCGGTAAAGGTGTACCGGAAAGGCGAGCGGCAGAACGACCTGCTCAACCTGATCTTCCACCAAGTCCGTCAGCCCCATCTGAATAGGGCGGACTTGGACGGCATTTTTGCCGCGGTGCGCACGGCTGAGCGGCGCATTTTGGATATGTGTGACCGTTTCGGTGTCGATACTTACGTGAAGGCTGTGGACCTGCTCCTGGAACGCAACCGGCGCGCTATGGAGCAGTTAATCATCAGCAGCGTGGCCGAGGAAAAGATCTACTTCGAAGACTACGTCTGCGACGATGGGCTGGGGATGGGGCCATACAAGATAGCCTGCACCCTCTGGCGGGAGGGCAACAAGGTAATTTTCGACTTCGAAGGTACGGACCCCCAGTCGGAAGGCTCCATCAATTTCTACCTCAGCGAAGCCATGTTCAAGATGTTCGTCGGGACGTACATGATCAATGTATTTGACCCCCAGATTCTCTTTAACGATGGCTTCTATGAGCACGTGGACGTCCGCATTCCTGAGGGCACGCTGCTCAAGCCGGTCAAACCGGCCGCCCTGTCTTGTCGAACTCACGCTTTGGGCCGCATCTTCGACGTGCTGGGTGGCACCCTGGGCCAGCGGGCACCGGATTTCCTGATAGCAGCAGGTTTTTCCGACAGTCCCCACCTGATGTATTCCGGCTACGACAGGAACGGCGAGTGGTATCAGCTGTACCAGATTGGCTTCGGCGGCATCCCAGGAAAGCCCTTCGGTGACGGCCCGGACGGCCACTCGTTGTGGCCGGCATTCACCAATGTGCCCAACGAGTTCCTCGAGAATTATGTCCCTGTGCGAATGGAGATCAACGAAACCATAACTGACTCCGGAGGCCCAGGATTCTTCAGGGGAGGCAACGGCTGCAAACTCGGGTACCGCTTTCTGGAACCCGGTGAAATCTCCATTCACGACGATCGATGGCTGACTTATCCCTACGGAGTGAACGGCGGCCTGCCCGGCGGGCGTAGCTGGAAGAAATTGATCCGGAAAGATGGCAGCGAAGAAATGTTGCCATCCAAATGCGACCATGTGGTAGTCGAAGAGGGAGACCTTTTCCTGTTCTGCACTTGGGGCGGGGGAGGTTGGGGAGACCCCTACAAGCGCGATGCCGACAAAGTGGCGCAGGAAGTACGAAGGGGTCTGGTGACTCGCGAGGGAGCCGGGCGCTATGGGGTTGTACTCAACGACGACCTGACGGTAGACGCCGAAGCCACGGTCAGGTTGCGTAAAAAACTGTCGGAGGAACGGGGTGAACCTCAGATGTTCAACCGCGGGTTCGACAGCATTGAGGAACTCAAGGCGCGCTGCCTCGAGGAGACTGGCCTCCCGGCCCCAAAGGCCCCCGTGTTCCCTGAACACATCCTCCGCATGTACGAGAGGAGGCGTGCGGAAGTCCCCATCGCTGCAGACGACTAGCCCAGCGCGGTTCGAGGGGGATTACGCCGTGCGGGATTAGTACTACAGCCGTAGATTAAACAGGCGGCGTTTGTAGTGGCATTGCCGGGCGCTGCCTTGGTGGCGCCGTCTCCACCATGACCCGTACAGGACGCAATCAGGCGGTTGGATTTCCGTCCATACCAGGCGGGTGAGCAGCCGGCGCACCTCAGGCACCGTCGGGGGAATCAGCTCCTCATCCGGACCGTATTGGCCCCTTTTCTCCCTGCTCCGTCGCCTGATACCGGATCACCGCCAGATACGCCTGCGCCAGCATCGACAAGGTGATGTGCCGGTACCAGCCGTCCCATCTCCTGACCTCGTACTGGTCAAGCCCCACCTGTCCCTTGGCCTCCTCAAAGCATTCCTCGATAGCCCACCGGATCCCGGCCACCCTCACCAGTTCCTCCAGGGCTGTCCCCGCCGGTCCATAACAGACGTAGTAGGCCAGTTCCCCGAGGTCGGCCAGACTGCGTCGGCACAGCAGCCAATAGCCCCTGCCCGGCTCCCACAAGGGCCGTATATCCACGATGGCCCAATCGTAGACCCTCGGCTCCTTGGCCCTATCGCCCGAGCTGCATCTGACCCAATCCAACTCGTCGACCTGCGACGCCAGCCGGTCAGCCCGCACCTGCCGGGGTCCCTTTCCCGTCAATGCCCACAGCCTCTCACTGCGCTTGATGGCCACCACGTGGGACAGTCCCTCCCGCTCCAGCCACAGTCGCAGGTTGCGGTCATTACCGTAGACCTCATCCCCGGCAACCCAGCCGAAGGGTACCCCCGATTTCAACGCCCGCTCCAGCATCAGTTGCGCCAGTTGCGGCTTGGTCCGAAAGGAAACACCCTCAGGCACACCAGCCTCCCGGCGTCACTCCCGGTCCTCCGTCCATACCTGGGGCAGGTACAGTTCCCGGTCCAATAGTGTCCTGCCTTGGTCTGAGGCATAGGCCAGGAACACGCCGACCTGAGAGTTTTCGATCCGCCCGGCCGTGCCGCTGTACTGACGCTGCACCCCGGCAGACTTGTCCCCCTTCTTGAGAAAGCCGGTCTCGTCAACCACCAGGACCGCACCGGAGTTGCCCAGATGCTCCACAACCTAAACCAAAGCCAAGGTGAAAAGCGCAGAGACATGGGATAGATTTGTGGAGGAACGGGGTTACCTTATCTGAGAAAGAGCGAGGGGTGGTGATGGGTGTGAGAGATATGGACCAGTTTCTCGAACGATGGGAGATGGATGTGCCGGGCGTGCGCCGGCGGATGATTCTGGCGCCGGTGCCCCGGGAGCGGGAACGGTGGGTACGCCCTGTGGCTTCTGGCCCAAGGCTGGACCGCTCAGGCTACCGCCGAGGCGCTGGAACGGGACCCCCACACCATTGGACGGTGGTTGGCCGCCTTCGGCGAGGGTGGGCCCACAGCCTTGATATTCGAGCAGTCCGGTGGTGCCCCCCCGCCCTCGAGGCGGCGCAGCAGGTGGCGCCGAGAGGGGCGGTGCAGGAGTTGTCCGCCAACTAAACCAAAGCCAAGGTGAAATGCGCAGCAGCATGGGGTAAATTGGCGTAAGGAGCAGGTTAGTTTTTCGGACTAGCTTTTGCGGGTGTCCGAGAGGGATTGATGATGGGCGCGAGGGAGATAGACCGGTCTCTGGAACAATGGCAGATGGGAGTCAAGGACTTAGGGCGGCGGATGATTCTGGCGCCGACACCCCGCGAGCGGGAGCGGTGGTACGCCATGCTGCTCTTGGCCCAGGGTTTGGCGGCAGCGGCCACGGCGGAGGTGCTGGAACGGTACACCCCCGCACCGTTGGACGCTGGGCCGCTGCCTTCAGCGAGGGCAGACCCACAGTGTTGATGTTCGAGCAGTCCGGGGGGTCCCCCCCACCCTCGGCGAGGCGCAACAGGCGAATTTGAAAGCGGCAATGCAAGAGCCGCCCATGGCCAAGGCGTCCACCTCTTCCTACTGTTCCTCGTCAGTCAGATGCAACTCGCACCGCGTGTTGAGGGCGTAGTCGGTCGTCTCAACTCCCACAAAGAACTGCCCAATGGCGTTGTCGTTGGCCAATATGTCATCAAAGGTGCCAGTCACCCCGCTCAGCCGCTCCCAATAGCACGAATCCAAAATGTCTTCCCCCGCTTCTCCCCTATACGTCCCGGAAGCAATGTCGCGGCCAATGATGTAAGTTCCGGGATCAAGGGTTTCCAACAAGGTAGGCGGGGTGGGCCAGTCGGCCAACGGTGTCACTTCGCAGTCCGTTTCAAAGAATGCGTCCGTGCTGAGCACTTCCACATAGAACTGCCCAATGGCGTTGTCGTTGGCAATGATATCGTCCAGCGCGCCGGAAATACCCTCGAGCCTTGCCCAGTAGCAAGAGTCTGCAAGGTCAAGTCCTGCCCGCCCGGCGTAGATACCAGGGTCAATGTCCGTTCCCACGCGATAGGTTCCGGGGCCAACGGAAGAGTCCGGAGTGGGCCGCGGCAGAATGATGATCTCCACTGACGTGCATCCATCCAAGACGTCGCCAATGGCGTCCGCCTCAGCGGAGTCAATCGTCAGACCGTACTTCTGGCGCACCTTAACCACGCGGTCTACGTACCAGCACTGGTTTAGGCCGGGCAGCCACTCGGCCGCGTCCTTGTCCGACTTCTGATGCCGGTTGACGCTGGGGGAAGCCAGGGTGAGGTTCAGGAGGTCGGATGCGAATGCCCGCTTGGTATTGGCGTCAGCGGCGCACAGGCCACTATCGTGGACCTCCGAGCGGGCAACCATACGCTCAATGTCGGTTTCGCTGGTGCTGTCGAACCATGTTCCCGTGTAGGGGCCGTAGACGCCCCCCAGGGATTCCACGATTTGGTCTTCTAGGGACTGGGAGTAGCGGTAGTCATTCGGGTCGTAATCCGAGCACCGCTCCTCCGGTGCGATGGTCAAGCCCCGCCAGGTGTCCGGCGGCGCATCAATTGGCGTCCCGTCAAAGTAGGCGTCAATCACGTCGAACAGCTCTGGGATGTCCACCAAGCCGTTGACATTCTTGTCCAGGCAAACAAGGTGGGTTGCAGAACTGTCGGCACTGACGCCCATAACGGCTGGTAACGCTATGGTGCCGACCACCAGCAGTAGGGCAGCGACAATCAGAGTGTTCCTCGGTGTGGCCCGCTTGCCTGTTCTGAAAGCGCCGTGGGGCTCGAAAGTCGCCATCATTCCTCTCCCTCAAGACATTCCCAAGGGTGTGTAAACGGGGGAACTGCCAGTCTAGTGGATCGAAATCTCCTTTTCGAGTCATAACCACAACCCTTCCCAATCAATTCAGCTCACCAAAAGAAAAGCTCGATGATTCACACCGGGCCTCTACAGTCCTTGTGCTGGTGGTTTTACCGGTCTAAACCAAAGCCAAGGTGAAATGGCGCAGAAGCTTGGGGTAAATTGGGGGAAGGACCGGATTAGCTTTTGCGGGCGTGCGAGAGGGGTTGGTGATGGGTATGAGGGAGATGGGTCGGTTTCTGGAGCAATGGCAGATGGACGCCAGGGACCTGCACCGGCGGATGATACTGGCGCCCACGCCCCGGGAGCGGGAACGCTGGCACGCGCTCTGGCTGTTGACGCAAGGGTGGACCGCCTCGGCTACAGCAGAGGCATTGGGGCGGGATCCCCACACCATAGGCCGGTGGGCCGCCGCCTTCGGCGAGGGCGGACTCACAGCGTTGATGTTCGAGCAGTCCGGGGGTTCCCCCCGCCCTCGCCGAGGCGCAGAGGGCGGAGTTGAGGGCGGCGGTGCAGGAGCCGCCCTCAGAGTCCGGCATAGAACTGGCCAACTGGAACTGGAAAGTGGTGCACCAGTATGTGGCGGAACGGTACGCCATCAGCGTGAGCCGCAGCAGTTGCCTGACCTGGCTGCACCGTTTGGGATTTGCCTTCAAGCGTCCCAAGAAACGTCTGGTCAAGGCTGACGGGGCCAAGCGGGAATCTTTCGTGTCGGAGTACGCCGCCCTGTGGGAGGAGGCGTACCGATCCGGAGCCAAAATATTCTTCGCTGACGAGGCCCATTTTCGGGCGGACGCCGAACTGCGGGGCAAGTGGGTGCTGAGAGGTGAACCTGCCTTGGTGGACTCGACCAGCCCGCGTTATGGCGAGAAGGCCAGCTACTACTCGGCAGCGTGCCTGGAGACGGGCGAGGTGGAATGGATGGAGCCTGGACGGCAACAGCAACTCTGGAACCTCGACCGTGTTCTTGGAGCAACTGAGGGAGAGACACATCGGGCCGTTGACCGTCATCTGGGACAACGCGCCGGCGCACCGGGGCGAGGCGGTCCGGGAATACCTGCGAACACCCGGCTTAGCTCTGCGGCTGGTGAACCTGCCGGGATACAGCCCGGACTTCAACCCTGACGAGGCCATCTGGGGCTGGGCCAGGGAGGAGGCGACCGGGAACCTGTGCCTGGGGACCAAGTCCCGGGTGCAGGACAGGGTTGGGAACTTCCTCGCCGGGCTGGCCGACCGGAAACAGGACGTCAAACGCCGCTGCCGTACCGTCCTGCAATCAAGGGCTGAAAAGCTGCTGCTGCACTCCCAGCTCCCCTGCCATCCCACGCCAAATGCACATCCCACCTTGGCCTTGGTTTAGAAGCCGGCCGGTAGACGAAAGAGCATCTGTCCAACTGAATCCGCGAGTCCACCACAAGGTAGAAGCGGGCGACATATCAATGGACGGCTCGGTCCTCTACGTACTCGGGACAGAACGGTCCATCCTTGACACCTTCTCGGAGAGGGACTCTGATGGTAGCCCTTATACGATGATTTTATGGTTCGCACAACGCCTGATATGTCCATGACACCAGCCCGTGCAGCCCCGGCCCCCGGGGGATACTTCCCCGGCCGGTCGCCGGCGAAGAGAGATGCCAGGAGGCCGCAGATGACTGCAGAGCAACGCCAAGCTTGAGACTGGCCCGAGCCCTGCGGTTGCTACGCCGAGGGGTGCGCCGCCGACAAAGACAAGACCTACTTCGAGGTCCTGACCAGCCTTGAGGGCCTCTCCATGTCGTTGACTGCGGCTGCCGGCCCTGCCAGATGAAACGGGCCTGCCTCAGGAAGGTCCTGCCGATGTCAATTCCCTCGCGCTCGTTCAGCAACTCGCTGAGATGGGTGTGGTTGGCCCCTGAGTACCTGGTGCGAACCAAATGGACCACATCGTACGCCACGGCCTTGGGAGTCGCATTGGGAGCCTTGCGGCCTCGGTGGCCGTGGGCAATTGCGGCAGCTCCGTTCTCCCGGTAGGCAGCCAGCATGCGCCCGGCGTGCCGGGTGCTGACATCCATCAGCGTGGCTGCCTGGTCCAAGGTCATGTGCTCAGCCAGCAGGCTGTTGAGAACCTGGAGTCTCGTCTGTTCTTTGGGAGTCAATATCACATTCTACATGGGGTGAATGTGACATTTATGCTGGCCTGTTAGCGGGGACCTTTTCGCTGGATGTCAACAATTGGGACGGGGTAATGGTGTACCACCCTACTGATGATGGACGAGTATGGTGGTGAGAGGCAGACTGGAGTCGGAAGATCGGAGCAGGATTGGTGTTGACGTGGGTTAGGCGTCGATCGGGTCATCCGATGGTGTGGGGGTCCCGCTCCAGCGTCTCCGCCGCGGCCGCTGCCCTCCAGCCTTGGGCCAAAAGCAGCATGCCTTACCATCCACCCCCAACAGGTCCGGGTTGCTCCGGGGGAAGGGCTTTGTCCACCAAGGCTTGATGGGACTTAACCTCGCTTGCGTGTCTAGCTGCGGTCGGCTAAGAAAGTGTCCGTCGCCCGCTGCAGCCCTGCTCTTCTGTTGACCTGCAATTCCTCTTTGCGCTCGCTGGCCCACCGTTGAGACGCGATGATGCCGGTCAAAGACCCCTGGAAGTGGGGCATCACATAACGGGCCAGTAATTCGAAGCTACGGTGAATCTTGTCCCGAGGCGCCCAATCCTCCGCACGTATCATGAAACTGCCGAATCCTCCACTGATCTCCTGGAGTCGTTCGATTGCGGCGATGCAGTCGTCGGGTGTACCTACGATCCACTGATTGTGGTCCACCATGTAGTCCACTATTTGGTCGGTAGGTACATCGGGCACCGGGTTACCCAGGGTCCCGGCGGAATACTCGGTGACAACACGCGCGCTACCCACCCGGATGTCCTCGTAGGCTTCCTTGCGGCTTTCCGCCAGGTGGCAGCCCATCACGATTCCCCAGTCTTCCCGGCGCACAACCTTGTTGTGCTCCGCCGCTGTATTCTCGGCAATGGACCAGAGGTCCGACAGGGAGGTCTTGCGGACAGTTTCCCGGGGTACGCTAAAAGAGAGGACCGCTGCACCGTGCTTTCCCGCCAGGGTTACGCCGAATGGCGACTCCACCGACGCCACCGCCACGGGTATATGGGGCCGTTGATAAGGTCGCAGCTGAAGCACGGCATCGTTCAGGTCAAACCAGTCACTCTTGTAAGTAATCGGGTCAGTCTCAGTGAACAACCGCATAATAATACCGAGCGACTCGTCCGTCATCTCCCGCTGTCGATCCGGGTTGATACCCAGCATGAAGGCATCGGAACCCAGGGCTCCAGAGCCCACGCCCAATATCACCCGGCCGCGGGTGAGGTGGTCCAGCAAAACCATGCGCTGGGCCACCATGTAAGGGTGGTGATATGGTAGGCTGACCACACCGGTCCCCAGTCGGATCAGGCGGGTCCTTTCGGCGGCGGTGGCCATGAACAACTCCGGCGACCCAATGGTTTCCCACCCGGCGCTGTGGTGCTCTCCGATGTATGCTTGGTCGAAGCCTAAGACGTCCAGCCACTGGATCAACTCCAGGTCCCTTTCCAGTGCTAAGGTCGGATTTTCACCCACCCGATGGAATGGTCCCAGGAAAATTCCGAACTTCATTGTGCTAGTTGATGTCATGTCGCCGTCCTCCATCGTTTTCCGGACTTACAGACTTAGTGCTCACCGCAATGTCTCAAGCGATACGCGACGCGTGTATGTCGGAGGCTTGCGAGTTAATCGCCTAACTTGTGACTCAGGCCGCGAGTATAGCTCACGAATGCAATCAACGCTCCCAGCAAGCTCACAAAACCATCCTGCGGCGGCGTAAACTGGTGTTTGATGGGTAGCAGAAGTGGCTTTCAACACGTTTGCACTCCCTTCTACCTTCTCCAGAAGTGACAGTCCTAACTTCTGATGACCTCAAGGATATTCGCTACCCTGGTGCTGGATAGAGCCCGGCGATACGTAGCGTCCGCCTGGCGGAATACCTCCCGGGACACTGCCACCTCGGCAAGCCCCGATTTCATCGAGGATTCTCGACGGAGTTGGAACTGAAACACCAACCCCGGAATTTGGCTGATAATTAGGATGGTTGCCGGGTCAACTATGGCCTACAGCCAGATGGTTGCAGTCTGTTGACAGGCACCTCAGCTTACATTATCATGAAAGGTTAAATTGATTGGACAGGCTCATATAGGAGGACCAGATGGCTGATCAGGATATTGCGTTAATGGCCCACTTGTTACGCCGGGCCGCCTTTGGCGCAAGCCGCGACGAGATTGAGGTCAGAGCGGCCAAGGGATTTGACGCAACGGTGGAAGAGTTTTTGAACCCGGAACAACAGCCCGAATTAGAGGAAGACCTGCTGTTGCGCTTGCAGCCTTCCTATTACCAGGCCCCCGCCATTGAAGCCAATGTGCAGTTGTGGATATACCGCATGATCAACAACCCCCGCCAGCTTCAGGAAAAAATGTCCCTCTTCTGGCACATGATTTTTTGCGCTGGCCACAGCAAGATTGACAGTGGTACTGAAATGGGCCGTATGATCGTGCTATTCCGAGAAAACGGCATGGGCAACTTCCGGGACCTGCTGTATAAGCTTTCCACCAACCCCGGCATGATGTATTACCTGGACAACTCCGAAAGCCACAAGGTAGCCATCAACGAAAACTATGGGCGTGAGCTCTTGGAGCTGTTCTCCTTGGGCGTTGGCAAAGACGAGGAGTTTAATTACACCGAGGACGATGTCAAGGCGTGCGCTAGGGCATTTACCGGTTGGAACATTGCTCCTTGTTATCCTCCATTCCCTCATGGCCGCAGCCTATGGGACTTTCGCTTCGACCCTGCAGACCACGATGAATCCGAGAAGACTTTCTTGGGCGAAACCGGCAACTGGAACGGCGATGACATCCTGGATATCATTTGCAAGCAACCTGCCACCGCCCGTTTCATTTCCCGCCACCTGTACAACTTCTTCGTTGCAGACGATGTCCAGATTCCGGCCTGGCGGCTGACCCCTACCCAGGATGCGGAATTGATTCGGGCGATGGAGAAAGCATACTTCGATTCAGGATACGACATCACGGCAATGCTCCGGACCTTGCTCACCTCCGCCTCGTTCAAGTCCGAGGCGGTCCGGTATGCCAAGGTAAAGAACCCGGCCGAGATGGTGGTGGGTACCCTTCGCATGGTGGAAGATCATAGGGAAATCAAGCCCGGCCTGTTCGAGCTCTCCCAAGAGCCCAAATACATGGGCATGGACTTGATGAACCCTCCCACGGTGGAAGGGTGGCATACCGGTCGTGAGTGGATTGACAGCGGCACGCTGGTGGAGCGAATCAATTATGCTTCCGATCTGCTAGGCAACACCGCCCTGCCCGGCGTCCAGTCTTTGGTGGGACGTCTGATGCAACGAGGCGCAACCTTGTCCCCAGGGTCTTTCGTCGACGGTTGCTTGGATGTAATAGGTCCGATAACGGTGGGCGACAGCACTTACAGTGAGCTTCTTGCCCACGCACAAAAGGGTGGCGATTTGAAACACGACACGAGTGCCGCGCAAACAGAATTTACCCGCCGCAGCGGGGAAATGTTTCAGATGATCGCTTCGACTGCTGAATTCCAGTTCGAGTAAAAATCCAACTCAGAAATGGCTCAACATCAGCCAATCAGAGAACTCCCTCTTGGAGAATTGGTTCGACTTGGGCTCCCAGTCCATCATCGGCAGCAGCCAGGAGAAGGTGAATTTCCTCTAGGCCCACTGGATCAGGCCACCTCACCTACCAGAGATGTCTCAAGAGCAATCCAGACCAGTTAACCAAATGTTGAGGAGACCAAATCCATGAGCACCCACTTATTTGGAATTGCCGATCGAACGTTTGCTTACAGTCATTCGGTGGGCCGTAATGAATACGGGGGCACCGGGTTCCGAAACCCGGTGGACGTGGCTGTTGCCGTCGATGGCACAGCCTATGTCGTGAACCGGTCCTGGGAAGGACGGCCCGACGGGTTGAGGATAACCGTGCTGACCCTAGAAGAGGAGTACATCACCGAGTTTGCGTCCTACGGCCATGGCGACGGTCAGTTTGTTTGGCCTTCATCCATTGCGTTAGACGACAAAAACAACGTTTACGTGGCCGACGAGTGGCTGAACCGGATTACCATCTTCAACAAGGATGGCGAGTTCCTTGGCAAGTGGGGCAAATTCGGTACCGGCGACGGTGAGCTAAACCGGCCTGCCGGTATAGCCATAAACGGCGATACCCTGCTACTCACCGACAGCCACAACAACCGGGTGCAAAAATTCGGTTTGGACGGCGCCTTCCGCGGCAAATTTGGGTGCTCCGGCAGCGGTCAGGGCCAATTCAACTTGCCTTGGGGAGTCAGCATTGATCAGCAAGGCTTGGTATACGTTGCCGACTGGCGAAACGACAGGATTCAGCAATTCACCATGGACGGCGAATGGCAGGCTTCGTTCGGTCAAACCGGCACCAACATTGGCCAGTTCAATAGGCCAGCCAGCGTCTGCACCGACGACGACGGAGACATGTACGTCGCTGACTGGCAGAACGATCGCGTTCAGGTTCTTAGCCCTGACGGGCGATTCATCGCCCAGTTGCATGGAGACCACGTGCTCTCCCAATGGGGTAAGGGGAAACTCCTCTCCAACCCGGGTATGCTCCGGCAAAGGACCATAGCCATCGCCAATGACGGCGGGGGTTTCGAAAGAGGCTTTGGCCGACCCTGTGCGGTGAAAATTGATAACTCGGGGCGTTTGGTCGTGCTGGAACACTTCTCCGCGCGAATCCAGATATATGTGAAGAACAAGGACCCGGTGCTGGTCTAGAAGTTATTAACCGTCATGGAATCATCGCCAGCTTAGCTGGCTGAAGACCAATTTTGTTTATGAACAACGTAAATGGCCGTGGTTCGGCAAGCCGGGTCCACGGCGTTGTCCTAGAGGAGTCTTGGTGACCTGAATGTGCGGGGTTGTCAATCGGGTATCACTATAAGGATAGGTCCATCCCGTCCCGATCTGTTGTGCCTACACAGGGTGTCCCAATTCGGAAGCGATCCAATGGGCGACTCGCTCTCCGATCATGATGGTTGTACAGTTAGTATTTGCTCGTATTACGTCCGGCATTACCGAGGCATCGGCCACGCGGAGCCCCTCAATCCCGTGAACGCGGCAATACTGATCCACCACCGCCATGGAGTCACTATTGGGGCCCATTTTGCAGGTACCGCAGAGGTGTTGGCCGATCCACACGCTCTCCAGCATCCAATTGTCCAGAGCGTCGTCGGAAGCCAAATCCAGGTCCGATGGAGATATCGGAGCTTCCACGAAATTCCTGAAAGCCTCACGCTCCATTAGCTTAAGCGCGATGCGGATTCCTTCCCGCATGCGTTCCCGGTCCCATGGCTCTTCCAGATAGCGGCAGTCTATAAAGGGTTGAACGGCGGGGTCAACCGAGGTGAGCACCACTTCCCCCGAGCCGACGGGCAACTCCAACATGCAAGTGAGCCGGACACCCTCTCGCGCGAAGGGATCGCCACCCAACGGTGTAAGCGGCGGCGCTAAAGTGGGCCACGTGGGCGGGTAGTCGCTGCCAAAATCGGCGGTTGCAAACCGGACCGTCCGCCATCATCCATAGGTTTAAAGTTGAGCCTACGGGTGGTGGGACGGATGGACAAGGTGGACGTATATCTACGTGTTCGCCGGGCGGTGATGGTGGAGGAGGTGAGCATCAGGGAGGCATCCCGGGTGTTCGGACTGCACCGGGACACGGTACGCAAGATGCTGGCCTACTCCGTTCCGCCGGGCTGCAGGCGCGCAAATTTCTCCACGACGCCCCAAGTTAGAGCCCTACACCGGCGTCATCGACCAGATTCTGGAAGACGGCCTGGGGCTTCCCAAGAAGCATCGCCACACGGCCAAGCGTATCTTCGAGCGGCTGAGGGACGAGTACGGGTTCGGCGGCGGATACACCACGGTCAAGGACTACGTGAGGGAGCACCGCCGCCGGTCGCGGGAGATGTTCGTGCCTTTGTCCCATCCACCGGGCCATGCCCAGTGCGACTTCGGCGAGGCCCTGGTGGTCATCGCCGGAGTGGAGCTGAAGGCCCACTACCTCATCCTGGACCTGCCCCACAGCGACGGCTGTTTCGTTAAAGCATACCCGGCCGAGACCACCGAGGCGTTCCTGGATGGCCACGTTTCAGCCTTTGCCTTCTTGGGCGGAGTGCCCCAGAGCATCCTGTATGACAATACCAAGCTGGCGGTGGCCTGGATACTGGGAGACGGTAGGCGCCAGCGCACCAAGGCATTCACCGAGCTGCAGTCTCACTACCTGTTCGACGACCGGTTCGGACGTCCCGCCAAGGGCAATGACAAAGGAAAGGTTGAGGGCATGGTGGGCTACGTTCGGCGGAACTTTCTGGTGCCCATCCCGTCCTTCGAGAGCTTTGATGCACTCAATGCCCACTTGGAGCGGCGCTGTCTGGAGCGGATGGACGCCACGCTCAGGGGACACTCTGAGAGCATCGGGCAGCGGATGGAGCGGGACCTGGATGCCCTGCTGCCCTTACCACCAGTTTCTTACGATGCCTGCGACAGACAGGCGGGCCGGGTGAGTTCGCTGTCGTTGGTCCGGTACCGCACCAACGACTACTCGGTGCCAGTGGCCTACGGACACCGGGACGTCATTGTCAGGGGTTACGTGGATCAGGTGGTCATCAGCTGCGGGTCGGAGATCATCGCCCGGCACCCCCGCTCTTACGATCGGGACGACTTCGTGTATGACCCCATCCACTACCTGCCGCTGCTGGAGTGGAAGGCGGGCGCGCTGGATCAAGCGGCTCCACTACAGGGGTGGGATCTCCCAGAGGAGTTCCCCAGGTTGCGGCGGTTGCTGGAGTCCCGGATGGGCCGCAGGGGCAAAAGGGAGTACGTGCAGGTTCTGCGTCTGTTGGAAACCTTCTCGATGGGCGAGGTGCACTCCGCGGTGAAGGACGCAATCCGACTGGGAGCCATCAGCTTTGACGCGGTGAAGCACCTGGTGCTGTGCCGGCTGGAGGGACGGCCGCCCAGGCTGGACCTGGAGCTGTACCCCTACCTGCCCAAGGCCATGGTGAGCACTACGTCCACACGAGACTATATGAGCCTTCTTTCAAGGGGGCAGCATGACTGACCAGCCGACACTGCTCTTGGAACACCACCTTAAGGAACTCAGGCTGCCCAGCTTCCTTAGTGAATATGGGAAGATGGCCGCCCAGTGTGCCGCCGAAAATTTGGACCATCCCCAGTACCTGCTCCGCTTGGCTGAGCTGGAACTCATCGACCGCCACCAGCGCATGGTGGAGCGCCGGATCAGGGCGGCCCGTTTCCCAGCGGTCAAGAGCTTGGACACCTTCGACTTCCTGGCCATACCCTCAGTAAACAAGGCCTTGGTGATGGAACTGGCCCGATGCGAGTACGCCCAGCGCCGTGAGAACGTCATCGCCGTCGGCAACAGCGGCACCGGCAAGACCCACGTCGCCCTGGGACTGGGCTTGGCCGCCTGCCAGCGCGGTATGTCCGTGGGCTTCACCACCGCCGCAGGCCTCGTGCACGAACTGATGGAGGCCCGGGACGAGAGACGGCTGCTGAATTTACAGAGATAGCTCTCCCGCCTGAACCTGCTGATCATCGACGAACTGGGCTTCGTGCCCTTGTCCCGTACCGGCGCGGAACTGCTATTCGAGGTCTTCAGCCAGCGCTACGAGCGGGGCTCCACCATGGTAACCACTAACCTCCCCTTCGACGAATGGACCGAGGTGTTCGGCTCGGAGCGTCTCACAGGAGCCCTGCTGGACCGGCTCACCCATCACGTGCACATACTGGAGATGAACGGAGAGAGCTACCGGCTCAAGCGCAGCCGGGAGGGCGCCACGTCCCAGTTTACAGACGCACCGGACAACGCCTAACCCTCTCAACACCCCAGTCGGCTCACATCCCCTGATTCTGTCCTCAACTCTCCCTGACCAGCCAACTGCCATCATGCTGGTGGTCCACCATTCCGCCGCCCCAGTGGCCCACTTTGCCGCCGCCATTGACACTCTGCTACACGTTTCTAAGCCTGGGATCCAGCTTGTCCCTCACCCAGTCACCCAGCAGATTCATGGATAACACGGTTAGCAAGATGGCCAAACCAGGGAAAAAGGAAACCCACCAAGCCGTAATCACGAGGACCCGCCCGTCCGCGACCATCAGTCCCCAGGCCGGACTGGGTGGCGGAATTCCCACTCCAAGGAAGCTGAGGGACGCTTCGAAAATGATGACCTGCCCGACCTCCAGAGTTGCTAGCACTATCAGGCTATTGACTACGTTGGGAAAGACATGGCGGAACATGATGCGCAAGTCGGAGTTACCGGCGACCCTGGCCCGGTCGATAAAGTCCAACTCCTTGACCGCCAAGGTCTCAGCCCGAACCATGCGCGCATAACGAGCCCAGATAACCAGTGCGATTATTATTACGACGCTGGAAAATCCCGGACTCATCACCGTAGCCAGCACCAAAGCAAGGAGAATGGATGGTAGCGCCAGGGTAAAATCGACCAGCCTCATAATGAGATGATCAACATTCCCGCCAAAATATCCGGCTATCAGCCCCAGAGTTACACCGACCGTGGCGCCGATTGCAATGGAGACCAGCGCGACTACCAACGAAATGCGAGCTCCGTGGATTATTCGGCTAAGGATGTCGCGCCCTATCTTGTCGGTGCCCAATGGATGGGTCCAAGAACCCCCCTCAAGCCACACTGGAGGGACGAGGCGGTTGCTTGCGCTGCCGCTGGTTGGAGGGTGGGGAGCTGCCTGATTAGCGAAGATTCCAGGGAGTACTAAGAAGACCAGCAATACCGCAATGGGTAATAACGGGTATCGACGCACCTCCACGGCTGTGGTCGCCAACCGTCGTAGGGGGGAACGCTCAAATATACCTTCCATAAGCCTAAAGCCCTGCCCAATCTGACGTATAGCGCACTGGAACCAAGAGCAGAGCTATGGCCAGATGAGGAACACGATTTGGTTGGTAGTTGCTGTGGCTATCAAATGGGGCCCAAAACCAGTGGTCAATTGAACCTTATCCGGGGGTCCAGATAAGCATACAGAATGTCAACAATCAGATTGCCCACGATGTACATACCGGCGAACAGCAACACCACTGCCTGTACCACTGCGTAATCGCGGCTCAGTGTCGCTTCCAGAACTAGCCGCCCCAGTCCGGGCCATGCGAAAACCGTCTCCGTGGTTATAGAGCCCACCAGGATGGCGGCGGATATCACACCGAAATAGGTAAGCGGGACGACCGCGGCATTTCTCAAACAATGCTTCCAGACCACCTTCCACTCAGGTATGCCCTTGACCCTGGCCATATTGACGTATTCGCTGTCCAGTGTATCCAGCATGGACGACCGGACAAGGCGCATGATGGCCGCCACCTGGAACCAGCCCATGGTAATCGCCGGGAGGATGATATGGCTGATGCCTCCCCTGCCAGAAGTGGGAACCCAATCCAGCCTGACTGCGAATATCCAAATGATGATTATTCCCAGCCAGAAAGGAGGCACCGCCTGGCCAATCATAGCGAATCCTTTGCCTCCACTGTCCAGGAAGGAATCTCGGTTGATGGCGGCGAAGACCCCCATAGGAACCGCGATAACGATGCTGATCAACAGTGCAAAACCGGCTAACTGAGCGGTTGCGGGAAGTCGCGTTGCGATCAATTCCGCCACCGTTGTTCCACGCCATTTATAAGAGTCGCCCAACTCGCCTCGAAAAATTTTTCCCATGTAATCGAAGTATTGAATGGGCAAGGGCTTGTTCAGGCCCCAGTATTCTTCCAAGGCTATCAGGTCCTCGACTCTTCCCTCCGCTGGCGCCAACGCGTCCACCGGACTGCCACTGAAACGAACTAGGACAAAGACGACCATCGTGATTACCCAAAGGGTAATCACGGTATGGAACAGCCTTACCAGAATGAATCTCTGCATTCTTGCGTGCCTCGCCCAGAATAGAAATGTGGACTAACCTTAGTCCACATTTCCAGCTTGGGATATTTTGCGATTGGGGCAGAGGTCACTGGGTGTCGGCTGCTTTCGCGAACTCCATGTGGCTGTATATCTCCCTCCGGTTCCCGGGGAAAGCATATTCGGCCACCACGTCCGGATTCAGCATGACCACTGCCGGAAACCAGAACAGTGGCATCGAGGCAAACTCGTCGAACATCTGATTCCCGATGTCTCTCATCACGCGGTCCCGGTCTACCGGGCTGGTGGCCTGAGTCAGCTCCTCCCATTTCTGGTCAATGAAAGGAGTAACAAAAGAGGCCACGATGCTCCAGTTGGTGTTGTAGGAAGAGATGGTGAACTGTGGGTCCCGGTATGACCCTGAGTTGGGGTGGATGTTGCCGACGGTCTCGCGGTTACGGAACATCGGTACCCAGTTTCCGATATCGAGTTGCTGGAACTCGGTCTTGATTCCAATCTCTTCCATGTATAGCGCGATCAACTCGATTATCTGAATCTGCTCCGACACCAAGTCGTGGGGAATCAGGATGGAAATCAACTCGAAGCCGTCTTCATATCCAGCTTCTATCATCAGTTCCTTGGCCCGCTCCGGATTATAGTTGTACAGTTCAGGTCCCTTCTCCTCCCATTCCGGGTTCCAGCCCAGCAGCGAGCCGTGGTAACCATAAACCCATTGCCTCTCTCCCCGTCCCTGGAAAATCTCCTTGTGCAATTCCTCCTTGTTGATGGCCATGTTCATGGCCTGCCGCACCTTGCGGGCATTGTCGTTAAGACCAATCCAAGGGTCAGTGCCCTGAATGTCCTGGCCTTCATCGTCGGTCATGCCGTAGTACTGCCCGCCGAAGAAGAAGCTGTACCCCACCGCCGGAAGACTGCTCAACTGAGGGACAAACCCCTGTGCTGCCGCAGTACCCTGCAGGTCTTGAGGCAAAACTACTATATGGGCTTCATCGGCCAAGAGTGCGGCCAAGCGGGTGGCCTCTTCGGCGACGAAGAACATTTGCAGTTCCTCGAAATCCGCGGTTTTGCGCCAGTGGTCTGGTATCCGCTCGTACAGGATCGATTCGCCCAAGTTCCTAGAAACGTACTGGTAGGGTCCGGTTGACACGATCTGATTGTTGTAGGCTTCTTCGCCTCCCTCGTCGTACTGTTTCTTGCTCATCGCGGCGGAAGTGCCGTGGCCCCCGAAATTGTAGAACTCGACGGTGAAGCTATCCGGCTTCTTCTGGTGAAAAATCACGTTGTAATCGTCCACCACTTCAACGTTGTCAATTGTTTCCCGGTATGGATTGGCCTCACATGATTCGGACCCTTCCTGGGTTACCATGGCCACTTGGTGCTTCACGTCTTCAGCGGTGAATTCTCCATAGCCGTGGTGAAATGGTATGCCCTCGCGCAACCTGAAGCTCCACGCCATACCGTCATCGCTCAACGACCATTCCGTTGACAGTTCCGGAATCAACGCTCCGTTGAACCGGTCGACGCCAATCAGATTTTCATAGGCCGGACGTTTGCTCATCTGCAGCATGCAGAATCCCCAGGGTATATTGGTCTCTACAAATAGAGTGCCCAAGGAAGCGACCAGCCGATTTGTGGTGCTGGTGACCATCGGCAGGGGAGTAGGTGTCGGGACACCTGCTGGCACCGGGGTTGCGGTGGCCCGGGCGGGCCGCGCCGTAGGTGTCGGCTCTGTAGCAGCCGGCACGGCTGTTGGGGCGGGAGCAGAGGTCGCGCCGGGTGCCGCCGTGGACGCCTCGGTTGCAGCGGGCGCACTTTCCTCTCCGCAAGCGGCTACCCACACTAACATCAATACGGTAGAGAGGATAACTGCTCTTAAGATGAGACCAAGAGGTTTATTGGTCATACAATCCTTCCTGGATCGGTTTAATTCTCTGTTTTGTTTCCCAACCTTTTCCTCGATTCCTGTCTGCCTTGGCCGTCCCGGAACCAAATCACCTCAGGCCCGGACGCAAGGCTGCGGCGGATTGAGCGTTACGTGGTTGAACGCAACCACATTGAAAGTTCGGATCAAACTAACATGGATGGCTCATATTGTCCAATAATCTCATTAGTACTACAGCCGAAGATTAGACAGGCGGCGTTTGTAGTGGCAATGCCGAGCTCTGGCTTGGTGGCGCCGTCTCCACCACGACCAGTACAAGATGAAATCAAGCGGTTGGTTTTCCGTCCATTCTAGGCGGGTGAGCAGCCGACGCACCTCCGGCACCGTCAGGGGAATTAATTCCTCATCCAGACCGAAGTAGCCCCCTTTTCTCCCTGTTCCGTCGCCTGATGCCTGACCACCGCCAGATACGCCTGCGCCAGCATCGCCAAGGTGATGTGCCGGTACCAGCCATCCCATCTCCTGACCTCGTACTGGTCCAGCCCCACCTGTCCCTTGGCCTCCTCGAAGCATTCCTCTATGGCCCACCGGCTCCCGGCCACCCTTGCCAGTTCCTCCAGGGTCGTCCCAGCCGGGCCGAAGCAGACGTAATAGGCCAGCTCCCCGGGGTCGGCCAGACTGCGCCGGACCAGCAGCCAATAGCCTTTGCCGGGTTCCCGTAAGGGCCGTATATCCACAGCAGCCCAGTCGTAGAGCCTCGGCCCTTTGGCGCCGTTCCCTGCGCTGCATCTGACCCAACCGGTTTCCTCAACCTGCGACGCCAGCCGGTCAGCCCTTACAATGCCCACAGCTTCTCGTTGCGCTTGATGGCCAACCCTTCCCGCTCCAGCCAAAGCCGCAGGTTGCGGCCGCTGCCGTAGACCTCATCCCCGGCAACCCAGCCGAAGGGGACTCCCGATTCCAAGGCTCGCTCCAGCATCCTCCGGGCCAGTTCGGGTCGACTCCGGTAGGGGGCAAAATCGTACGCTAAACCCGAATCCACCGAAGGAGTGGAGATTAAAGGTATGTTAAAAGGGTAAAAGGGTGCTCCCGTGAATCTGGGATAATGGTTTCTGGACAGAAAACCGACCCCAGAAAAGGAGCACCCTTTAGATGCTACCACTGGAGTCCCCCGACCGCATCTCCGTCGCCTTCGACGACCACCGCCTGGTTGCCAATGCTGGCCTGCTCTTGCCGCTCACCCTGGCCCACCACCTTGGTCTGGGTGAACTCGTGAACAAACACCTCGGCCTGGGCGATGCCCCGGGCCGGGCCAACACGGGCGATAAGCTGATGACCCTGATAGCCTCGGCGCTGGCCGGCGGCGACTGCATCGACGACGCCGACGCACTGCGTTCCGGCAGCACCGGGCGGGTGCTGGGCTGCGTGGTCAAGGCGCCGTCCACCCTGGGGACTTTCCTGCGCAGCTTCCGGTGGGGCCACGTACGCCAGTTGGACCGGGTCAGCCGGGAGTTGCTGGCCCAGGCCTGGTCGGCCGGTGGGGGACCAGGCGACGGCCCCTTGACGATTGATCTCGATTCCACCATCTGCGAGACCTACGGGCTGTCCAAGGAGGGCGCGCGCCATCACGGCTACACTGGGCAGCGGGGCTATCACCCTCTGCTGGCCGTCGCCGCCGGCACCGGCGAGGTGCTGATGGCACGACTGCGGGGGGGTCGGGCCAACACCGCTCGGGGCGCCCCCACTTCCTGCGGGAAACCCTGGGCCGGGTGCGTTACGCCGGAGCCACGGGACAGCTCACCGTCCGGGGCGACAGCGGCTTCTACACCCACGCCATCGTCGCGCTCTGCCGCAAGATGAAGGTCCGCTTCTCCATCACCGTTCGCCAGCACCAAAGCCTGCGCAAGCTCATCGAGGCCATACCCGAGACGAACTGGACGCCTATACCCTATTGGATGGACGGCGCCGCCGCCGTTGCGGAGACCAGTTACACCCCATTCCAGAGTGAGCCCGGCGCAGCGCCGGTGCGGCTCATCGTCCGGAGGGTGAAACCCACGCCCGGCTCTCAACTGGCCCTGTTCGCCACCTACAGCTATCACGCCTTCATCACCGACCGGGACGGCGACACCCTGGAACTGGAGGTCGACCACCGTCGCCACGCCGAGATCGAGAATGCCATACGCGACCTCAAGTACGGCGTCAGGCTCAACCATCTTCCCTCGGGCCGTTTCCCCGCCAACGGCGCCTGGCTGGCGGTCCAGGTGATGGCTCACAACCTGGCGCGTTGGACGTCGCGCATCGGTCTGGGCGAGCAGGTAGTGACCACCAAGACCCTCAGGCGACGCTTCTTCTCCCTCGCCGGTCGGCTCACCCGCTCGGCGCGACGCCTCACATTGCACTTGCCTCGGCGCTGGCCTTGGGAGGCTCAGTTCAGTCGCGCCCTGGCTCGATTGCGCGCATTGCCGCTCCCTTCCTGACCGCGGCGCCGGCAACCGTCCCACCAAGCTCTCCCTCATTCACCCAGCCAGTCGAAGATCTCTCCAAATCGCGCCGCGCACATGGGACAGCGAGAGTTCCTGGCTGCCTTCGACCACTCCATGCGCGGCTCACTCAGCCGACAACAGGCCTACTACTGGCGCCAGCCACCCGAAACCCGCTGGATGATCTCGTCTCCGTCCCCGCTATGTCCCGTTCCAATGCCCCCACTACTCGGTTCGGTGGATTCGGGCTAAGAAAGGTGGGTTGGCAGCCCTGGAACTGCCCCGGCGGCGGACCAGAGCCTCCAGGAGCATCAGGTAGTCGCGGGTGTCCTCAGTGGTCTGGAAGGTGGCTTGGGCCACGGTGCCGGTGACGTCGCCCACGGCGATGAGCAGCGTGCGCTTCGGTCCACGGTCCTCCAGCCAGGGGCTCTGGCTGCCGCCGATCTGCACCAGCACCCCGTCTGGCGCAGGCACCTGCGACGACCTGGTGCTGCCAGGAGCGTCGTCGCCGGCATCCTGGGGCGCGTGTATCATAAACCCCGTGGTGAACGACCTGGAACAGCTACGCGGCGAGGTCGAACGGCTGGTCTACAGCTCTGAGGAGTCTGGATTCACTATCTGCCGCCTTGTGGTTCCTGGCAGAGTCGACCTGGTGACCGTCGCCGGAACCATGCCGGGAATTCAGCCGGGGGAGCGGCTGCACCTGCGAGGCAGGTGGATTAATCATCCCGTCCATGGCTATCAGTTCCGGGCTGACAGCTACAGCTCCCAGTTGCCCGCCAGCGCCAATGCCGTGCGCCGCTACCTGGCCTCAACCCTGGTGAAGGGCATCGGCCCAGTGCTTGCCGGAAGGCTGGTGGACTGCTTCGGCGACGATACCCTGCGAGTGATCGATGAGCAGCCGGAGCGTCTGGCCGAGGCGCCGGGGGTCGGGCCCCGCCGAGTGGAGAACATCAAACGGGCTTGGGTGGAGCAGCAGGAGATACGGGGCGTGATGCTGTTCCTGCAGGGCCACGGAGTCAGCGCCGCCTACTCCACCCGCATCTACAAGACATACGGCCAGGACGCGGTGAGGATCGTCCAGGAGAACCCCTACCGGCTGGCCCAGGACGTGCGGGGGATTGGTTTCATCACTGCCGACAAGATCGCCCGGCAGATGGGGATAGACGAGCATTCGCCCCACCGGGCCCAGGCCGCCCTGGAGCACCTGCTGCTGGAGCGGGCTAGCGAGGGCCACGTCTTCGCCCCCAATGCTGAGCTGGTCCAGATGTGTCAAAGCCGTTTCGACCTCCCCGAGGAACTGCTGACGATGGCGGTGGGAAGTTTGCGCAAGGCGGGACGGATCGTGCTGGATGGAGAGGCTGTCTTCCTTCGGGGCCTCTACCTTGCTGAGCGAGCCGTGGCCGGTTCCATCAGGGCTCTGATGGCCAGCCCTGGGCAGCGGCGCGAGTTCGACGCTCCGGCCGCCGTGGACTGGGCCAGCCGCCAGATGGGAGTGGAACTGACCCAGGAACAGAGGCAGGCGGTCCACGAAGCCGTGTCGCAGAAGGTCTTCGTTCTGACGGGCGGCCCTGGAACCGGCAAGACGACCATACTGCGGGCCGTGATATTGGTCTTGGAGGCTCTCGGACAGCGGGTGGCCCTGGCGGCTCCCACCGGGAGGGCGGCCAAGCGTCTGGGCGAGGCCGCCGGCCGCGAAGCTCAGACGCTGCACCGTCTGCTGGAGTTCAAGCCCGGGGAGGGCCGGTTTGGACGAGACGCCGAGCGGCCCCTGGACGCCGATGCCGTGGTGATCGACGAGACCTCGATGCTGGACATCGTGCTGTGCCATCACCTGCTGCAGGCCGTGCCTCGCCACGCCTCGGTGCTGTTCGTCGGAGATGCGAACCAACTGCCCTCCGTTGGGCCCGGCAAGTTCCTTGGGGACGTTCTAGAGTCCGGAGTTGTACCCTTCCTTCGTCTTGAGCGGATTTTCCGTCAAGGGGAGCGGAGCGGCATCGTTGAGGCGGCCCACTGGGTCAACCAGGGCCGCCTGCCCTCTCTTGCCTCCAGCGGCTCCCAGAGGGACTTCTACTTCGTCGACGCCGGAGAACCGGAGGCGGCGGCCAACGCCGTCGTCCGCATCTGCGCGGAGCGGATCCCAGCGCGGTTCGGATTGCACCCCATGAGGGACGTCCAGGTATTGTGTCCCATGAACCGGGGGGACATCGGCGTCCATCGGCTCAACGACAGGCTCCGGGAGGCCCTCAACCCGGCGGGAACCGAGGTAACACGCTTCGGACGGACTTTCCGGGTGGGCGATCGTGTGCTCCAGTCGGTCAACAACTACGACAAGGATGTATTCAACGGCGACCTGGGCTGGGTGGCCGGGGTGGACCACGCCGCCGGCCGGATCACTGTGAACTTCGAGGAAACCGGCGTGGAATACGATTTCCCGGAACTCGACGAACTGCAGCCCTCCTTCGCGATGACCGTACACCGGGCCCAGGGAGGCGAGTTTCCCGCGGTGGTGGTTCCGCTTTTGACGCAACATTACCCGATGCTGCAGCGCAACCTGCTGTACACCGCGATCACCAGGGGGAGGAGGCTGGTCGTGGTTGTCGGAAGCCGACGGGCGTTGGCCATGGCCGTGCGCAACGACCGTCCCGGGGAGCGCAATTCGATGCTCAGAGTCCGGCTTTCGGGGACGGAGACAGGAGGCGGGACGGCGTTTCCTGAAGGTGGCTTCCAGCGATTCGCCTTCCTGTAGGCCGCTGGAAGCCCTGGGCCGGTGATGCCGCACTCGACATCTCCCGGAGCAGAGGTTGCGCTCCCTGGCGCACCACAAGAGACGGGTGTAGCCGGAGGCCCGCCAGGGGCGGCCCAGGTTCATCCGGCGGAGCCGATGCGGTATTTGCCTCTGCCGCACACAGAGCAGACCGCACGCAGGGCGGGACGTCCGTTCTTCAGGGTCACCTGTTCAACATCCCGTGAGCCGGTCTTGGCCCGGCACTTCAAGCAGTAGATTTCAACGGATTCGGGGGGCGTGGCCATAGTCCAAGGCTCCTGTTCTTCAGGCTGCCAGCATTATAGTCAAAAGAAACCCCGCCGCAGGATGCGGCTGCAGGGTCGGCCAGACCGGCCGGTCATTGCACCCTGGAATTGCCTGTATTGTCCCGGGAGCTACGGGCCGGTGCGGATGGACTGGGGATTGTTTACATTCCCGGTCGGTGTTTGGTTGCTGAGTTAGATGCGGTCGCTGCCACTGGGGGCTGAGTGTCGGTGAATGGTTTCTGCCATAGGAAGGGGGAGGTGCTGGCTGCCGTCAGGATCTCGCGGTCGTCCCGGGTTCTTGGTTCATCTCATCCCTGTGGAAACGCCTGTTCCAGGGTCACAATGTTTTCCATCAGTATGAGCAGTTGCTCCCTCAGTTCTCTGGCCAAGCTCTGGCTCAACTGTGGGCTTGCCAGATATATTGAGGCGTGGGCCATGTTATTCGGCAGTGCCGTGTCTATTATCACGAACGCCTGTCGTTCTTGGATTACCAAGGCTCTCACTGCTCGGGTGTTGAAGCTGGCCAGACCTTCCAGTCTTCGTCCTCCTGCGGCGGTCGTCCTGCCCAACAGGGCTCGTACGTCTGCTTCTACGGCCTGCTTGGCGGCGTAGTCCCTCCGGTAGACGGAGAGGCCTCTCTGCGTTAGGTCTCTGAGTTGGACGGCGGAGGGCTGTATTCGGCCTTCTCTGATGTGGTCTGGCTCTATGATGATTCTGAGGAGGGTTTCCTGACCTTGGACCGTTCCTGGCGATAGTGCCGGGCTGGCACTGGTGGATTCGTCGAGGTGCGGGATATGCGGTTGCATCGTGGTCTCTTCATTCCAAGAGGGTTTTCATCAGGTTGTCGGGTATGGGTCCTTTGGCCGGGATGTCATCCCCGTGGTGTTTTTGACCCCGCCGGTCCCGGGCGAAGTAGGAATAGGTTCCTGTGCCGTAGAAACCTAGGTCTATGTATATTGGTCCACCATTCCAGGCGAAGTTGAGTTCTCCGTCGTCTGCCAGGGATATGTGGGGCATCTCGCTGAGGGGTCTGGGCAATTGTCCGGCGAAGGCCGTGGCGTCGGTGAAGGCTGCCGTAGTCGGCGTTTCGGCCCCCGGAGCTGTTTCTCTCTGCCCGAGTTCGTTCAGCCGGTTCTCGATTGACCTCCTCTGCTGTTGTGACAGGTTCTTTATCATGATGTTCCCTTCTTGGCGGAGTGCTTGATGCCTTTGCGATTTGGATTGTAGCAGCGGGAAGGCTGGTAGAGGCTTCGCAGCCGTGCGGTGTGTCGGAGTTGAGTGGTCTTGAATTTAAACGGGCCGTAGTTTCCGAGGAATTCCAGCGTGTTCCGGAAGGGGTAGAGGGAAGGCCATCTTCCCCCACTGCCGCGGCCGTGTTCATGCTCCTCAAGTTGGCAATGGCCACCGCTACGGGAGGATCCTGCGCTTCCGACACATAAGAGCGCCTTGGGTTATCTCGGCCGACTTTCGTTCAACCATTGCTGTGCCGTCGAAATTGGGCGTAGAGGCGTACGGCCTGTTTCAAAGTGGCGGAACCGGTTCGCAGATCACCGTTTATTGGCACGCTGTGTCTTGGCGTTCTTCCTCTGTCTTGGTCATCAGTGGAGTACGTCAATCGCCAAAGCAGTCCTTGGCACTGGTCGTTGTCAAAGTGCCTGTCTAAATCGCCATCGTATCGCTCTACTCTTTTGCAGTTGCTAGCACGGCTTCCAATCGTTCGCTGAATCGCTTGACTTCACGCAAGTAATGCTGAAACTTAGCCTCCAACATCTTGCAGGCCTCCTACGGGAGAACACGTCGCCTTAGGTGTCGTGGGACGGGATGCTGTTCGGGCAGTGCTGGGAAGAGGTCCGGCCTTCCCCGGGGAACAGCAGGGGTTGCTACAGTTCCGGTGGTATGGCCCGTCAGCGCCGGTGAGCTGCTTGCCAGCATCGTCTCCTCAAATACGGCCCACTTGATCCGGCAGGGACAGCAGTCGCAGCCAGCGGCGTGGATGTCGTCCTGCAGCGCCATCTCGATCTCGAAGTAGGCCTTGTCCTTGCCGGCGGCATAGCCCTCGGCGTACAGCCGCAGCACTCGGGGCAGTCGCTGAGGGAGCGTTCAGCGTGAGTTATCTGCGGCCCCCTGCGGACGTTCGCGTCATACCGGGCCTTGTGCGAACCGGAAACTCAGCGTCTGAAGACTGCGTCAGCATCCAGGTAGAGCTCACCCGGCGCAACATCGGCATCGTGGCTATCCGTGAAAACATCGACACACGGGAGGGGAGCACCGCAGCGAAGTTCTACCGCCGCTCGATACTGGCTCAGAGGGCCTACTAAACTAAAGCCAAGGTGGGATGTACATATGGCCGGTGGTGGGGATCGGTACGAGGGTTACGCGGGAGCCCCTCTGCTCTTGATTGCAGGATGGTCCGGCAGCGGCGCTTGACCTCCTCTTTCCGCCCGGCCAGCCCATCGAAGAAGTTCCCGACCCTCTCCTGAACCAGTTCCTTGGTCCCCAAGCACAGATTTCCGGTGGCCTCCTCTCTCGCCCAGCCCCAGATGGCCTCGTCAGCGTTGAAGTCCGGGCTGTATCCCGGCAGGTTCACCAGCCGCAGGTTCACTCCGGGCTTGCCCAGCCATTCCCGCACCGCGTATCCCCGGTGGGCCGGCGCGTTGTCCCAGATCACGTTCAGCCGGCCGCTGTGCCTCTCCCTCAACTGCTCCAGGAAGGCTGCCGACGTTCCTGAGTTGCTGTTCCCCTCCAGTTCCATCCACTCCACCTGGCCGGTCTCCAGGCACACCGCCGAATAGTAGCTGGCCTTCTCTCCGTAGCGCGGGCTAGTCGAGTCCACCAAGGCTGGCTCTCCCCGGAGCACCCATTTGCCCCGCAGTTCGGCGTCCGCACGGAAATGGGCCTCGTCGGCGAAAAATATCTTCTCCCCGGATTCTTGAGATTGGAATGCCAAGGCGGCGTACTCCGCCACGAAGGCCTCCCGTTTCTCCGCATCAGCCTTGAGCAGACGCTTTTTGGGGCGCTTGAACGCGAATCCCAGACGGTGCAGATAGTTCAGGCAAGTGCTGCGGCTCAGGCTGATACTGAAGCGCTCCGAGGCAAACAGCCGCACCACCTTCCAGTTCCAGTTGGCCATTACGATGCCCGACTTGGCGGGCAACTCCTGCACCGCGGCACTCAACGCCGCCTGCTGCGCCTCTTCGAGGGCGGGGGGGAACCACCGGACTGCTCGAAGATCAGGGCCGCCGGACCTCCCTCGCTGAAGGCGGTGGCCCATCTGCCGATGGTGTGAGCATCCCGGCCCAGTGCATGGGCGGTGGCCGAGGCGGTCATGTTCCGGCACAGGAGCCACAGAGCGTGCCACCGTTCTCTTTCCCGGGGCGTCGGCGCCAGGTACATCCTGCTGCGCACACCAGCCAAGTCCAACTGCCACCGTTCCAAGTCCGGTCTTATCCCCCTCATACCCATCACCATCCCCACTCAGTCTGTTCCCCGTCCTGACGCTATACCTCCCTGATTCTAGCCAACGTATATGCAGGTTTCACCTTGGCTTTGGTTTAGGATGAGGTAATGGGCCTTCCGCTGCACTCCACCTATGATCACCACAGCCTCGCCGAAGTCGCACTGGGCGTGGCCCGGCGCGTGGGAGAGCGGCACGAACATCTCCCGCATCTGGCGGCGATGCCCCCTCACGTAGTCCTTGACCGTGGTGTATCCGCCGCGGAACACGTACTCGTCCCTGAGCCGCTCGAAGATGCGCTTCGCGGTGTGTCGCTGCTTCTTGGGGGCGCTGTGATCCTTTTCCAGGATCTGGTCGATGACGCCGGTGTAGGGCTTAACTTGGGGCGTCGTGGAGAAATCTGCCGCCGGTAGCCCGGCGGCACCGAATAGGCCAGCATCTTGCGCACCGTGTCCCGGTGCAACCCGAACTCCCGCGCCGCCTCCCGGATGCTCATCCCCTCCACCATCACCGCCCTGCGGACCCGCAGATACACTTCCACTCGGTACATCCGTTGCACCACCCGTCGGCTCGACTTCAAGCCTATGGATGGCGGAGGACGGTCCGATTTGCAACCGCCATTTGTCAGCGATCACCCGCCCACGTGGTCCACTTTATCGCCTCCGCTTACAGGTGCTGCCGCCATCCACATAGAAGACCAGGTATTTCCCAAGAAATGCGGCTTCTTCGAGGGCAAGCAGGTCATTCCCGTCGACGACCATGTGAACAAGATCCGGGCCGCGCTCGACGCCCGCACCGACCCAGACTTCGTCATCATAACCCGCTGCGACGCCTACGCCGTTACCGGCTGGGAGGATACCATGCGCCGCTCCAGGGCCTACATTGAGGCGGGCGCCGACGTGGTGTTCGTTGACGGCATCAAGAGCGAAGAGGATATTCGCAACTATGCCCGCGACATGGTCGACCTGCCACGAATGTAGAACGGCGACCTGATGAGCACCAACGATTTGGCAGACCTGGGCTACAAGATCACGATCTGCGGCAGCACCATCTGGCTCATCCTCCAGCAGGTCAAGGACTCTTTCGAGGAACTCAAGGCTACCGGCGCCGTTGACCCCAAGCGCTTCGCCACCCGTTGGGACGTGGCTTCCCTCCTTGGGCTGGCCGAGATCTACGAGCTTGAGCGCAAGTACGGCGTCAGCGAGACCGTCCCCACCAACGTGTAGTCGAAAGAACGCGGTATCGTTCCAAAATAGGATACTGACGGACGGCCCGGCGCAATATGAGTTGCGCCGGGTCGCTTTGTTATCTGGCTGGCGCGAGCTTGGCTTCCCGGATGCGATCGCCTGTCAGCGATTCCATCTAGCCGCTGCCCCCTGCCGTAGCATGTGATGAACTCTGAAACTCCCGAAGGGCCTTGGAGAATATTCGTGAGATAAGGTTATCGCCTCCCAGCAATTCCGAATAATCGTACTTGTTCAGTCGCCCTCCGGCATTGTTGAGCTTGATCAGCGGGACATCCTTAATGGCGTCCCAGTCATCCTCTGGGGGATTGGACCTGACGAGACCATCCATCTCGTGTTCCGTATACCACTCGTCTACACCCAGCACGAACCGCCATTTGTAACCGGAATCGTTGGTGTTCAGCAGGTGTGTATTGTGTTCCCAGTAGGACCGCATGTCCGGCCCCAGGTCGATCAGCCGTTTCATCACTGAATTCATTGCCAGGTAGTCTTTGAACTCTTTCAGGTTTGTAGGGTCTATATCCCGTAGCAACGGGTGCTTGGACGAGTCTGTTACATTGCGGCGGTCATGCATCACCTGGCAGAAAACTTCGTGCCATCGGCGGATAAAGGGGCTGTCCTTTTTTTGTTGCCATAAACCAGGGGGCGACGGCTTCTCTGCCAACCTCGCCGACACCATAGTCGGGGTTATAGAAGCCGACAAAGCCATATTGCTGGCCTGAGAGGCCCTGCCAGGCGAAGGAGTCCATACTGGTCATCAGAATAACCGAGATATCTGTGTAAACGCTCCGTGGATTTTAAGCACCGCCAGCCTGGCAGCGTCCGCCTGATGTGCCGGCGACCCGAACTGCTCCCACTTGGACGGCAATTCCGATGGCGGCGCATAGGCGTGAACATTGTTGCGTTCTATGATTCGTATGTCCCAATCGGGATTCTGAGCCTGCCAGGACCCAACGCATAGATGCAGCAGGGGACTCAGGTTTGCGAAGCCGCTGTGCCAGAAAGACCAGATTGTCTTCTCAGAGATCTCCTGCTCCCCGAATGCACTTGGCGGTTCCATGACGCGTTGAAGTCCGAGCAAGTTGGCGACCTGGAAATTTTCCGATCCCATTGGGGTACCCCTTCATCCGATAGATTTCAACGGCCACAGGGACTGCATAGCGGGTCCCTTGTGTCATGCACGCCGGCTGTTTGGATTAGCCCGTAACTGAAGGCTGCGTTTTGCCGTTCACCCTCTGGTACTCCATGCGGGCCTCAATGTAACTCCAGTCGACATAACCGGTTTCGAAGTCTCTGCAACCAGAACTCGGGTCGTATTCACTTCTGCTGTGCAGGACCCGGAAGTTTTGGAAGAGAACGCAGTCGCCCTGCTCCAGGCGGAAGCGGAGCTGGTAGGCCGGGTCGTTCAGGTAACTGGAAAACAGGCTGTAAGCACGGTAGAACTCGTCCACCTGGTCGAAAGGGAGCTGCCAATCTATATTCTTGGGGCAGTAGAACACTGCTTCGATTTCTCCCGAATTGTCGAGCAGCAGCAGGGGCGTGGCATGCTTGAACAGGTAACCGGCCTGCTTGTCGTATTGCCGGTACTGTATTCGCGTCGAGGCCAGTAGTTGAAACTCGGCGGGATGTTGCAGACGAAAGTCCTTGGCCACCCGGAAGCCGTCTATGAGTATCGTGTCTCCGCCCACCGTGGTGTTGTGATGTGCGTAGAGAAATTGCAGCAGGCGCTCCCCCCAGCGGTACGAGCCATCGGTGTGCGGTAGCAGGCCGTCACCTGCGTTGGAGAGAGCAAGGTCCTTGGCTTCCGGCGTCGGCCTGACTCTGGTGGTAACCCCGTATTCGGTTACATGAAGCGGGGCAAACTCGTTGAACCAAAGGTGCAGGTCCAACTGGTCGAGATTGTGTAGGACGGCTAACCCCAGTGTCGTCAGCTGCTTGGTCCAAGACTCGAAAGGAGTTGTGGAAGCGTCGAAGTATTCCGGGGCATGTGCCTGGATATAAGCTGCGTCCCACAGGGCGACTTCACCTTGAGGGACGGCGCTGGGTACCGGGTCGTATGAGTGTTCGAGGAGCCAGTCGATCGGGAAGACGCTTTCGTGAGTTGTCGCTCCGGTCCAGAGAATCCGCAACTCCTCGGGAGTTTCTTCCACAGACTTTGGTCTTACTGGTAGAGCGCTCAGGCTGATGTCGTATATCTTTTGAGAGGAGTCCGGGTGATAGCACTCTTTACAAAAACAGTGGTCCCGCAGCCAAGTGTAGTGAAAGCGCTTTCCTTGTACCGTGGCAAAGGTGTCGTACTGCATGCAGTCTTCTCCAATCTACTGGCTTCTCCCTGCGGTCAACGGGAGTCCCTTTAGCTTGGGTCACGACTCGTTGCGTTAAAAAAACGAATAGGCCTTTCACGAGACGGGGCTGGACGAGGACCCGGAAGGGGGACAATGCGGAGCACTGTTCTTCACTAAACCGGGAGAGGGACTCATTGATGATCGCAAGGGCAAACGCGCCTCTGTGAGCACCAGTGAATTTATTGAATAGTGAAGGGTAATCAAGCGACTGTCAATGGCGGCAGCAAAGTGGGCCACTGGGGCGGCGACCTGCTCACCCCCGAGCACTTCTTTCAAGTCGCCAAGCC
The DNA here is from genome assembly GCA_965237745.1 of Dehalococcoidia bacterium. GTDB lineage: Bacteria > Chloroflexota > Dehalococcoidia > Lucifugimonadales > UBA3495 > VXOI01. The sequence continues at coordinate 36,922 of CBDEGL010000004.1, read as the reverse complement.
CTCCTTCGACCAGCTCTATTAGGAGGGAGGGAGCCACCCACCCCAAGATGATGTTCGTTGGCTTGCACTACCGCATCATCGGCAAGCCCAGCCGCACAGCCGCCCCCACCAGTTCCCGAAGTACGCCTCCGAAAAGGAAGGCGTCTGGTTCGCCCGCCGCCTCGACATAGCCCGCTGGTGGAAGCATCACCACCCGGCGGCGAAGGGGCGCATAGTCGTGCGCCCCTTCTTAATCAGGCATACAGCAGGGGCCAACGCCCTCAGCGCCAGCGCACGTCACTCAAAGTCAGCATCCGTCACTCCGCGAGCCTGCTGGCCCCAGCAGGTCACGGCCCCGTCCGTCTTCACTCCGCAGGTGTGGCGATGCCCGGCGCTGACGCTGGCGAACTCACCCTCCGGCGGCGTAACCCTCAACGTAGCAGCCGCAAGGTTCGGCGCAGTCGCAGACCTGGCATCGCTCGGCCGTCATTGGTGGCCTCCAGATCTCGTTATTCTGGGCTTCCGGAAACTGTGATAATACGCGCGATAAATACCACTATCACGCATCCGATGACCGGTGCCCAAGGCCTGTCGCATTACCTGTGAAACTGTTGCAACCGGGAGGAAGCCGGCCGGGCCGCAGGGCTTCCCGCACGGGCTGTCGCAGAGCGCGCGCCGCTGGCTGAACGGTCATTGATCGCACACGCACGGCTTCGGCCTACGGGTAACGACGCTCCTAGCCTTAGGCCTACTTGTCGCAGTCCAAGTCGTATTTCTCCCTTTCATCAACTTGGGTCAGTGTCTGGAAGAATACGCATATGGGAAGAGTTTGTGAAATATGATCTGGTCGCCCCAACAAATCATTCCCGTTGTAGTAGTACGTCTCCCCGTCCGCCTCCGCCTCCACCGATCCGGCAAGTGATGAACCAGACGGCGGACATGACCGGCGGCGGCCGTCTGTGCTTCCTTTACGGCAGGGCGGACATTCTGCTCGTCAACTTCTATGAAATCGGCCGGGGGCTGGACGCCGGGACAATAGGCGAGGATCCGGAGAGCACCGAGGAGCTGTTGGAGCTGGTATCTCCGCTCACCGGCCTGGTCTCCCGCTGACCGCGGCCGGGGAATTCTCCACCAGCTCCGGCGCCGGAGAAGACCGGCCGTTTTGTGCTCCGGGTTACGTCCGCTCACCGTAAGGGGCCTTGTGCGAACCAAATTCAGACCTTGTGGCGTAGCCGCAGATTGCAGTGATCATAAGGTCAACCTCACACAAGGGCTGTTCTGTTACGTTGCCGCTATACCATATCCTCGCGTGCTTTGAAAGCGCATACCGCCTCGTTCATACGCTAGGCGATTCTCGCTAACCGTCCCAGTGCCACGGCATTCACTCTTCTTTTTGCCTGCCCAGCGGAGGTAGCCCACCTTCTTTGCGTGCCACATCGACAAGGAAATCTTGCAAGCCCTCTGCGGTCTCTTTTGCCACCTCAAAGCAATGGTTGGCGAAGGTCGCCGACATTGAGAAGACCCAAGGTTTTGAATCTTCCGTCGCCACGTCAAACCACCCGGCCGGCCACCGGGCCGTCGCGTCTTGAAACTCTTGGCGTATGTGTGCAGGCCACTCAAATCCCCAATGGAATAAGTCGTTCCTGTACCGGAACAGGGCTTCGATGGTAGGAGCCAGTTCATCGGGCAGATAGGGGGTCAACTTTCTTTTGTCGACCGCTGCAAGTATATTTTTTGCTATGTCTCCGCGAGGCAACTCTTCTTCAATTCTATTCAAAGCGTCTTTGAAAATCCCCTCCATAAAGGGAGCAAGCATCCCTACCGCCGCCATGCTGTGTGCCACTGCTTGGTAAATGGACTCGTGTAGGTGTTCAACCATCTGGTCTACTGCAAAATCGTTTGCTCTTCCAGTGGTTTGTCGAGCCCATTCCTCAGAGTCCGAGATCTCTTCTGAAAGTGCAGCGTCAGCTTGTTGGTTGCGACCTAAACTAAAGCCAAGGTGAAATGTACATATCGCTAGACCGCACTATCGATGCCCACCCAGTTGGGGCCTAAAGGTGATATGAGGTGCCGTGGAGTGCTTGCGGTCATCGTCAATCTCCCCAAAATGCACATCCCACCTTGGTATTGGTTTAGCAGCTCTCGGATTGCTATCAATTGCGCCAAGTAATCGAAGTCCAATATATACGAGTCCAATTTGCTGTATCTCCTGTTCAGTGACGATTGCGCACTGCATCGCGTCACATTCTAGTATGCCCGATAACTATAATTATCGTGCATGGCAAAGCCACGCCGGCAGACCTGTTTCAGGCCTCCCCGGCGTCCCAGACTAAACCCGAATCCACCGAACGGAGTGAGGAGGGCACTGGAACAGGACATCACGGGGATAGAGAGGGGACCGGCCCGGCGAATATGGGACGGGCGGTGCCAGTAGTGGCCTGTTGTTGGTGAGGGGGAGCCGCTCTGCAGTGGCCGAAGGCAGCAAGGCACTCTCGCTGCCCGATTCGTACGGCGCGAGCGGGAGAGATCTTCGACTGGCGAGCGGATGAGGACGAGTGTGGTGGGCCGGTTGCCGGCGCTGCGCTCAGGGTGCGCAACCGGGCCAGGAGGGAAGCGGCAGGGTGCGCAACCGGGTCAGGGCGCGAGTGAATTGGGCCTCCCAAGGCCAGCGCCAAGACAAGTGCAGCGTGAGGCGGCGGGCCGAGTGGGTGAGCCGTCCGGTCAGGGAGAAGAAGCGGTGCCTCAGGGTCTTGGTGGTCACCACCTGCTCGCCCAGACCGATGCGCGCCGTCCAGCGGGCCAAGTTGTGGGCCATCGCCTGCACCGCCAGCCATGCGCCGTTGGCAGCGAAACGGCCCGAGGGGAGATGGTTGAGCCCGACGCCGTACTTGAGGTCGCGGATGGCATTCTCGATCTCGGCGTGGCGGCGGTGGTCGGTCTCCAGTTCCAGGGTGTCCCCGTCCCGGTCGGTGATGAGGGCGTGATAGCTGTAGTTGGCGAACAGCGCCAGTTGAGAGCCGGGCGTGGGCTTCACCCTCCGGACGATGAGCCGCACCGGCGCGGCGCCGGGCTCGCTCTGGAAGGGGGTGTAGCTGGTCTCCGCCACGTCGGCGGCGCCGTCCATCCAGTAGGAGATGGGTGTCCAGTCCGCCTCGGGTATGGCTTCTATCAGATTGCGCAAGCTTTGGTGCTGGCGGATGGTGATGGAGAAGCGGACATCCAGCTTGCGGCAGAGCGCGACGATGGCGTGGGTGTAGCAGCCGCTGTCGGCCCGCATCGTGAGTTGTCCCGTGGCCCCGGCGTGGCGCACCCGTCCCATCGTTTCACGCAGGAAGTGGGCGGCGGCCCGCGCCGTGTTGGCGCGGCCCTCCCGCAGTCGTGCCATCAGCACGTCGCCGGTGCCGGCGGCGACGGCCAGCAACGGATGATAGCCCCGCTGTCCGGTGTAGCCGTGGTGCCGCGCTCCCCCCTTGGCAAGTCCGTATGTCTCGCAGATGGTGGAGTCCAGGTCGATGGTCAGCGGTCCGTCCCCGGGTCCGGCCCCAGCGGCCCAGGCCCTGGCCAGCAGCTCCCGGCTCACCCGATCCAGCTGACGGACGTGGCCCCACCGGATGCTGCGCAGGAAGGTGCCCAAGGTGGACGGTGCCTTGACCACGCAGCCCAGCACACGTCCGGTGCTGCCGGAACGCAACACGTCGGCGTCGTCGATGCAATCGCCCCCGGCCAGCGCCGAGGCCACCAGGGTCAGCAGCTTGTCGCCAGGGTTGGCCCGGCCCGGGGCACGGCGCAAGTCAACGTGGCAGTCCACGAGTTCACCCAGACCCAGGTGCTGGGCGAGGGTGAACGGAAGGATCAGCCCGGCATCGGCCACCAAGCGGTGGTCGTCAAAGGCAGGGCAATCGCGTCATGAATGGTAAGCTTGGGGAAGGGTGAGCAAGTTGTTGTTCGGGGTGATGTGAGGGGAGTGATGGTGAATGGGCGGGGTGCGTCGATCATGGATCATTTTCAGGACTTGGATGACCCACGGATAGAGCGGAGCAAGCGGCACCAGTTGCTGGACATCGTCGCCATAGCTATCTGCGCCGTCATCTGCGGTGCGGATTCTTGGGTTTACGTGGAGATGTTCGGCAAGAGCAAGGAGGAGTGGTTCCGCACCTTCCTGGACCTCCCCAACGGTATTCCCTCCCACGACACCTTCGGTGAGGTCTTCTCCCGGCTGGACCCGGAGCGGTTCCAGCAGTGTTTCATGGAGTGGACCCAGGCAGTGGCCGACCTGCTGCCCGGTGAGGTGGTGGCCATAGATGGCAAGACGGTGCGCCGTTCCCACGACAAGCGAGCGGGCAAGGGGGCCATCCACTTGGTCAGTGCTTGGGCCTCGGTCAACACGTTGACCTTGGGTCAGGTGAAGACGGAGGAGAAGTCCAACGAAATCACCGCCATACCCAGACTGCTGGAAATGCTGGAACTGAACGGGTGCATCGTAACCATCGACGCCATGGGCTGCCAGAAGGAGATAGCCCGGGGGATTCTGGAGGGTGGAGCCGACTACCTGCTGGCGGTGAAGGGTAATCAGGGCCAACTGTATCAGGACGTACGAGACCTGTTTGAGGGAGGGGACGGACTGGGGTTGAACGGCGTGCCTCACGATTATGCCACCACCCTCAACAAGGGGCACGGACGGATCGAACGGCGGGAGTGCTGGTCCATCGGCGACCCGGCCTGCCTGGAATATCTGAGCACTGCCGGGGACTGGTCCGGGCTGCGTTCAGTGGTGAAAGTGGAGTGCCGGCGGGAGACGGAGGGCGGTACCACAGTGCAGGCCAGATATTACATCAGCAGCCTGGAGGCATCGGCACACCGGCAGCTTGCAGCGGTGCGGGCTCACTGGAGCATCGAGAACTCGCTCCACTGGAGCCTGGACGTCACCTTCCGGGAAGACCAGAGCCCCGGGAAGACCAGAGCCGGATACGCAAGGACAACGCTCCCCAGAACATGGCCACCCTGAGGCAGATCTCCCACAATCTGCTGAAACGTGAAACAAGCCTGAAGGTGGGCATCCAAGGCAAGCGCCTGCAAGCCGGGTGGCGAGAAGACTACCTCCTCAAGGTCCTACTCAGTTAAGACGCGATTGCCCTGTCGTCAAAGGAGATCCGGATGCGGTCGGAGTCGCTGCGTGGTAGCATCTATTGGGTGCTCCTTGTTTCTGGCTGGTTTTCTGTTCAAAAACCATTATCCCAGATTCACGGGAGCACCCTTTCACCCCTTCAGCAAACCCACAATACCCGCTCCTTCGGTGGATTCGGGCTAAAGCTCAAATATTAGAGGGAACGCTACATGGAGAGGTTTCTTGTCCAAATCAGCAGGGATCTGGGATTCGCAAATGTCACTGAGAACCAACGCTATGACAACCATCATTGGGAGAAAAAACCCCGGGACCGAGATCACGGCGATGTAAAGACAGGAGACGAGCTCTTCATCTACTGCACAAGCAACGTGCCGGACTACGGGGCCACACTTGCGTTCAAGGTTCCTGTTGAAGGTGTCAGCCCCGACCGATTCGAATTTACATTGGGTGAGCCAACTTATTTCCGCTCCCCGCTCAAAAGGCAGAAAGTTCGGGATCTTGTGGATCATAAGCGACTGCCGGACGAATTCAGGAAGTGCGGCCAGGAAGGGTTTAACATCATAAAAATCCAGCAGGAGCTGACAGAGGAAGCCCTGGCCTTAATAGATGGCAGAGAATCAGAAGAAGGCCATCAATCGAAACCAGAAAGTTCGTACTCCATAGACGACATCATCGCTGATGGCTGCTTCTTGGACCGGCCCAGGCTTGAAGGGATTCTGGAGCGGCTACGCACCAAGAAGAACCTGATCTTGCAGGGCCCTCCCGGTACCGGTAAGACATGGCTGGCCAAGAGGCTGGCGTTCGCACTCATCGGCAGCAGATCGGAGCAGCGGGTCCGTCCCTATCAGTTCCACCCCAACCTCTCCTACGAGGACTTTGTCAGGGGCTGGCGTCCCAACGGAGACGGCCGCCTCGCCCTGGTGGACGGGCCGTTCTTGCAAGCGATCGAGGATGCCGGGAAGGAGCCGTCCCAGGACATCGTGGTTGTGATCGAGGAGATAAACCGCGGCAGTCCCGCGCAGATCTTTGGCGAGATGCTCACCCTGCTTGAGGCGGACAAACGGATCTGGCAGGAAGCCCTGGCGCTGAGCTATCCACGGCATCCCGCGGAACGCATCCATATACCGCCCAACCTCTACGTCATTGGAACTATGAACGTGGCCGACCGCTCTCTAGCCTTGATGGACCTCGCCCTCCGGAGGAGATTCGCCTTCATCGACCTGGAGCCGGTCTTGGGGGACCCATGGCGGAACTGGGTCAGCAAGAAGTACGAGATAGACACTCCGTTCCTGGCTGATATCGAGCACCGCCTGTCGTCGCTGAACCAGACTATCGCTGCAGACAGCCTGCTGGGCACCCAGTTCAGGGTCGGCCACAGTGTGGTGACTCCAAGCGGAGAGGAGAACATTGACGACCCGGTTTCATGGTTCAAGCAGGTTGTGGAGACTGAAATCGGGCCACTCCTGGAAGAGTACTGGTTCGACCAGACTGGCAAAGCCAGCGAGGAGAAAGGTAAGCTCCTCCAGGGCCTCGGCAATTGATCGAGACAACAGTACCCGCTGCAACAGTAGGCAAAGTTCCGGTCAGGAATCTCTGGCTATTGATGCTCTACGCCTCCCGGTTGTACCGGCAACTGCGCACTGAGCGCAGGTTCGCTGCCGAGGATAATCCTGACGAGATCCCAGACCTGGTCGCGGAGATACTGACCAGAGCCGTGGAACGGCGGCTGCGACGCAACCTGAGTTCCGAGTTCGACCGAAGGGAGGCCGATCTGACCCGGGTACGTGGCCGAATCGACTCCCTCCGAACGGAGCGCCGCCAACTGCTACAGCAGGGCAGGATAGCCTGCTCCTTCGACGAACTGACCACCGACACCCCTAGGAACCGGTGTGTCAGGGCGGCGCTGAATCATCTGCACCGGTTGGTGAGGGCAAACGGGCTGAGGCGGAGGTGCCGAATCACTGCGTTGGCGCTGGAGAGGGCAGGTGTTGGCACCGATGGTTCCCGTGCCGCGAGGAGGGATGTCAGCAAGTCGCAGTTGTCCGTAGGTAGGACCAACGCAGATGACCGTCAGATGTTGGCGGCGACGGAGCTGGCCTTCAGCCTGAGGCTGCCCACGGAGGAAGCCGGTCTGGCACAACTTCCAGCGCCGGACCGTGACGAGCGCTGGGTGAGGGTGTTATTCGAGGCGGTGGTGGGCGGCTTCTACGACACTGTGCTCTCACCCCAGGGTTGGCGGGTCAGAACTGGCAGCATATTGAACTGGCAGACTGAATCCCCCACTGCTGGGATCGAGCTGCTACTCCCAGGAATGAAGACCGATATCATTCTGGAACGACCAGCCGAAGGAGGAGTAACTACAGGCTCCCGCTTGGTGATCGATACCAAGTTCACCAGCACGGTCGGCACGGGCCGGTACGGAAACCCCACCCTCCACAGCGGCTATATCTACCAGATCTACGCATACCTGAGGTCCCAGGAAAGGATGACAGACCCGTTGTCGCTCGCCTCCTCCGGCATGCTGCTGCACCCCACGGTAGGCGAGGAGGTCGACGAAGGGGTCACGATCCAGGGCCACCGGATCAGGTTTGCCACTGTCGACCTGGCGGCCGACAGCATGGCCATACGAAACAGGTTGCTATCCCTCGCTCTGGATGGCTGGGCATAACCCCACCCAGGTCCTGTGGTCGACTCCGCTCAAAACAGACGCCAACCGCCCGGTGTTAACTGGGGATCCCTCTTCAGGTACGTCATAACCGACGATGACCATCGGAATGGACGGCTGGAAAGGCTGTGGCATTGGTCATCCTTCTGAAACCTGGCAGGTCTCGGCGTCACCAACCCCACTGACCGCAGTGGGGACATGGCCGACGCACCGCCCTGCGCCACTGGACGCCGCCCTTGGCGGTGATCTCCTGGCGGCAGTGGAGACAGCGTCCCTGGTATCCGTTGTGGTCGTCCAGGTCCTCGGTAGCCAGCTCCAAGCAGTCGTCGCATCCGACCACCGACTCGGGCTCGTCGGCCCAGTGCGCTCCGACAGGGTCCACACCACAGAGGGGAACCTCTCCAGGACCGTAGTGGATGGGGTGCCCCATACTGCGGTCCTTCTCTCTGAGGGCGGCTTTGAGTCGCTCGGACTCCCCGGCGGTGAGGGGGGCGTTCTCGGTCATGGCCGCGGCGTAGGCACGATGGGCAGGGACTACCAGTACTCGCTCGCCGTCGGGGGTCATCGTCCAGAGCGCCATGTCCGCCCCTCCCGCCGGAATCTTGTTGCTCCGATCATACAGCTAGGCATGCCTTGGGGAGACGAAAGAATGCGCGTTAAGTATAATTATCGTGCATGTTAAAGGCTACACCGGAGGGGTGGTTTTCGGGGATCTCAGGAGGGTGGGACGGCGGCGTTCCCCGGGAAACGGGGGTCAGGACCCCAAGAGGCGCGGTTGCGAGGAGCGCCTGGAGGACGTCGGTTCCAGACGTGTTGGAAATTTCCCCTGTTGCAGGGGAAATTTCTTCCGTTGGCCGCCGTAGAAGGGTTTGAGGGCATTGGCCATGATGTCCGCGGCGCACGAACTGCAGTAGGCGCCGGAGTTGGCGGCGCGGTCGCAGGTCCTGCACTGTGCGTTCGCCATGGCCAGGCTCTCGAGGAGAGGGTTGAGGGTTTGACGATACCCCGTGCGGCACGGGTTTCTCAAGGGCCAACTGTCATCAATGCCTGGATGCCAAGCCCCTCGTTTCCCAGGGAACGGAGACCCCGGGTGCGCCGCTGGAGTTGCCCCGGACGGAATCGGGCTGGAGGGACCACTCCCCCCCCGATTCGGCACGTTTTCACGCCGGTCAGCGTGAAAACGGCCTCGAGGGACCGCAGCATGGGGCGCGCTGTCCACGGGCCGCATTCCCTCCCTTACAAATCTCTCAGGCGGACAGGGTCGGCCTCAAGCCCGAGAGCCCACTTCACCGTACCCTGGGAGACCTTCGTGATGCGGGCCACCCTGCGGATTGAGGGGCTCTCGGAGTACATCCGCCAGCACTCCTGCACCTGACCTGGCATGAGGGCGGGCGCCCTGGCTTTATCCCTCCGGCCCTGGCTAGGTCGAGACCTGCTTTTATCCGTTCGCTGGTTGACTCCGCCTGATGGGCTCCCTGGGCCAGCATCATCCTGCGAAGGTGCTTGGCCGCGGCACTGTCGTCAACGGTGTTGATTATCTCCCTGATGGCCACGATGCCGATGTTCTGCCTGGTGAGGTCCGCCTGGATCCTCGCTCCCTCGTCGTTGGGCCGCACCATGGCCATTGGCTGGTTCCAAGCAGGGCGGGATATGGAGGTGACAGTCGTCTCGTCGGTGAAAATGTGCTCTTCCCGAATTCCAGCAGGAGGCGGAGCTGCGTCTCCAGGTTCCGGGTGGCGTCGTCGGTCTTTCTGACACGGGCATGGCCGGAGATTGCGGGGAACATGAGGTCAACCTCGCACAAGGTCCGTTCCGTTGAACCGGCGTAGTCCGTAGACACAGACGTTTGGTTAGATGCGACACTGTATGGCTGGGATTCTGCCGTGTCGACCGGGGGAATAAGAAGACGGTACGGAGCCGCATACGTGCGCTGCCGCGGGAGACGGCACGGGGAGTGGGGCCAGTGGTGGGGTAACCATGCTCGTAAACGGTTGCACGGTTACAATGGCGGGAAATCCCCGCCCCGGAGATGCTGCCCATGACCACGCCCTCCGAATCCGTCGAAATGTCCTCTGAAATTTATTGCCTGAAGTGCAGGGCAAAGACTCCATCGCGGGACGTGGAGTCCGTCGTCATGAAGAACGGGCGGCCGGCGCTGAAGGCCGTGTGCGCGGAGTGTGGCACGGGGAAGTACCGCATCGGTTCCACGGGCTGACCTGGTGCTTTGGGGAGACTTCAAATAAACCAACTCCAAGGAACCGAACCGTCCACCCGCGCCCGGGGCCACCGCACCGGGTCGGCCGGCAGGATGGTGCAGCTGTACGGAGGAAGCCTCTCATCCACCGACAGGGGCAGTGATGGTGAAACTCCAGATCAAGTGCGCGACCGCAGGGTGCCACCGGCGCAGGAAAGTGTCCATAGAAGAGCGGCAGCGGCTTCGCGAGGAGGGTGAAAAGACTGGTCAGCAGACGGCCTGCTCTGCCCCCTCCTGCGTGAAGAAGGCCTTCGAGAATCCCGACGAGCACGATCTGGACATTCCCTTGGGCGAACTGGTGGTGGAGGCGGTCAAGGAAAGTCCCCGGTGGCGGATGACCACCTCGCCGGAGGGATTTAAGAACGACTGATGACCGCTGACAACAATTAAATCACGGGCCATGCGTCGGAGAAGGGCCAGGGCGGCGGCCCCCATGGCCAGGATCGCCGGCCAGTCCCGGGCTAATACTACAGTTGCAGTTAATGATGACGTAAAATTGCGGCAGTTGAGTGTTGGTGAGGTGAGGGTTTGGCAAGGTATGGGGATGAGGTGGCGGAAGTGGCCCGTTGGGCCGAGGGCATCGATCAGGTACACCAGTGCATCGGGGGACGGTTCCGGAGGCCAGAGCCCCGCCGCCGGGCGCTGGATTATCTGCGGGGACTGCTAAGTCCGGTGGAGCGCAAGAACGGCTGGCAACTGGCAGAGCAGGCGGGCGACGCCACTCCCTATGGGGTGCAGCGCTTGCTGTCCACCTACCAATGGGACGCCGGCTTGGTCCGTGATGACCTGAGGAGCTACGTAATGGAGCACTTGGGAGACGCTGAGGCAGTCTTGGTGGTGGACGAGACCGGGTTTCTCAAGAAGGGGGACAAGTCGGTTGGGGTGCAGCGGCAGTACAGCGGCACAGCGGGTCGGATCGAGAACTCTCAGGTTGGGGTATTCCTGGCCTATGCCAGCGACAAGGGAAGGACCCTGCTGGACCGGGAGTTGTACCTGCCACAGGTGTGGGCGGAGGACTGGGAACGGCGGCGGGAGGCCGGAGTACCGGCAGATGTTGGCTTTCAGACCAAGCCCCGGCTGGCGCAGCGCATGCTGGAGCGGGCGTTGGAATCAGGAGCCCCCTTCCGCTGGGTTGCCGGGGATGAGGTCTATGGCAATGACCGCAACCTGAGGTTGTGGCTGGAGCATCAGGGAATACCACATGTGCTGGCCATCAAGAGGAGCGAGAGGCTGTGGGCTTTGACGGAAAAGGGTCCGCGTCAGGTGCGGGCGGACCGCCTGGCGGAGCAGGTTGACGAAACAGGCTGGGTCAGATGCAGCACCGGCGATGGTGCCAAGGGTCCCCGGATGTACGACTGGACTGCCGTGGAGATAAGGCCCATGCGGGAGCCGGGCAAAGGCCATTGGCTGCTGGTCCGGCGCAGCGTGGCCAAGCCGGAGGAGTTGGCTTACTACGTGTGCTACGGCCCGGCGGGGACGGCTCTGGAGGAACTTGCGAGGGTGGCCGGAACCCGGTGGGCCATAGAGGAATGCTTTGAGGAAGCCAAGGGCCAGGTGGGGCTGGACCAGTACGAGGTGCGCCGGTGGGACGGCTGGTACCGGCACATCACCCTGGCGATGCTGGCGCAGGCGTATCTGGCGGTGATCCGGCATCAGGCGATGGAACAGGGAGAAAAGGGGGCTGCTACGGTCCCGATGAAGAGCTGATTCCCCTGACGCTGCCTGAGGTGCGCCGGCTGCTCACCCGCCTGGTATGGACGGAGAATCATCCCACTGAGCTTGTTCTGCTATGGTCTCTGTGGAGACGGCACCATCAGGCACAGGCACGGCGATGCCACTACCGGCGACGGCTATCACTGCTGGATTCAATAGTGCAACTGTAGTACTAGGCAGTAAGAACGGCACAGCCACCTCCACGGGTTGATGAATCGGGAGCGGCAATTGAGCACCAGCGACCGCCTCCGATTATTACATGGGCGCGCGGAGTTCCTGTACGCGAACCTCCACGAGCACGTCCTGCTGTTGGGGCTGGCCGGCGTCGGCAGGAGTTTCTTGGCCCAGGCTCTGGGCTACGCTGCCCTCAGAGCAGGAAACACCGTCCGCTTCACCCACGTCGACGATTTCTTCAAGACCATGTCCCAAGCCAGAGTCGACAACTCCGTGGACCGCACCTTCAGGTCGTTCCAGACGCCTGATCTGCTCATTCTGGACGACCTGGGCCGGCACCGGTTCACCGCCCAGCAGTCCGCCGATCTCGACGAGCTGATACTCAACCGGCACCGGGCTTCCATATTCGTCATCACGAGCAAACGCGCCGTGGACGAATGGCTCGGTCTATTCGATGCCGCCATCCTGGGCAACAGCGCCCGGGACCGGCGGTCCAACGCCAGCTACCAGATCGTCATCGAGGGGTCAGGCTACCGGGAGCGCCAGTCTCCACACCGGGCGCTGCTGGGCGTGTAGAAGGTGACTGACCCCGCCTCTGTAACCTGATACTAGCCCAAACCAACGGCGCTCAGGGTGTCCTGATGTTCGTGAATATCACTGTCCCAATGACCCTGATTAACCACATTGGGGACAACTTTCTCTGAGGGAACAATCAACCCAATTCTGGAATTCCCGGAGGCCACCTGCAAGGACGTGGCCCTGGAGGAGGGCTACGGCTGTGCCATCATCACGGACGACCGCGTCCTATGCGGGGGAGAAGTATCCGGAGAGCTGGACTTCACACCCCAGTAACCCAAGCAAAATAGCCGGGGATGCTCGGTGAGCATCCCCGGCGCTCAGAAAAATCAGCCCGCAGCCGGGAACGGATTCCCGGCATAGCCCCGCCCGGCTTTGCACAATGAATGGGAATTAACACGAAGTGAAACAGAGTCTGCACAATGAATCGGAACCAAGAAAGACTCGTCGTGTAAAGCCCGGAGAAGGAGGGCCCAGCCTAGCTGGGCCTTTCTCATCATGAACTCGAGGAACGTGCTGCCTCACTCTGTATAATTGCAAAAGCAACAAATCCCGACTGCCGAATAACCAACCACAGACTACACCGGCTTCCCAGCCACCGGAGGGGAAGATGAACAAGGAAAAGACCGCCCAGGCCCTCACCAAGGACGACTTCATGCAAGCAGTGACCCAGGCCGGGGGACCGAAGGCTGTACAGGCAGCCTTTGACGGCCTGCGGCAGGCCAACGACCAGCTGGACAAGGAGTACAGCCGCATCTTGGAACAGTACCCCCGGCACTGGATCGCCATGGGGCCTGACGGCATGATAGCCAACGTCCCGGTCCCCAAGGACTCCTCGGAAGAGGACGAAGAACAAGCCCTGGAAAGGCTGTTCGAGCTTATCGAGGAGTCGGGGAGCAACAGGAACGGATACCTGGTCCGTTACATCGACCCGGATGGAGGAGCGTTGATTCTGTGATCGAGGGATACTTCGACCCTGCCGGCCGCCCGTATGTCCGGGCCTACGTGGTGGTCCCTGGCCTGCAGCCGGCCCCGGAGGCGATCGCGCTGCTGCTGGACACTGGCGCAGACAACACCTTCATCCAGCCCGCCGGGGCGAGGATACTGGGAATAAGCACGCAGGACCTGATCCCGACGGGCACAAGCAGGGGAATCGGAGGCACGATCAGCTACGCCACGGTACCAGCCTTCATCGCATTCCAAGAGAGGCCCTGGCCCTGGCGAAAGACAAGACTGGTCTACTTCCAGACAGAACTGGCGGTAGCGGTGCCCGACCGGGGCAACAGAAACCTGCCGTCTCTACTGGGCAGGGACGTGATCGACCGTTGCCAGCTGCTGTACGACAAGACGAGAGGCAAGCTCCAGCTCACTCCGCACCTGTCGGACGGGACAATGAGCCTCTGACAGCGGCAGGCTTGACGCCTCGGACACCTACTGACCAGGGATGAAGAGCTCCAGCAGCACTCCCCAACCCGGCTCCCCGGACCAAGGACCCTTAGAAATCTCCCACCACGGCCAGCACGGGCGCCAACCACCACCACAGTTTAGGCCCACCAAGCGCAGAGCTATCACCATACGACATGAGTCATCCCGGAGTTTGGTAAAGACGCGGAAAGCCGTTTAGAGATACAGGCACAAAGTAAGACCCCTTGAGGTGAAATGGGTTTGTGGACACACCATTCACCGGAAGGGGTCTTTTCTTATGTTGCGGCATGGGGCGGGGTGGGAGCAAGGGCAGGAGGTTGCCAATCTGTTGCAATCTTTTATCGGGCCTTTGGAGCAATGGCTGGACCGGCAGATCGACCGGCGTCTGGTGCGCACCTTTTCCTTGGCCCTGGTTGCCATCGTGCGCCTGCGCCACTCCCGTTCGGGACTGCTGCTCAGCGAGTTGGGCGCCCACATTCTCTCCCCGGCACAGGCCCCGGCCGGCACCAAACGGCTCAGTAACCTGCTGCGCTCTCCCAAGTGGTGCCACACTCTCTTGGAGAGGTTCCTCTGGCACCGGGCGGAGCAGTGCCTGACCTGGCTGGAGCAGCAGGGCGGGACGGCCCTGGCCATCTGGGACGAGAGCGTGCTGGAGAAGCCGGAAAGCATCGCCCTGGAGGGGTTGTGCCCGGTCCGCTCCAGCAAGGCGGCACGCCTCAAGCGCATCAAGCCCGGTTACTACAATCCTCCGTCAGGACCACCGGTATTCGTGCCCGGCCTGCAATGGCTCACCGTCTTGGTGGCCGGAATGCAGGGACCTCCCGCCCTGGCCGCCATGCGCTGGTGGACCAGCCGGGGCCAACTGGCCAGCCACCGGCGGGAACAAACCGTCTCCCTGCTGTCCCAATGCGCCGCAGGCTGGCAGCGGCGGGTGATCCACGTCTTCGACCGGGGATTCGCCGGCGCCCCCTGGCTCGGGGAACTGTGCGGACGCCAACTGCGGTTTATCGTGCGCTGGCCCACCCGCTACCGTCTGTCCGATGCCAAGGGAGAACGTCCTGCTTGGCAGATCACCCGAGGCAAACGCTCGCAAGACCACCGCCAGATCTGGGATACCCGCCGCCGTCAACACCGCAAGACCGGCATCGTGGCCGTCCCGGTGAGCCATCCCCAGCTTGACGATGAGCTGTGGCTGGTGGTCTCCAGACCCGGCAGGGGCCGCACTCCCTGGTACCTGCTGACCAATGAAGCCGTCTCCACCAACGATGACGCCTGGCGGGTGGTCCTGGCCTATGCCCGCCGCTGGCAGGTTGAGATGTGCTACCGGGCCTGCAAGACGGATCTGGCCATGGAGAGCCCAAGGCTCTGGTTCTGGGAAAACCGGCTCAAACTGCTGCTCATGGTCAGCCTGGTCTATGCCTTCCTGCTCTCCCTGCTGGCCCCTGAACTGGCGTCTATGCTACAGAACCTTCTCCGGCACTGGTGCCATAGAACAGGGGAGCGGTACCGCCAAGCCGCGATACCGCTCCCCAGACTCCGCGCTGCCCTGAGCGCCCTGTGGCTATCCTATCCCCCTCACTTCACTGCCTGCCACCAAACTCCGGGATGACTCATGCTTTGCATCGCCTTAAACGAAACAAAGTTTGAGACCGACCAGATCAACACCACGACAAAGCTGAGTTACCTGCTGATCAACGACAATTAGTCTTGCTGGCCTGCGGTTCTAATACACTAGTCGGTGTAGGGTGTCTAGCCTCACAACAAAGCCGTCACGCACTTTTTCTGCGACAATTGTTGTTGAGAGGTGTTTTTTAGCACTCCAGCAACGCTGAATGATTGATCGAACGGGACCTGCACAAAAGCGCCCTTTCTTGAGCGGTAGAAGACAAAATTACGTCGGCTTATCGGAAACTACGTTTGCGTAGATCAAACGGAGCATCAAGGGCATGGATTTTCTATCTGATCTCAAACTGGCAATCGTTTCTGAATTTCGGCATCAGGGAATTTCTTTCCCAGAATCCGCCGACCTAGATCGCTTGGCTAGTCGCCACCTCGAAATGCGCATTCGCAGGATAGAACCCGTTCCCCGCAAGGTCCACTTCTCAGAGGAAATTCACGATTCCCTGGGAAACCTCTCTCGAGAAACTGACCCGAAAGTCCATGAAAAAGCTTTAGAAGCGTGGGGGACGGTTTTCTATCTCCGGCACCTCTTCGAAAGTGGCGGCACAGTGATACCGTTCCTATCGAGGGAGGTAAACAATACCGAGCCAAAGAAGTCAAACGGTCTCCTGTGGGACTACGCCATGCATCACCTGCATCTAAGTCGCAAGAACGGCAAAGATGGTTTCGTCGAGCGGTCCGATTGGTTGCTCTTTGTGATAGTTGCTGATCAGGATGTCTTCTTCGTCGACGTGAGACCGCACAGTGATTCTGAAAACCTTCAGTGGGTGCGCCAAGACCTACTGTCCATTGTGCATTACAACTGGCCGGATTTGACGGAAAGCCGCTTACTTCACAGGGTTCAGGGCAGCACGGTCACCGATCCTGAGAAAAGGGAACTTCGGCGAAAACACGCAAATCTAGTTCACGAAGTAGCAGGGCGGGCCATCGCTCCGCTCGGGTTCGGAACCATGGCTGACGGACACAGCATTCTGTGCAGGTTCTTAGCGTACAAGCTCGTGTACGAGTTAAAGGAGTACCAGCGAATACTTGATAGTCCGTCTGAGGAGCTGCGTACGATATTCGTCGAAAACGGAGCGCCGGAAGATGTGCAGATGAATTTCAAGTTAGTTCGCAGGGCGGAATTGGATATGTCTAAATGCCAGATCACGAAAATGTGCTCAGTTGAGAGTTTTAGCAGAAACCTTTGGCTCAACGGTTTCGCGATATTTGAAACCCACACCCACTCACCAATAATCGTCTGATAGAGGCCGCATAGCCTGCCAAGCACGTGTCGAGCCCTGTTCGAGGTCGATGTCGTGAGCCCCTACCCGGCGGCTGCTACAGAAGTCCCGAAGTGTGATTCGCACAAGGTCCGCTATGACGAATGTCCGCCCCGTCACATATGGCGACGCCCAGGTCAGCAAGACCGAAGACGCCACCCGGAACCTTGAGACACAACTCCACAGCCTCCAGGAATTCGGAATCCGTGAGGAGCACATCCTTGCGGACGAGATGACCGGCAGCTCCATGTCCCGGCCAGCCTGGAACGAGCTGATGACAAGGGTGCAGCCCAGGGACACCGTCGTCGTGGCCTGGCTGGACCGGTTCAGCCGGAATTTCGACGAGGGAGTAAGGATCCAGGCGGACCTCACCAATCAGAACATCGGCATTGTAGCCATCAGGGAAAACATCAACACCGCCGATGACAGTGCCGCAGCCAAGCTCTTTCAGAGGATGATGCTGGCCCAGGGGGCCTACCAGGTCGAATCCACCAGCGAGAGGATAAAGGCAGGCCTGGACCGGCCCAGGGCCGAAGGTAGAAAACCCGCCCGGCCGCAGTTGTTCCCAAGCAAATGCAGGGGTGCGCAGATGTACGCCTGGGCTCTCTTGGCCCGGCGTGCGGCGCGTATCATGAAGGTGTCTCAAGGAACTGTGTCAAAAAGGCGTTGGAGCCCCGGGCGGAGCCATTGGCGGGCGGCGGTGAGCCACGGTCAGGCCTGCCGACCTGTTGCCGATGGCCCCAGCACGGCAGATGACAGTGCCCTGAACCCAACGGTATGCCCTCTATCCTTCGTTGCCCTGCCAGAGACGCGCCTCATTGCGCACGAATGGGTCCGGATCTTCCAGGGCCCTGACCAGATATGGCTCAGCCAATTCGGATCCCAACCGGCGAAGCGACCGGAGGGCGGACAATCTAACTGATCCGTCCTCGTCCGACAGCGCTCCTTGAAGAGCATCCTCCGCCTCCTTTCCTCCCAGCGCCCCCAAGCCTTCAGCAGCCGCTGATCGCACCATCGGTTCGTCGCCATTCAATGCGTGCAGCAGCGCCGGCATGGCCTCCCGGCGGACATCTTCCCCGTCATTGGCTCCCAGCTCTCCCAGTCCCTTGGCCGCTGCCGCCCGCACGGTCCATTGTTCGTCTCCAAGTGCCTCCAGCAGGGCTGGCAGGGCCTCCGGGCCTCCCAGTATCCCCAGCACCTCGGCGGCCTTGCTCCTCCGCCAGGCCTCGGGGGCTCGCAGGTCCTGCAGTTCCTCCGGGATCCCGTGCCTGCTGCCCAGTTGCCTCAGGGCCCGGGCCACACTGCTGGCATTGATTGAGGAACCCCTGAGCTTGGCGAGCATGTGAGGGATGGCCTGGGTCGCACCCATCCACCCCAGCGCCTCGGCCGCATAGGACTGCAGGACCGAGTCGGGATCGTCCAGTGCACGTATCAGGCCAGGCGCAGCCTCAAGACGTCCCAGGCCCCCGAGGAGTCTGATTGCCGCGAACCGGCCATTCTCGCCTCCTGCGCCCAGAATTTCCAGCAGACCGGGCACCGCCTGAGGGTCTTTGAGCTTCCTCAGTGCCCGTGCGGCCTCTGACACCAGCATGGCGTCATAGTGGGTCAGTGCTGAAACCAGCCCATTCACGGCCTCCTCGCCGCCCAGTTCGCCCAAGGCTCTGGCAGCCTCACGGGGTACCGCAGGCTCGTAGCGACTGAGCGCCTCGACCAGAGCAGGGACCGCACGACGGTCCTTCAGCTGCCCCAGCGACCGGGCGGCCCTTATCTGAACCGCGGGGTTCCATCGCTCCATTGCCCTGATCAACGCTGGCACAGAGTGTTCATCTCCCAGGGTCCCCAGGGCCTCCGCCGCCACTTCCCGCAGGGGGTTGTCGTTCTCGTAGAGAGCCTCGGTAAAAGCCGGCACCGCCTCTCTGGCCCTCATCTCCCAGAGAGCCCAGCCTGAACGCACCCGGACAGTTTCGTCAGGATCGGACAGCGCTCTTACCAGCTGGGGTATCGCGCCGCGCTCCTCGATCTTTCCCAGCGACCGGACCGCCTCCTGTCTCACAAGCGCGCTGTCATCGTCAACCAGTGGAATAAGCGCGGGACCGGCGCCGGGGTCTCCGGTTTCGCCGAGGGACCAGGCAGCACCTGCCCTGGCACCCTCATGGTCGTCAGCCAGGACCAGCTTGAGTTCCGGCACTGCTGCCGTGGCGACCATCTTCCCGAGAGAGCGGGCGGCGCGAGCCCGGGTGTCTCCGTCGGGGTCCGTCATTGCGGCGACCAGGCTCGGCACGGCGACGGCATCTCCCAGGTTTCCCAGTGTTTCCGCAGCTGCCCGGCGGGTCGGCGTGGAGTCCGACCTCAGTGCCTCCATGAGGAACGGCAGCACCTCGGATCCGCCGGCGATGCCCAGCATCTGCGCAGCGTACCCTCGCACCACCGCATCCTCGTGGGACAGGGCCGGAATGAATTGTTCTTCGCCCGGTTCCGACATGGCTGATTCATGCCTCCTTTGAATTTACCATTCCTTTGTGTCCGTTGCCGGGTCAGCGACAGCGGATTGCCTGACAAGTGTCGAGGCGGCGAAGTCAGCGATGAGCTGCGGTGCAGCCGCGTCGAACCCCACCACGTCCAGCATCCCGCCGTCTTCTGGATCGGCGATGGTGAACCCGTTGGACACCATGGCCACCACCACCAGCTTGGCCGCCAGGCCCGTCTCCTCCCGGTACCTGCGCAGGGCATCCCGCGGGTGGATCTGCCCCGCCCAGGTCTCGCTGTCGGTGAGCACCACGAAGCAGTCCGCCGGAATCCCCTTCTTCAGGGCGTCCAGCATCGGCAAGGCGCAGTCGGTGCCCCCGAAGGGCAGCGCCTGGGTCTTTCGCACCGCGTCGGCGATGCTGTCCCGGGCGGTGATGTCCAGTGGAACCATCTCAGCATCCCGCCGGTACCTGGTGTTCGTGCCGCTCCTGCTGGCGAAGGCCGCCAGGTAGTGGTTGGGCTCCCGCCGGGCCACCGCCATGGCCATGGCTGCCGCGGCCATGCGGGGCGTCAGGTTCGGCACTCCGGCCACCTCGCCGTGGCCCATGGAGCCGGAAACGTCGATGCCCAGGTACAACCGGCAGCCGGTCTGCGGTGCCTGGCTGAAGGACCGTTCGAACGCGGCATCCAATGCGTCCACCACCTGCGACACCGGCTCCCAGGTGTGCTGACCCCGGACGCCCTTGCCACTCCGGTAGGTCAGCAGGGCTGACAGCACCCCGATGGGGTGGACCCTGCCCCGCTCGGTGCCGATGCACCCCAGCACCTCGCAGGCGCGGGCCGAGTCCATCGGGCTGATCACTCCCAGCCGGGTCATGGTGGCCAGGTTGCGGACGAAGGCGGTCACCGGCATGTCCTCGGAGAGGGCCTGCCACACTTCTTTCCGGTCCATCATCGCCGCCGGCACCATCTCCCAGGACATCCGGTGCTCCCGTATCAGATCGGCCAGGGTGTCAGCGTCGGCGGTCTTCGCCTGCTCGAAGGCGTGCACCAGCCGCAGGTCCGAGTCGTCCGACGGGAGCTTCCCCTGGGTGACCCAGGCGAACAGTTCGTTCAGCGGCCCCTCGGCCCTGGCGTGCACCTTGCGCAGCAGGTCCCGGTGGGCCCAGCCGTAGCGGTTGCGGTACTTGACCGCCTGGTAGACTGCGTCGGCCGCAGGCCGGGCAGCATACCAGTCGGCGATGGCCCGGCGCAGGCCGCGGCCCCAGCCACGCATGGAGTCGGCGTATCCCGCGAACTCGTGCAGGTGGCTGCCGGTGCGGGCCACCCGGGGCAGGGACTGGAAGGCCAAAGCCCTGGTCTCGCCGTCACCGTGGGACGCGGCCAGGGCCAGTGCGAACAGGGCCGGGCCCACCCTGGGCGCCCGGCGCTCCTCGCTGACGGCGACGATTTCCCGCACGGCGGCCGGGCCGTCGGTCTCAATGTACCGGCGCACGGCCTGGGCGTTCTCCAGGGTCAGCCTCCTCTCCGAGGCGTAGTAGCTGCCACCCTCGGAGCCCAGGACCAGGAACCGGCGCAGCCGGGTGAAGTCGTCCACCGGGTAGGCGTGGCCTCCGGCGCTGTTGGGGACCATGCCCGGCAGTGGCTCTGACTGCGGAGTCGGGGGTTCGATGACGCGGTTCAGGTAGGTCATTTCGGCTTCGACCTCCTCAATATAAAAATTAAAAAGACCCTGGCGGATGAGTTGGCGCCGGTGGTTACTTTGCTGATAACCCACCGGCATCGACCCGCCAGGGTCTCTGCGTTCAACGGATGTCCGTTGCTGTTATACCGGTGACGGCTCCTTGGGGGATTTGGGCAAATACATGCGGCCCAGGCAACCCCGTGATCCTGTCCCACTTGGGATACCCGCAGCGCAATACCCGCCACCCTTGTGGCTGGCGGCATTGAACAGGCCGTATCCGGTTGTCTTCAGGATTTCGCTGACTGTCATCATCTATGTCTTTCCAGTCTGTTCGTTCTGGCCCCGGGCAGATGAGTTGTGCCAGTGGGATCGTTGCAATAGATAACCCATTGGCTTCGACCCACCCGGGAAACGTCGGGGCTCATTGGATTCCGCAGCATGCGATAGAGCAGTACCGGACGGATAAGGTGTACCGGCGGTCTGACCCCGAGGGGCCGCGGGGCTCGAACCCGCTCAGCAGTTTCCTGCTTTACCCGATAACCCGCCAGTTTCGACCCGTCCGGTCGCTTTGATTGTCGCCCAGTGGTACTGGGGCATTTTGATTACGAATTACGTACCAGCGTATCACCCCTTTTCCCGGGAGACAAGCTCCAGTTTCGCAATGGTCTGATGCCAAGAGGCATCCTGGGGCGGCGAATAGACTGGTCTTGGCACGGCACCACAGCTGCGGCATGGAGGAGCGGGCCACGAACCCGCCTGCTCCCACCGGGGCGAGATCTGGCCTTGGCTGTAACCCAGTTGCAGCCTGTGTCCAGCCGGATGTTGCGTTGATGTCCAGCTGCGCAGGCGGCGGCCGATCAGCAGGAGCTCCGCTGGGACGATCGAAAGCCAGCGCTCCGGTGCACTCACGGAGATCTCCCGTCGGAGGGACGATAAGTGTAATTGTCGTGCGCCTTAAGGGCGACTCCGGGGGGGTTCGGACGGATTGCGGGGAGCTCCAGGGGGTGCGAGTTGTTCGGTTTCATCGAACAACTGCTGCCTGCGTCGCCAGCGTTTCCAGGGGAACGGCGTCTCCCTCCAGCCGCGTCAGGACCTGAAAAGAGGCGGTTGGCGCGATGACCTAGCCGACGTCGCCCCCGGACGGGCTGGAAGTTGCTGTTGTCCTGGTGGAAGTTTCTTGCGACGTCGGCGGAATTAGGGATCGAGGGCCCTGGTCATGATGTCCGCGGCGCACGAGCTGCAGTAAGCACCGGCGTCTGCAGCGCGATTCAGGTTAACCAAACGTCTTCATGTCCTAGTCGGTGCGGTTGAGCGCTCCGCGGAGCGTGGACCGGGGCACACCGAACTTTCGGGCCACTGCTGCCACTGACATTTCCTCCTCCAGATCCTGCCGGATGGCAGTGAGTTGGTCTTCGTCCAGCACCGGAGGACGGCCAAGGCGTTTTCCCTCGGCCCTGGCTCGCTCGAGGCCGGCCCTGGTGCGGCGGGCGATGGATTGGCGCTCGAGCTGGGCCGAGAAGGCGCAGACCTGGGCGATCAGCATCGCCGTCATCCATTCCATGCTCTCAGGGTCGGCGTCAAGACCCTTCGCCCAAGGCTCGTTGGCCGCGAGGCTTCGAAGCCGGACTCCGCGGTTCACTAGGTCGTAGATGGACCACATTACATCAAGGGACCGTCGGCCCAAGCGGTCCAGTGCCGACAGGACCAGGGTGTCCCCCCTTTTGAGCTTGGAGTCCAGCGAACGCCAGGCGCTGCGGGTTGCCACGCCCGCGTAGCCCGAGACATCTATGTCGGAGTGGATGTTGCGCTCGGGGACGCCGGCGTTGATGAGGTCGCGGCGCTGGGTCTCGGGGTTCATACCGGGCCGGTCGGGGTCGTGGCCTTTGCTGGTGCGGATGTAGCCGTAGGTGGTCATGGTGCTTCATTGCCGAGGCTGGATCTAAGGCGCGGTTTTCACCATACCTTTTCCGCCACCCCCTGACAAGGCTGGGCTGTCACCATTTCCGCCAGTGGCGGAAAAGGGGCGTTTGTCGCCTCATCGCAGCCAGAATCCCCAGAACAACGACCACTAGATCTGCTGCCCTATTGCCGATGACCCCAGCGCGGCAGTGGTAGTGCCTTGCACCCGCAGTATACCCTCTATCCTTCGTCGCCCTGCCAGAAACGCGCCTCCTCGCGCACGAATGGGTCCGGATCCTCCAGGGCCCTGACCAGGTACGGTCCAGGCAGTTCGCATTCAAGTTGGCGCAGCGACCGGAGGGCGGCCCGCCTGACCAGTCCCTCCTCGTCCGACAGCGCTTCAAGGAGAGCGTCCTCGGCTTGTTTATCTCCCAGTGCCCCCAATCCTTCAGCGGCGGCCAGGCGCGCCATACGGCCGTCGTCCCTCAGTACCCGGAGCAGTCCCGGTATGGCTTCCTTGCGGAAATGTTCCTCGTCATTGCCGCCCAGCTCTGCCAACCCCTTGGCAGCAGCAGCCCGCACGGCCAAGTCCTCGTCACTAAGTGCCTCCAGCAGGGCCGCCAGGGCCTCAGGCCCACCCAGTATTCCCAGCACCTCGGCGGCCTTGCTCCTCCGCCAGGTCTCGGGTGCTCGCAGGTCCTGCAACTCCTCCCGGACGCCGTGCCTGCTGCCCAGCTGCCTCAGGGCCCGGGCCGCGCTGACGGCAGATGTGGGGGAACCCCTCAGTTTGGCCAGCAGGTGCGGGATGGCCTGGGTGGCGCCAATTCTCCCAAGGGCCTCGGCCGCTTGGGACTGCACGAGCGACTCGGGGTCGTCCAGCGCAGGGATCAAGCCGGACGCAGCCTCCGGAAGTCCCAGGTCCCCAAGGAGTCTGATCGCCGCCAACCGGGCGCCCTCGCCACCTGTAGCCAGGACCTCGATCAGGCCAGGCATCATCTCGGGGTCATTGAGCTTCCTCAGTGCCTGTTCGGCCTCTGACACCAGCACGGCATCACGGTGGTTGAGGACTGACACCAGCCCGTGCACGGCCTCCTGGCCGCCCAGTTCGCCCAGGGACCAGGCAGCCTCCCGGCGCACCCGCTGTTCAAAAGCCCTCAGGGCCTTTACCAAGGCAGGGACAGCACTCCGGTCCTTCAGCTGTCCCAGCGACCGGGCAGCCTTTATCTGCACCGACGGGTTCAATCGCTCCATTGCCCTGACCAGTGCTGGCACAGAGTGTTCGTCTCCCAGGGTCCCCAGGGCCTCCGCAGCCACCTCCAGCAGGGGGTGGTCCCTGTCGTTGAGGGCCTCCGTGTAGGCCGGCACCGCCTCCCTGGCCCTCATCTCCCACAGTGCCCATCCCGACCGTTCCCGGACAGTTTCGTCGTGGTCGGACAGCGCTCTCACCAGCTGGGGTATCGCGCCACGCTCCCTGAACTTTCCCAGGGACCGGACCGCCTCCCGCCTCACAAGGGGGCTTTCTTCATCCAGCAGCGGAACAAGAGCGGGCCCGGCGCTGAAATCTCCGGTCTCACCGAGGGCCCAGGCTGCAGCGGCCCTCGCGGCCTCGTGTCTGTCAGCCAGGAGCAGCTTGAGTCCCGGCACTGCCTCCATGGCGGTCATTTTCCCGAGCGAGCGCGCCGCGCTGGCCCGGGTGTCTCCGTCGGGGTCAGTCAGTGCGGCGGCCAGGCCCGGCACGGCGTCGGTATCCCCCAGGTCTCCCAGCGTTTGCGCCGCAGCTCCGCGGGTGGGCGGTGAGCCGGACGTCAGTGCCTCCAAGAGGTACGGAAGCACTTCGCCCTCGCCGGTAATGCCCAGCAACCGGGCGGCGTACCCACGCACCACCCCGTCCTCGCGGGACAGGGCCGGGATGAATCGTTCCTCGCCCGGTTCTGACATGGCTGATTCAATCCTCCTGTGATCTCATTTTACCCCGGTGTCCGTTGCCGGGCCGGTGTCACTACATTGCACGCCAACTCAGGCGGCGGCGACGGCGGCGCGGTGAGGGGGAGACCAACGTCAATTACCGACACGTCATCGGGTCTCTGGTGCGCAAGCCCGGGGCCTTTGCCCGCTACCGCTTCCGGGAGCAGCTGTTTCCAACCCGCCACCTCCGTATGACCTACGACGCCCCCAAACGGTGGCGCGGCGAACGCGCCGACGTGGAGTACGTGCGCATCCTGCATCTGGCGGAGACCACCGGCGACCACCGGCAACCACCATGGAGGCCACGGTGGACAGCGCCCTGTCCCTGCTGCTGGAAACCGGGGAGTCCTTCGACTACGCGGTGGTGCGGGAACTGGCCGAACCCAAGGTGCCCGAAGCGCCGGCGCTGACTCTGTCCGGCCAGCCCGACCTGAAAGTCTATGACCGGCTGCTGATGGGCAGCCTGGCTGCGGCGGGGGTGTGCCGATGACGGACACCAGTGTCATGCAGGAGCGCATCGGCCAGCTATGCCACCAATTCAAGCTGCCCACCCTGGGCCCAGTCGGTGGCTCGTTTCACCGCCGCCAGCCATGGGGATGCCCTGTCCACCTTCCTGGAGGTATTGGAGCAGGAAGCCGAGGACCGCCGTCAACGGCGCATCGACCGGCTGCGCACCGCGTCCCGGCTGCCCTCGGGCAAGACCTGGGAGACCTTCGAGCACGACCGGATGCCCCTGTCGCTGCGGCAGCAACTGGACCAGCTGGCCAATGGCGACTTCACCGAACACGGCAGCAACGTCCTGGCCTTCGGCCTGCCCGGCACCGGCAAGACCCACGCCCTGTGCGCCGTGGGCCACCGGCTGGTGGAAGCCGGCCACTCCGTCCTCTTCGCTCCAGCCTACCGCCTGGTGCAGGAACTCCTCGCAGCCAAGCGCGACCTGACCCTGCCCCGACAACTGCGCCGGCTGGACAACTTCGACCTCCTGCCTCTCGACGACCTGGGCTACCTGCCCCAGGGCGCCGAGGAGTCCGAGGTCCTTTTCACCCTCATCGCCGAACGCTACGAACGGAGATCGTTGGGCATCACCTCCAATCTGGTCTTCTCGGAGTGGGAGCGCATCTGCGCCAACCCCATGGCCACCGCCGCGGCGATTGACCGGGTGGTCCACCACTCCGTCATCCTGGAGTTTGACGTGCCCAGCTACAGAACCGGAGTGGCGCAGCAACAAGGTCAGGAACAGGAGGTGCACCGGCAAGAATAATCTGCGCCAACCGGCAAAAGTAGTTGACGCTGAACAGCTGGGCGTCCTGCTGCCGGGTTATCCGGATTCTGTCGGGGAAATTGACCCGACAAGCGAGCGTTATCGGCCACGTCGACCCTGCAGAAGGGCTGGCCAGCCAGGTTGGTCATGTGCTGGTTGGGCGCACTTACGGCCGCTGGGAGGCCCCGGAAGATGAACTCCGCGTTGGTGCTGAGGACATCCTCTTACACATGTGCCTGGTCGGTTATGACGAGGCGGAGGCGGCGGAGGAAGGCGGCCACGGGGCCGGTGTGGGCGCTGCGCAGGAGCCAGGCATGGACCACGCCGGGGGTCATGATGACCACGGATCCGGTGGCCAGTAGCTGCTGTCTCTGGCGGACGGGGACGTCTCCGGTGATCTGTTTGATGCAGTCGGGGGAGAGTCCGGCGCTGGTTGCGGCCTGCTTCCAGCGCAGGGGCTGGTCGTTGGCGAGTGCCTTGGCCGGGTAGGACGAGGGTGGCGGCCTGGGGATCGTGGTGGAGCATGGAGAAGGTGTGGAGGTGGAATACCAGGGTTTTACCCGAGGCGGTGGGGGTGGCGACGACGACATTCCTGCCGAGGTTGAGCTCGTCGATGGCCAGGGCCTGGTGCTTCCAGACGGTGTCGTGGGGCTGTATCAGGGCTGCGGGGGTGTGCCTGATGTGCTCTGGAACGGGGAGATCGCGCTGTCCCTGGGCCTCGATCTGGTAGCGGTCGATGGCGGCGCAGAGCAGGCAGCGGGCCGGAATGCTGGCGACGGGGTTGCGTTTGAACGCGGTCGGAGGGGAGCCGCAGCGGCATGTTGCGGGGTCTCCAGACCGGGTGGGGCCGGGGATTCTCGACGGTCCGGGGCCGGTGGAGGTGCTCATGATGGTGTGTTTCTCGTGGCGAGTGGGTGATAGGGGAGACGGTTTTGGGCGTTTTGTGACCGGCTGGAGCGGTGGTTTGGCGGGCTGATAGGGGGGAGGCGCCCAGGATTCGGGAGGGTCCGGGGCCGGTGGAGGTGCTCATGACGGCGTCTTCCTCGTGGTGGATGGGTCGTAGGGGGAGACGGTTTTGGGCGTTTTGTGACCGGCTGGAGCGGTGGTTTGGCGGGTTGATAGGGGGGAGGGGGCACGCGAATGGTTGGCATTTCGGGGCGTGAGGACGTCCTCGTAGACGTGTACCTCGTCGGTTATGACGAGGCGGAGGCGGCGGAGAAAGGCGGCCACGGGGCCGGTGTGGGCGCTGCGCAGGAGCCAGGCGTGGACCACGTCGGGGGTCATGATGACCACGGATCCGGCGGCCAGGAGCTGCTGTCTCTGGCGGACGGGGACGTCTCCGGTGATCTGTTTGATGCAGTCGGGGGAGAGTTCGGCAACGGTTGCGGCCTGCTTCCAGCGGAGTAGTTGGTCGTTGGCGAGTGCCTTGGCCGGGTAGGACGAGGGTGGCGGCCTGGGGATCGTGGTGCAGCATGGCGAAGGTGTGGAGGTGGAATACCAGGGTTTTACCCGAGGCGGTGGGGGTGGCGACGACCACATTCCTGCCGCGATTGAGCTCCTCGATGGCGAGAGCCCGGTGGTTCCAGACGGTGTCGTGGGGGTGTATCAGGGCTGCGGGGGTGCGCCTGATGTGCTCTGGAACGGGGAGATCGCGCTGTCCTTGGGCCTCGATCTGGTAGCGGTCAATGGCGGCGCAGAGCAGGCAGCGGGCCGGAATGCTGGCGACGGGGTTGCGTTTGAACGCGGTCGGGGGGGAGCCGCAGCGGCATTTTGAGGGGTCTCCGGCCCGGTTGGGGCCGGGGATTCTGGAGGGTCCGGGGCCGGTGGAGGTGCTCATGATGGTGTATTCCTGGTGGTGGATGAGGGGTAGGGGGAGGCTTTTTTGACGGTTTGGTGACGGGCTGGAAGGGTGGTTTTATCCGCTGACGGCGGGGATGGGGGACGCGGAGTGACCGGTTCTTGCGGTGTGGGGACTGCCTGATGCGGGGGTGGAGGTCGGGTGGGTAGCGCGCAGTTGGGGCGCCCGGGGGCGTGTGTTGGGCGGTGTCGGCGCGTGTTTTGGGCGGGTGGTTGGTTCATTTTATTGGTCGTGGCTCCTGGGTTGACTGGGCCTGGGATCGTTGGGTTGAAGGGCCGGATTGGCCGGTGAGGGCCTCATTTCCAGGGTCGGCGGGACCGGTGTGATTTGGTATTGTATTTCTTCTCTCCGGGGGCCCGATTTCGGGGTTTTTGGGGTGTTTTTTGAGGGCTGTCTGGAGGGCATACATAGGGAGCCGAGGTGGTGTTATTCATGTTCGGCCCCCTATGGGAACCTCCCGTATTGGGAGTCAGCTTTGAGGGTGGTGTTATTCATGTTCGGGCTGCCAGATGGGAGGCTCGTGGTGGGGGTCAGCTTTGGAGGGGGTGTTATTGATGTTCGGGGGTGGAGCGGGCGGAGAGACGTTTTTTCCGATGGTCAGGGAGTGGAGGGGTCACAGATACGAATGGCCTCTGAAGGGCAGAAAGGGCCAAAAAATTTTAACTTGGTACCTTTTGAATCTGTACGTTAGCTGTAAGGGTGGTGTTATTCATGTTCTACCCCCTATGGGAACCTCCCGTATTGGGGGTCAGCTTTGAGGGTGGTGTTATTCATGTTCGGGCAAAAAGGGGGGGGTATAGGGGGCCTGTATGTCAAAGGGATTAGATACGAAATCATAGGTATGGGTGGTGTTATTCATGTTCGGGCAGAAAATTGGGGCATTTTGGGGGGTGTTGGGACGGGGTCGAAAAGGGGCCCTGGGGGAGGGGATGGAACGGGGCTGATTCGGGCCTGGTATGGGCTGGAAAAGTGGGGTGTGGACGGGGATCCGGGACGGTGTGGAGACGTGGGTGTCCGGACGGGCTGGGACCGGGTGATGAGGAGGTGATGAGCGGAGGTGTGGTCGTGGAGAAAATGGAGGGCGGGTGATACGGAGCTCCCGGAGAGAAAATGTGGAAATAGTGAAGGGCAGGCGAGAGTGAGCTCCTTGAGAGAATGTGTGGAACATGTGCCGAGTGGCGGATTGGAGGTCTTGGAGCGAAAACGTGGAGAGGGTGCCGGGCTGGCGGGATGAAGCTCCCGGGTGAAAATGTGGAGAGGGTGAGTCCGGAGGGCGTCACCGCATTTTGGTGGCGGGGGATGGAAATTGGCGGGACGCTGCAGAAGTGGGTGATGGTGGGTCCGGGGGAGGAATGGGGATTTTGGGCAGGGTGAGGGAAAAGTCGCTGGGCCGCGATTTGGGCGGATGCCCGGCATTTCGGTGAAAGGGCGGGCTGCGGTGAATTGCCCCGCGGTGCGGGATGGCGGCGGCGGGGCGGAATTCACCGGACCGGGGGTTGGGGTGCTCAGGAGGGTGTGAGCGATGTCGGCGCCGTTGGGCTCCGGGTGGGCGGAGTTGGGGTTGGTGCTGTTATTGGCGGAGTTGGCGGCATCTTGGAGATTGTCGTCATTCGGCGCCTGGGGCGCTTTCTGTCGGTATCGGGCCTTCGGGGCTGGTGCGGCCGGGGGCAGAGTTGGTGGCATCTTCGTCGTGAGCCGGGGTTTCGGGGTTGGGGACGAAGATGTCGGTGGTGGCGCCGTTGTCTTGGTCTTCGTCGTTTTGGGTCTGACCGGGGTTGGGCGGGGTTGGGGGGTTTATGCCCTGGTCGCCCCGGTCGAAGAGAACGGGCGATATTCTGCGGGGACGGGCTTGGGTGTCGGAGGTGGGCGCGGCGGGCTGGATGAGGTCACGGATGCGGCCGAGGATTGTCTGCGGCATCTCGCCGGCGGAGAAGAGGGACTGGAAGGCGACGGCGTACTCTGCGATGGCGGTGCGGTCGGTGACGGAGGAGCGTTCGAGGCGGTTGGAGAGTTGTTTGCCGTCGACGGACCAATATGTGTCGAGACCGTGGTCGGTGATGGCGGAGGCCACATCGCGTGGGATGGCTTGGACCTGGTGTGGCTCGCCCCGCCAGTTGTCGCCCAGGGCTTCGATGATTAGGCAGAACTCGCGGTCGGAGACCTTGAGGGAATTTCGGGCGATGAGGTGGAGGTAGCGGTTGAGGAGGCCGGTGATGGCTTCGGCGAGTTTTTGCTCGCCGACGATGGACTCGATGCGGGCGATGGGATGGTCGTCGGTGATGTTGAAGGCGATATTGCGGCGGACCGGGCGTTTTGGTGCATTGGTGGTCATGGCGGTTGATCTCCTCCGAGTGATGAATCCGGGGAGATCATAGAGTTGGGACGGGGGTGTGGGATTTCGGAAAAGTGCGGTGCGGGTGGAAATTGTCGCGGCAGGGGTGAAATGTCCGGATGGGGGTGAAGTGGGATAACTGGTGCTTGGGCTGCCGGACGGCGAAAGTTGGGCTGAGTGATGAATTGGCCGGTACGACGGAAGTTGGGCCGGAGGGCGGAAGTTGGGCCAGGTCGTGATTTGGACGGTACGACGGAATTTAGGCCGAAGGGCGGAATGTGGGGCGAATGGCAGAAGTTGGGTCGGCGGGCAGAAGTTGGGCCAGGTGGTGATTTGGACGGTACGACGGAATTTAGGCCGGCGGGCAGAAGTTGGGCGAGTGGCGGAAGTTGGGTCGGCGGGCAGAAGTTGGGCCAGGTGGTGCTTTGGACGGTACGACGGAATTTAGGCCGGAGGGCGGAATGTGGGGCGAGTGGCAGAAGTTGGGTCTGCGGGCAGAAGTTGGCTCAAGCGGCTGTGTGGGTCAGACGACGGTATGGGCCTGTCGGGGGTTGAGCGGTGAATGTTGGTGCGATGGGCCGATTGTGCTGGTCGGCGTAGTTGGGCCGGTTGACGCGGCCGGGCGATTATTGGGCGGTGGAGGGTGCGGACAGGGTTTGGTGGAATTGGGAGGGCTGCGGGATTTTGGGAGTTTTTGGGGAACGTGCCGGTTTGGTGGTGGAGGTGCTGGTTGTGGAGAGGAGATGGGTGTTGCCGTTCTGGTGTGGATGGCGGTTGTCGGCCGTTTTGGTGGTTTGGCCGCCGGTCGGGCGTTTTGCTGTTCTGGCTTGCTCCGGCGTCGGCGGGAGGTTTAGGGGGATATCGGGAAAAAGAGGCGGGAGTCGGGTCCGGTGGGTCCGCGTGTTGCGGCCTCGAGTTGGCCTTGGTGGCGCTGGGCCTCTTGGGCGAGGGATGCGTGGACTTTTCGGATGCGGGCGGTGTCGCCGGATTTGACGGTGTTGGCGAATCGGGCGACGTTGATGGTCGGCGTGTTGATGCGGGGGCCGGCGTCTTGGAACTGATCGAGGGTTGAGCCGCACTGGTGGCAATCGGACGCGGGGCGGCCGGATCCGGGGGATGAGGTATGGTCGGTCATTTTGCCGGCGGCCTGCTTGTGCGTCGTGTCGGGTGATTCCGGTGCGGGCGGGGCGCCGGCGCGAAATGGCGGGAGTCCCTGTTTTGGGCGGGGCGGCGTGGTCTGTGCTCTTGGGTGATTCCGGGGCCGGTGCGGCGGACGGGGTGAAAACGTCGGCTTGGCCTTTGGACGGGGACGTTGCTGGTGAGGAGGTTTTGGAGCTTGGTGCGGAGCCGGCGCGGGGTGGGCAGGAGTCTGGGGGGTGGTCTGCGGTGATTTGGCCGGGCATCTCCTCGTGGGTTGGGGGTGGAGGCGGAGGGTGACGCCGGTGTGGACGCGGACCTGGCGTGTCTCGGGCCGGGGTGTCCTGGGCTATGGGGGCAGGACGGCCTCGCCGGTGCCGGAGTGGAACTGCTGGGAGCTGACCTTGGTCTAGGCGCCGCCGTCCTGGGGTGTGGCAGCTCTCGATCAGGTGGTCGCCGGAAGGGGCGAGGATCAGGACGCGGCCGGTGCCGGGCGGTCGCCGCGGGTGCGGAGCCTGGTGGGGCGCTGGGTGCGGCGGTGGATGGTGCTCGGCTGGGAGTGGATGCCGGGCAAGGCCGCCTCCGCTGGGTGGGCGACTCGGAAGTCGTGCCGGGCGAGCTCTTGGCCCGGGTCGGGGCGTCGGCCGGGTCGGCCGGGTGGAGGGTGAGGTTGTCCGCCGCCGGGGCGGCGTTGGTGTGGCGGTCGCGGAGGGTGTGGGCGAAGACGTCGGGACGGTGGGCCGGGAATGCCTGCTGGTGAGGTGTGATTGCCTGCTGCATCGGGGTTGCCTGCTGTGGGGTCGGTCTTGGACTTTGTGGTCTTTCTCTCGACCGGGGGTGATGGCGGGCGGTGTGCTGGGTCCGGGTGGTGCGGAAATGCGGCTCTGTGGCCCCGTTGGGGCGCTTTTCCGACGTTTTACCCGTTCGGCGGCTGGGTTCATACAGACGAGCTGTCCCTAGTCCTGCGGGGTCGTTCACCCCTGGTTCGACGAAGCGTCTCCGGACGAACGGTGCGCCGGCGTCCAGGGCGATGAGCGCATGCTTGCGGCCGAAGATCCGGTGGGAGTGGTGGGCTTGGTGGAGCCCGAACGCCACCAGGAACCGAACCCAGGCCCGCGGCGGCACTGGACCAGGGGCCCGCGGCCGCACCTGGAACCATTTCGCGGCATGTCCCGAGGGTAGTGCTTATCGCTTGGTCAGGCTGGCTCGGGCGTTGATGACAGCGGATGGGGCGGGATCGCTGTTTCCCGGCCCATGGAGGGCGTTTTCCGGGGTGCCGGGGCCTTGGGAAGTGGCCGGATGGGCTTGCGACACCGGTTTTGGGCTGCTGTGGGCCAGAGAGAGCACATTCCTGTGGGGGCCAGAGGCGCATGACCGCGACGGGGACGAGTGCCTGCCCCAGGGCGACGACGCCCAGGAGTGCGGGGTCATGGCCCTCGGCGAATATGACGGGCGTGTGGAATGTCTGGCCCTCGAGCCGGATCATTGTCTCGCCGATGTCGACCGGGACGGTGCCGCCGTCGGCCAGCCGGGAGGTGGCCTGGCATTGGAATGGGACACCCAGGCTCTGGAGCAGCGTTCTCGGGACGGCGGTGAGGGTGGAGCCGGTACCGGCGGTGACCTCGAGGTCCTGGAACTCTCGCCCCTGGGAGTCTCCCACAGCGATGGCTACTGTCAGCTTGCCCATCGGCGTCCTCTCCAAAAGGGAACACGGTGGCGTCTTCCTGGCTCAGTCTGAGAGAGACGGACCGAATCGGTCCACTGGCTGGGGGATTGGAGGCCGACCTAGATGTCCACGACGGTGAGGAGGGCGATCCTGCGGCCATCGAGGTCCTGGGATAGCACCGTATGAAATCCCGGAGGTCGGCCTCAGTAGTGCTTTCCGTCGTGGAGGGCCGTAACCGGCTTTTTGACCGCTTGGGGTACAGAAACAGCCTCGGAGGGAGTAAAACGGCACTGCGGGGCGTCCTGGTGCGATTCCAAGGGGGTTTTGGCCGCCGGGCGGGACAGGATTGGCGGGAAACAGGCCGGCCCACTGGGTCAGCGTTGGGTTCGGATTGTCTAACCGCTGGTGGCCACCCTCTCCCACCAGCCCGGGATGAAGCCGGGGAGGCCGATGGTTCGGGGTATGCCGTAACCCCAGACGCGCAGGATGATTTCCTTTTCCAGGCGGACGCGCCTGTCGTGCTGTTCCCGCTCCATCGTTCGTCCCCGTGCCGGAGGCGTGAGCTGAATCCCCTGCGATCGTTCATCCACCGTTGTATGACACGGGCCTGGGCGAGGGCTCTTGGGAAAGCCGCTGCAAAAAGTTGAGCTGCACCGCCGGCACCGGGAGAGAAACGCCGCCCTCGAGGCCGGCCTCATCGAGAACGCAACCCCGACCCTCGACCGGGAGACCATCAGCTGGGTCAAGGCCCAGACCGGCCAGGGCGGCGAGGCCGGCGGCACCGCCTGGATCATGCTGGCCGGGAAGACGCTCCAGGAACACGTCCGGCACCACACCAACCCCGAGCTGGAAAAAGGCAGCGCCACCGGCCAGGACGGCACCACCCGCCGGTGAATGAAACCCCCACTCCCTGAATTCGCGGCAATTCTGCACAATCAACCGGGACACAGACATCTGTTGTGCAAGGCCGGGATGGACAAGTATGCCCCGGATATGCCGGAGACTCAGCGTGACGCCGTCCATGGCCGATAGGAGAACCCTACCGGCATGCGGCGAACCCTGGGACGGTGGTCCCTGGCCGACCCCAGCGCAGGGGCGCCTGACCCAGGCATGCGCTCACGCTGGTGGAACCAGATTGATTACCAGCCTGTCCAGGTGGTCAATGTCAACCGTCTGCCGCGGCCGGGCGCGTGCCATGCCAAACTGCTGCCTGGCCAAGGACTCCCGGTCCACGCCGGGCCAACGACCTGCTCCATCCCAGATGGAGCTGAACCTGGCCTGCACCACTCTGCTAGCGGTGAGCACCAGCAGGTGGCGCGCCCGGGTGAAGGCCACGTGGTGCTGGCGGGCCCAGTCGAAGTCAGCGATGAGATCCTCGGGCTCTCCGGAGTAACCGCCGCAGTCCGGGAGGTCGCGGCCGATGCGGTCCGTGGCCTTGTCGGGGCCGCAGAGCGAGCCCACGATGACCACGTCCCACTCCCGGCCCTTGGCCTGGTGGATGGTGGTCACCAGCACCTCGCCGCCCACAGGGACACGGACGTGGCCGGCGGGTTCGCAGCGCACGGGTATGCCGGCACTCTCCAGCCCATCCCGATATGGGCTGCTGACGCTGTCCCTGACGCTGTGGAGCAGCAGTGCCGTCTGGCCGTAGCTGGCAATGACGCCGTTCTGTTTCAGGAACCGCAGCAGCTCACCGAGCCGGTGGGCCTCGTCCACGGGGCCCCGGCCCTGCACCGAGATGACGGCGGGATAGTCCGGGTGGGTCTCCGGGGCGTGGGGAACCAGGTCCTTGGCGTAGCGAAACCGTTGCCCCTCATGCTCCCAGACGGCGGCGGTGTCCATCCAATGCCGGCTGGCGGCCACGATGTCCCGGTGCGACCGGTAGTTGGTGGTCAGCTCCAGCACCCGGCAATCAGGGAACCGCTCCGGGAAGCGGAGCAGGTTGGCCACGCTGGCGCCCCGGAACCGGTAGATCGACTGGTCGTCGTCGCCGACCACGGCGATGTTTCCATGGCGCTCCGCCAGCCTGCTCAGGATGAGCAGCTGGACCCGGGAGGTGTCCTGGAACTCGTCCACCATCAGGTGGCGCACGGCCCCGCCTGCCCGGGCGGCGATGCCGTCGTCCCGCAGCAGCCTTTCGGCCCACACCTGCAGGTGGGAGAGGTCCACGACGTTCCTGGCCAGCAGCAGCCGGCGGTAGCGCCGGAGGCAGCGTCCCAGGGCGGCGACGTGGGACCGTTCGGACCCGGCGAGGACGTCGGCATCGATCAGATCGTCGCAGATGCGGTCAAAGTGCCTGGCGGCCTTGGCCACCACCTGCATCCGGTCTCGCCAGTCGCGTCCGGAGAGTATGTCCCGCTCGGGACCGAAGATGGCATCGAACTCCTGATGCAGCAGCAGGTGCTGCTCCTGCTGGTCCAGGAGACCGTATCCCGGACGCAGGCCCGCCAGTCCGGCATGGGGAGCCAGTATCCCGTGGCACAGACTGTGGATGGTGCTGATGCGCACGCGGGAGGGGTCCCCGGGGACGCCGCAGGCCAGGGCGGCTCCCGTGAACCGCTGTTGCAGCTCCCGGGCCGCGTCGCGTCCGAAGGTGCAGAGCACCAGCTCCCCGGGGGAGGTCTCGCCGGTGAGCAGCAGGTTGATGGCCCGGAGGGCCACGCAGCGGGTCTTGCCCGCCCCGGGACCGGCGATGACCAGCAGGGGCCCGCGGCTGTGGCCGACAAACTCCCGCTGACCGGGGTCCAGCTCCGGGTGCAGGCGCTGAATTATTGTTGCGATGTCCATGGGTCTCCCGTGCAGGTTGGGCCCGGGTCAGCGGCGCTGGCCGGGGCTCCGGTCTATTCTGGAATGGTCCCAGCGCCAGGCGCAGGGCGGCAGACCGGCATGGCGGCCGTGGCTGCCATGCCGGGCCCACAGGGCCGGACGGGTGTCCGCCCGGACCCTGTGGAGTGTGGCCGGGTTACGAGCCGGTCCCGTCCGGCCTCCCGTCCGTGTCCCGCTCCTGCGGGCCGTGCTGTATCACCAGCGTGTCCACGTGGTGGATGTTGATGGTGGCGGCCGAGTCCAGGGTGAGCTGGCGCGCCGACTCAGGCCCGGTTGCCGGGCCCGGCGCGGCGTCCTGGGCCACCCTATCCCCCTCCCGGGGCCCCGCCGGGCCCCGGTACTGCAGCTCGTTCGCCCTGCGAGACTCGTTCTCCGAAAACCCGGGCTTGGGCGGGTGATCGAAGTCCTCCCTCACAACTATGCGCTCCAGGTCATCGTTCAGGCTGTCCAGTCCGTAGATCACGTGCATGTGCTCGTGGTTCCAGGCGACCCGCTCAATGACCTCGTCCGGTTGCATGTCGGGGAGAAACAGCAAGCCGGCGATGAAGGTCCGAAAGCCCGTGGCCTCCCGGATGCCGTTGCGCATTTCCATGCACCCGTCCACCAGTTCCTTCAGGGGGGACGGTATCGGCTCGAGGGCGCCGTTCGGGGTGCGCCTGAACCACTGTCCGTCCCGGTCCAGCACGTGCTGCCCGCCCTTCACGGAGCCGGCGAAGCGGCCCAGGCCGTCCAGCCACAGCGCGTAGTCCACCTGGACGCCGCCATGGCGGTAGCGAAACTCGTACAGGCCATGCCCGCCGAGTTCGAGATTCTGCAGGGCGTCAAACACCTCGGCCTCCGCCCTGCGCTTGGGGTCCTGTCGCCGTTGTTCCGGGAACACCGGCGGGTTCATCCTGATTCCCATATTGATTCCTTCTCCTGTGTCAAATGATGTGTCAAATGAAAAAACCGCACCCAACGGTGCGGTCCTGGTGG
>CBDEGL010000003.1:0-80484 GCA_965237745.1 Dehalococcoidia bacterium | reverse complement strand
CGGTGCGCAAGAAGGGTCAACAAGCCCCAAAATGGCCGTGAAGGCTACTGATAAGTCGAAAGGGACTCTTTACTGGACTTTGTACAAAAGCCAGTAACCATAAACCAGTAACGACAAGATTGGTGCGCCGCCACCTGTGGATGTCGCCCGGGGGTTTTTCAATGTCTAGGCGCGACAGCGACAGTGAAAAAGTCCCAGCCGCGCTATACGACCGCCTCACAGATACGCCCACCTACGCGGCTCGAATGTACAAAGCACCGTTATGCCCGCGTTCCTGGCCGTGCAGAGGGAACTAACTGACGAGACCACGTCGCTCGACTTTACGCAAAATCCAGGAAAAATAATGGATGACATCACCTTTGTGCGTAGCCACTGGTGGTTGGTGTCGGAGGGTTTTTCACTATCGACCGCCAACTCCGATGTACAGAAACTCCCCGCCACTCTGTACCATCGTATTGCAGATTCCCTCGCTTATGCCGCTTAAAATGCGTAAAGTCCAGCGTCGGGGGTGTAATCTTCTGTTTAGGCGTGTCGTCTGGACCAAGACCGACTAGACTTTGGTGCATATTGCCCGATACAAAGCATGGTCCGGGAGTCTTACGGCTGCATCATTGGTGACGCCCCAGTCAGGGCGATCCCGTTCGGGAGAGTGGCTACTGTCAGTGACTTCCTCCGGCGATGCGCCGACACTGCCATGATAGGGGGTGAGATGATGACTACACGCCAGAGGAACGCAAAACCGGCGGGCAAGACTGCAGGTGGGCGGGAGCGTCTGCCAGCGCAGCTTTCCCAGGCAAATCTGGACGCGGCGGGCATCGATGTGGGGGCCAGCAGCCATTTCGTGGCGGTGCCGGCCGACCGCTCCGCACAGCCGGTGCAAGAGTTCTCCGCCTTCACGGCGGACTTGTATCGCCTGGCTGGCTGGCTGGCGGAGTGCGAAGTGGAGACCGTGGTCATGGAGTCGACCGGGGTGTACTGGATACCGCTGTTCGGGGTGTTGGAAGAGCGGGGGTTTGAAGTGATGCTGGTGGACCCCAGGCGCATCAAGAACGTGCCCGGGCGCAAGACCGACGTGCTGGACTGTCAATGGCTGCAGCAGTTGCACACCTATGGCCTGCTGTCAGGAGCCTTCCGGCCCGACGGGGACATACGACGCTTGCGGAGCTATCTGCGGCAGCGGGCCATGCTGGTGGAGTACGCATCTCATCACATCCAGCATATGCAGAAGGCGTTGACCCAGATGAACGTGAAGCTCCAGCACGTCATCAGCAACATCACGGGCCAGACCGGCATGGCGATTATTGAAGCCATCGTGAGCGGAGAACGGGACCCGTGGCAGTTGGCGCAACTCCGCGACCACCGGATCAGGGCGGATGAGGAGACCATCGCCAAGTCGCTACAGGGGCACTGGCTCGAAGAGCACATCTTCGAACTGACCCAAGCCCTGGAACTGTACCGGGTGTATCACGCCAAGATTGATGAGTGCGACCGGGAGATTGAAGCCCGGTTGGAAGGGTTTGAGGACGTCACGGACGGCGGGTCTCCTGCCGGGAATGGCCGGCGGCGCAGTCAGGGCAACGCGCCCAGCTTCGATATCAGGACACACTTGTACCGGATGACCAGGGTGGACCTGACCCGGATCGATGGCATAGACGGCTTCACGGCATTGAAGGTGATCAGCGAGATTGGCACGGACATGACCAAATGGGCCACTGCCAAGCGCTTCGCGTCCTGGCTGGGGCTGAGCCCCGACAACCGTATCACCGGTGGCAAGGTCATGAGTTCAAGGACCAAACCCAGCGCCAACCGGGCCGCGGCGGCATTGCGCCTGGCTGCCCACGGGCTGCACCGCTCCGACAGCGCCTTGGGGGCCTTCCTGCGCCGGAAGAAAGCGCACTTGGGGGCGCCCAAGGCCATAACCGCCACGGCGCACAAGCTGGCGAGGCTCATCTACTCCATGCTGCGCTACGGCCAAGACTACGTAGATGCTGGCGCCGAATACTACGAGAGTCAATATCAACAACGAGCGTTGCGCGCTGCAAAACAGCGAGCATCCCAACTGGGCTACCAACTGGTGCCTATGTCAGATGCTCCGGGCGCGCCCCCCAACATGGCGACCGTCCCCTGAAACCTTGTTAGTCGGGAGCATTGTTATGCCCGTATCCGGCCCGTGCAGAGGCGACTAACTGGGTGAGTCCGCCCCAGCGTTCACGGCGTGACAGATTAAGTTAGTCGGGAGCATTGTTATGCCCGTATCCGGCCCGTGCAGAGGCGACTAACTGGTGAGTCCGCCCCAGAATGTATGCTCATGGTGAGGCGTGTCGTCTGGACCAAGGCCGGATGGACACTGGTGCGTATTGCCCGGTCGGTAGCATGGTCTGGGAGACTTGCGACTGCATCATTGGTGACGCCCCGACCGGGGCGATCCCGTTGGGGAGATTGACTACAGTCCGCGACTCCCTCCGGCGATGCGCCTACACGATAATCGTGGAGGCGGTGATGAGCACACGCAAGAGCAGCGCAAAACCGGCGGAGCTGTCGCAGCTGAACATGAATTCGGCGGGCATCGACGTGGGCGCCACCAGTCATTTCGTCGCGGTTCCTGCCGACCGGGCGGAGCAGCCGGTGCAGGAGTTTGAGGCCTTCACAGCGGACCTGTACCGCCTGGCCCACTGGATGACAGAGTGCGGCGTGCAGACCGTGGTCATGGAGTCGACGGGAGTGTACTGGATACCCCTGTTCGAGGTGCTGGAAGAGCGGGGGTTCCAGGTGATGCTGGTAGACCCCAGACGCATCAAGAACGTGCCCGGTCGCAAGACCGACGTGCTGGACTGTCAGTGGTTGCAGCAACTGCACAGCTACGGCCTGCTGTCGGGAGCCTTCCGGCCTGACGGGGACATACGACGCCTGCGGAGTTACCTGCGGCAACGGGCGATGCTGGTGGAGTACGCTTCCCATCACATCCAGCATATGCATAAGGCGCTGACCCAGATGAACGTGAAGCTCCAGCACGTCATCAGCGACATCACCGGCAAGACCGGCATGGACATCATTGAGGCCATCGCGGGCGGGGAAAGGGACCCGCGGAAGCTGGCCCGGTTGCGCGATCCCAGGATCAAGGCGGACGAGGCGACCATCGCCAAGTCGCTACAGGGCCACTGGCGGGAGGAGCACATCTTCGAACTGGCCCAGGCCGTGGAACTGTACCGGGTGTATCAGGGCAAGATTGCCGAGTGCGACCGGGAGATTGAAGCCCGGTTGGAGCAGTTTGAAGACCGCAGCGACGGCGAGCCTCCGGCTCCCAATGGCAAAAAGCGCAATCAGAAGAATGCGCCCCGCTTCGATGTCCAAAGCCCACTGTACCGGATGACCGGGGTGGACCTGACCCGGATCGACGGCGTGGACGGTTTCACGGCGTTGAAGGTGGTCAGCGAAGTCGGCACGGACATGACGAAATGGGAGAGCGCCAAACACTTCGCATCCTGGTTGGGACTCAGCCCCAACAACCGCATCACCGGTGGCAAAGTCATGAGCTCAAAGACCAAGCCCAGCGCCAACCGGGCAGCTGCGGCATTACGCCTGGCAGCCAACGCGCTGCACCGCTCCGACAGCGCCCTGGGCGCCTTCCTGCGCCGAAAGAAGGCCCACCTGGGAGCGCCCAAGGCCATCACGGCGACAGCGCACAAGCTGGCCCGCATCATCTACTCCATGCTGCGGTACGGCCAGCAGTACGTGGATGCCGGCGCAGAATACTACGAGAGTCAGTATCAGCATAGGGCACTGCGCGCTGCAAAACGGCGGGCCGCGCAACTCGGCTACCAGTTGGTGCCCCTATCAGATGCCTTGCCATCGGGTGTCCCCCACGCATCAGAGGTCCCGCCGGCGTGACAGTTTAGGTTAGTGGGGAGTCCAGCTTTACAACAAGCCCTCCGGGAATTCCAGGCTGCCTGCCCTGGCGTTGCTATGCTTCGCAGTCCTCTTGTTCCTGGCCTCCTGCGGCGGGAATCAGCCCGCGCCGCCCGTGGATACGCCGATTCCAGAGGTACCCACGGAAACCCCGTCCCCGGCGCCGACCGGCGTTGAAGAACCCACACCCACGCCTTCATCTACGCCCGCCCCGATGCCGACGACAAAGCCTGAAAAGCCCGCGCCTGTGGGTACCTCATTGTCCGGGTTCAAGAGGGTGGACCTCGACCCGGATTATTGGCCGTCCGGCGCCATTGGCGATGAGTACGTCGCCACAGGCCCTGACGGCGAGGTGTATCTGTTGAACATCACCACTGGGGAGCGGCGCCAGCTGACCGATGACGGACACCCGAAGAGATGGCCCGTCATATCCGGGAACTACGTGGCCTGGACCGACCAGCGCAGGCAGATTGAGATACCTGACCGCAATTCGGTTCGCCCTGCCTTGACCTTTGCCGACGACGTATTTGTGCTGGATTTGACCACCGGAGAACAGCGGCGAATTACCGAGGTCCCCGCCAATCGCTATGGCTTGGGAATTTCCGGCCATCGCCTGGCATGGTCGGACACGAGAAATGAGCTTGAAGAGGAGTATTACGATTTCGACGTCTACGCCTACGACCTTGAAACGGACCAGGAAATACCCATCGCTGTCCGGCGGGGTTCGCAGCGAAGTCCGGTGATCTATGGCGACACCGTGGTGTGGGCGGATAACCGGAACAATCCCCTGCTGGATGCGCCTGATTCGGACGAGATACATTTCGGCTGTGGCGATTGCCCTGAGAACCGTTTCGACATCTACGCTTATGAGTTCAGCACCGGGGAGGAAAAGCCGCTGATTCAGACTGGGTACTACAACCCGTATGCCATAATTCATGGTGATAACCTGATATGGAAGTCCTATCACCCGGAAAAGCCCTTGGTGGTAAAACTGCTGAACCTGGTCACCGGAGAGGAGCAGGCAATTATCGACGACCACCATGTCGGCTATCTTTCCCTCTCAGATAGCTACTTGGTTTGGACGGTGGGCTTCTCTTGCGACGTAGTCACCAACGAGGGCCGGCCGCCTGGCACGGGCGCGTTCGCCCGCAGCCTTGAGACCGGCGAGGTGTGGCAGTTGTCCGACTATGTGGAGCCTGTCGCCAGAGTCTTTGGCAAGACGGTAATTATTGCCGAGGGCTGCCACTGGTTTCCGAATAGCGGGCTGACAAGGGACGTGTACGCGGTCCTTCTTAATTGAAGAACGAAACTGCACAGCGGCATAGTGGAGTAGTGTCACAGTTTGGCTAAGGTCCACGATCAAGAACAGGCCAAACTGAGACACTAAACTAAAGCCAAGGTGGGATGTACATTTAAGTGGCGATGGTGATCAGCTGGGTTGCGCGGGTGAATCCCTCTCATCCGTACTTGGAGAATGACCCGGCTCCGTCGTCTGACCCTCACCATCTGCGCATTTCACCTTGGCTTTAGTTTAGCCCGAATCCACCGAAGGGCAGGGATGGACGGGGTGAGGACACTGGAAGGAGGGAGAGGAAGTAACAGACGCGGATGGTCCGGGCTCGAATTCGCGTAGATGGGAGGTTGGCGACGGTCTGCAGGCGCTTTTAGGGACGCCGATGGCGGCCTACAGTGGCTGTGGTGAGCGAGATGGCGGGATCGGACACGACAAGAGGCGCTCGCGGACCGGACTGGCGCGAGTTGGCGGGGACGTTGGGTCAGTGGCGGACGGGCGCCGTCAGGCAGGAAATGGAACAGCTCGCAATCGAGAGAGGGCGCAACTGAACTGGGTTGCCCAGGGCCAGCGCTGTGGCAGATGCAGGGTGAGGCGGCGGGCCGAGCGGGTGAGCCGTCCGGCCAGGGAGAAGAACCGCCGCCGGAGGGTCTTGGTGGTCACCACCTGCTCACCCAAGCCGATCCGCGCCGTCCAGCGGGCCAGATTGTGGGCCATCACCTGTACCGCCAGCCAAGCGCCGTTGTTGAGCAGACCGCCGGAGGATCCCAATTGAGGCAAATAAACGTATGACAAAGCCTTTTAACGAATACGCTTGCCTGAGAGACTGCCTTATCCGCTGGCACTACGGGGAGATTGCAACGGCTTGGCCTGTGCCTGCTGGGGGAACTCGATTCGAAGATATGCACCTGCTGGCCGTGCCGCCGCCCGTCAATAATCACCTCCCCGCCGCCGGCGATTGCCTTTTATGGCGAGGATCGCTAACCGGTGGGGGGTATGCTCAGGGGCAGCGTCACCGGCAAGCTTACTTGGAGGCGAACCGCCTCGGGCATACCCCACACAACATTAACCATCTCTGTCACCGCCCCTTTTGCGTTCAGCCCGGTCACCTCTACGAAGGCGACGCCCAAGACAATGCAGACGACAGACGGGCCAAGGAAGGGAGGTGGTTAACCTTCGATATGCTGGGCGGCAAGCGTCTAGCCGACGTAGCTTGGAAACTGACAGATTGGTGGACACACTGGTATCACCCCGGCCATCCAATCAGGCTACCCTTGGCCGTTGATTGCCACCACCATGCTGCCCCAAAAACATTCGCCGATTCTGATGGAGTATTTTGCCAAGTGTGCCGGAATCCAATTCGTGGCGACCACACAACGCGCGGTGTGCCTTCCATTTGGTGGGAACGGGTTGAAGTCCCTCCTGAAACACCACGCACACGCACCTATGCCGCGAGGCTTGCGAGGGCCCGAACCGCACTCGAGTATGCGGCTATGGTTCGTCAGGACGCCGGCGAAGGTGCTCAGTGGGTAATCGCAGAGGACTTTCTGTGTGAC
The DNA here is from genome assembly GCA_965237745.1 of Dehalococcoidia bacterium. GTDB lineage: Bacteria > Chloroflexota > Dehalococcoidia > Lucifugimonadales > UBA3495 > VXOI01. Next base: position 73,731 of record CBDEGL010000003.1, on the reverse strand, counting down.
TTGAAGCACAGAGATGACCAGGATGCGGTATCGCGTCTGTGGGTATTCTTGGGCGGACCAGAGGGTCAGGTAGCCGACCCAACGTAGTCGTATACTGGGCCTTGCTGGATATAAAACGCCCGTTTGTTGGGCACCATCACCATGTTGATGATGATGATGATGTTTATGATGGAGAAACCGCCCGTTTGTTGACCACCCACTTCCGGGCGGACGCGGAACTGCGGGGCAAGTGGGTGCTGAAGGGTAAGCCTGCGTTGGTGGACTCCACCAGCCCGCGGTATGGGGAGAAGGCCAGCTACTACTCGGCGGTGTGCCTGGAGACCGGTGAGGTGGAGTGGATGGAACTGGAGGGCAACAGCAACTCCGGGACCTCGGCGGCCTTCCTGGACCAGTTGAGGAAGGGGCACGCTGGACCGCTGAATGTGATCTGGGACAACGCGCCGGCGCACCGAGGCGAGGCAGTCGGGGAGTACCTGCGGACGCCGGGTCTGGCACTGCGGCTGGTGAACCCTCGTTTTCACGAGGGCAGGTTCTGCCGGACTACAGCCCGGACTTCAACGTAGATGAGGCTATCTGAGGTTGGGCGAGGGAGGAGCCACCGGGAACACGTGCCTGGGAACTTCGGCAAATGTGCAGGAGCGAGTCAGCCATTTCCTCGCTGGACTGGTCGGTCGGAAGGAAGAAGTGAAGCGGCGTTGCCGAACCATCCTGAAATCAAGGGATCAAGCCCTCCTGCGCAACTCCCGGCCTGATTCTCAACACCCAGTAAATGTGTATTCCACTTTGGCTTTAGTTTAAGAGGTAGGCCCGCCTGTTTCCTGATACGGGTTCGGCCACCAAGAAGGCGTCGGCGCTGGTGCCCTGAGCACCCCTGGTGCTGCCTCCCTCGAGGGAGTAGGAAATACCAAGTCACTCGAACTCCACGGGGGCGGTGCGACACTCGTGGTGGATGCCCACTACCTCGCGGACGTCACCATCCATCGCCTACAAAGCCGCTGACAACGCTCCGGGGATTCCGGCCAACAGCAAGAGGAAGTTAACGCAGGCCATCTGGGAACTTGCCATGTTCTGGGTTGGGCCGTCCACGCTGGTGTCATCGTTGCTTCTGGTGCTCTTCCACCACTTGATGTTGCGCTGACTAAAGAAGTCGATGACTCCGTCCATGCTCGGATGCCTGGGTAGAGGTTCTCTTCTTCGTAGCCCAAGGCCAAGATATGAGGACTGCACAATCCATTATCGTCTTTGGGATGGTTTTCCTCGGCGCTGACGGGCTGGGACTCATCTCGGAAGACTTGTTGACGCCTCTTGGCAGTGCGTTCAAAGTCAGTTTTTGAAAAGGTCGCTGCATCCAGTTACACCCCTGTGCGTAAGTGAATTTAGCAGCAACTTGACCGGAGCATGACATGGAAGGAGACGCTGCCCTGGCGTCCGCCCCGGGCGCCGACCTCGCCCCGGAAGTCATGGCCGAGTTCCTAGCCCTCGCCTACGGGCGCCAGGGAAACCATGGCCGTGGAGCAGGGCCTTCAGATGCACGCGCCGCTACCGAACATTGGCCAGTTGGCCCATTCAATTCACCTCCATATAGTGCTAATATCAAGCCAATGGCATTCCCCCCGGAGAGCCCGCCGCTCTCCGGGATCCTTCACCGGGAGCCCACTGCATGAGCAGAATAATCCCGCACCTTGCTGCATTCAGTATCCTGCTGATTCTGGCGGCCGCAATGCTGGCCTGTGGGGGAGGGGAGGGCCCGAAGGAACTGGACCGGGAAGGAGACCAGGCCACCGGCGCTCCCGCGCCGACCACTGCTCCTCAGACCCCAGCTACCACCGGCAGGACTGCCCAAGCAACGCACGCCACGCCTCAGCACCGGCGCAGCCCCAAGCAACCACCGGCAGGACCGGAGCAACCCCGGCAGCGACTATCTCAACGCCAAGGCAGACCCAGCAGCCCCAAGCAACCACCGGCAGGACCGGAGCAACCCCGGCAGCGACTATCTCAACGCCAAGGCAGACCCAGCAACAGAGGACGACACGTACCCCGGCTGCACCGGAGCCAGCGGCAACGCCAGCAGGGCCTACGCCCACCCCTAGGTCGACCGCGCGGCCACCGGTCGCCAACCCCTCGGCTGAAACGGACAGGGAGGCCCTGCTCGCCTTCTTCAACCGCAGCAACGGCGAGAAATGGGATAGGAGTCAAACCTGGGCGGGGTTCGAACCGGTCGGAGAGTGGGCAGGCGTCTCTGTTGACCATGACGGGAGAGTAATCGAGCTGACACTTGGTGGAAACGGTAACATTCTGAGTCGGGATGCGTTTTCCGAACTCGGAAACCTCACCCAGTTGCGATTACTATCTATATTTAATTTCGACGTTCCAGAGGGTATACCGCCGGAGCTGGGGAACCTCTCCAATCTCGAAGAATTAATGTGGCACGGAGGATCTCCACCACGTCTAACTATAGCTGGCGGGATTCCTCCGGAATTCGCCAATTTGAAAAATCTCCGAAAACTCCACATGACTTTTGTCGCACTGACGGACGAGATACAGCCGGAACTGGGTGACTTGGTCAATCTGGAAGAGTTGGCTCTTATGAAGAACAACTTCACCGGCGAAATACCGCCGGAACTGGGCAAATTGACAAACTTGCGCATTCTGACCATATCGGATAACAGCGTCTCTGGGCAACTGCCGCGGGAGCTTGCCAATTTGGAGAACCTCAGCGGATTATTCGTCTCAGGCAACCAGTTAACCGGAGAGATACCTGTGGAACTGGATAGAACACTCAGCAGGCTTCAACGTGTAAATCTCCATGGGAACAACTTTACTGGGTGCATATCAGACGCCTTGTTTGAGGTCTCTGGTCTTGACGATGACCTGACTGTGTGCGACATCGCTACGCACCAGGGTGACGCGGAAACGTTGGTCGCAATCCACAAGGCTTGGGGGAGTCCGGAATTGGAGGAATGGTTGAGCCGTGCTCCTTTGGGTGAGTGGGAAGGCGTCTCCACGGACAGGGAAGGGCGAGTGATAAAACTCCGACTAGGCGCTTTTGGCAAGTACATTTCAACAACCCACCCACTGCCAGAGGAAATTGGAGACTTGGCCAACCTTGAAGTGCTACATCTTCTGGAGTCCGGGCTGAGAGGCGAGATTCCTGAATCTCTCGGGAAGCTCATCAGGCTCAGGGAGTTGCATCTTACTGAAAACAATCTTATCGAGCTTACCGGGCTTACCGGTCTTACCGGGCTTACCGGGGACATACCTCCCTCGTTTGCAAATCTCGTGGAACTCAGGGAGTTGCATCTTACTGACAACAATCTTACCGGGGACATACCTCCCTCGTTAGGAAACCTAGTGGAACTCAGGGAGTTGTATCTTACTGACAACAATCTTACCGGGGACATACCTCCCTCGTTTGCAAATCTCGTGGAACTCAGGAATGTGAACATAGCAGGAAACACTATGACCATTGGCTTGCCGGGTCCGTTGGCCGAACTCGAGAAGCTAGAAAGAGCGAATCTGGGCTACAACAAGGTCACCGGCTGTCTGCCCTACAAAGAGAACAGTCCCTTTAGATTCGGACCCGAACGTTACTGGTGCCCTGGTGAATAGCATTCTTGAATTCTCCGCTAACTCGCCTCCCAAATCGAAGCCAAGGTGAAATCTACATTTCGGGGTGATGCAGGACAGGTTAAATTTCTCAGCCAACCTCATCCGCCACACAGAGAAGATGGTTCCCTGTGGCGACTGACACTCCCGCCAAATGCATAGTCCACCTTGGTTTCGGTTTAGGCATGAGCCCACGTTGAATTAACCAAGGTTGCCTCGGCCTCTTGCGCACTTGCAAACTCGTGGCCACCGGCGTCCGTTTCTATGGGCAACCCGTTGATTTGAAAGGCGATTGCCCGGCCATCTTCGATCTCCGAGACGCAACAAAGCACAACCGTATCATCACCACGCCGGTGAGAGCACACGACGAAAATGTTCCCTATGACAGCACGTCCTAGATAGGATGTTCCCCGTTCCCGCTCCGCCGGTAGAGGGGGGTATTTCGATTCTAACGGCTGGCATCAAAGGACGCCCATTCTTGCATTAGCTCCCACCGCTGATCGAACGTGTCCGAACGCATGTAAGCCTGCTCAACGGCGCTGCCCGCTCCGTATCAAGAACGAAGCCCCGTCCGATACGTTTCCGGCGTAGTGCCTCCAGTCCAGTCCGCCGGGACGTCCCCCCTGTGTCACCAAGGGACAGTTTTGGCGCAGGTGATTTCGTCCATAAAAAGGGCTTTCAAGACCAGCACCCTTACACACTCTGTTGGCATTGCAGACAGTCCGGGTGAATGCGATAAACGTCTTTGCTCGCAAACCAATCCTCTTCCCCGGTAGAAGTGCTATACAGGGAGCGGCCTGCTATGCTGAGAAAGCAACTAAACGTGACACTGACCCCTGAGCAATACGCAGCGGTGCAGGAAGCCGCCGCCGAGGAGGGGGTGAAGGTGGCCACCTATAACCAGGATGGAGCCCCACTCGTAACTGTTCAGAGTTGAGGGGACCTCTCGGAATATCCGTTCAACGGGAGCGGTCTTTCATAGCTAGATTGCCAATTCCGACGCTTGGGACTCCGCTCAGATCCCACGAAGTCTGAACAGTTACCCCCACTCGTATACACCCCTGGATGGAATACCTGAAGTATGGCTTTCTGCCAAGGGTTTTGCCACCGGGTTTCCAGCCACCCCTTCAGCTACAGGAGGAATGAATTTACAGCCATGGCTGTAAACAGGGCTGTTTCCAGCCATGTCGGCCGGGTGGGTTTGGCCCGGGTCGGCGTTCCGGACTTGGCGATCATCCGGCAGGGCCGATGGTACAGCAGCACCTTGGTGGCGAAGTACACCCGGGGCGAGTCGGCGGGCGATGCCGCCCGGTGGCTGGAATAGAGGGCTGGACCAGCTCATCCCGAGGGCGCTAGTCTCGTTCAGTGGCCCAGAGTGCCGGTTCCCCGCACGGGGTGGTGGTATGAGAGAAGAGACGGCTCGGGAAATACAGGGGCCTGAAATTAGCCCCGGAGGTCGTTCCGGGTCGGTCCGAGGCTGATACATGTGCTGGGCTGACCCGGTTGTCGCCGCGGCCGTTCCAGATGTCAATGGCGATGGGATGTTGGGCCAGTAGGGTGTCGAAGTTCAGGATAAATGTCCGGTTAAGTGTTCAGCGTAAATGTCACTCAGTTAAGCCTCGATGTTATCAGATGACGACGTTGCGGCAATCGCCCGGGTTTGCCGCGTTGGAGGGCCTTCGGCATCCAGGTATTTCTTGACGCTGGCTCTGTGGATTCCCAATTCCCGCTCGATTGCCCGAAGCTACATCCCCTTGCGACGCGCTTTCTGAAGGAACGTCGGGTTGCGTGTAGGGGTGGTTGCGGGCCTGCCGTCAGTGATCATACCGCGACCGTTCTCGTCCTCTGCCCTTGAGTCCAGTGGTTCGAGAGCCGCTGCCCAGCGGTCACCCAAGCCGTCGGCACGGGAGGGCGGGACAGGAACACTTGCGGAGCCTCCGTGGCCGTTCCGGAGAAATACGGGGCTGGGTGGCGCCTCCCGGGAAGCGATGATGCGCCCTTCATACCGCACCGACATCCAGCCGTCCCGGCATAGCTGGGACGTCCCCGCCCTGGCAGCAACTGCAGGGTATGCAGCTGGAATCTCACCGTGTTGTCCTTGGCCACTTTTCTGCGGTGCTTCAAACACAGGATCTGTTCCAGGCACAGCTCCGGGTCCACAGCCCGGAACGCGGGCTCAGGGTACTGCGGCGGAACCCGGAAACGCCGGTTCAGTCGCGGCAGGAACTGCTCCAGCAAGCTGTTGGCTTCCCCGATGCTGCTCGCCCCTGTCAGATGGAGTTCAGTTGCCAGCCGGTCCTGAAAGGTTTCTGCCGTTCGCTCCACTCGACCCTTCGCCTGTGGCGACAGGGCGAATATCATCTGAATCCCCAGTTCGTCCATGGCCCGGCTGAATTGGGTTGATGTTCCGGTCAGTCCGGGTCCGGCTATGTGCCTGAAGACCCCGTGGCGGTCAGTGTACAGGGCGACGGGTATGCCACAACGCTGCAAAAGACCACGGATCAGCAGGAAGTAGCTGCGGGCGTCCTCCTTCTCGCAGAAGAGGGTGTCGACGACTGTGCCGGTGGCATCGTCCACCGCGATCAGCAGCGTGAACGGCGGCGCCCGATCCCCCAGCCACGGGTGATGACTGCCGTCCATACGTAGCAGAATGCCCTCCCGCGGCATTCGCTGGCGGCGTACCCGGTGCTTGGGCGGGCGCCTTAGCCGCGGACTGATCAGCCCGGCGTTGACAAGGATACGCCGCAGGGTGGTCCTGCCGATATCGATGCCCTCGCGCTCGCTCAGCAACTCGCTGAGATGGGTGTGGTTGACCCCTGCGTACCTGGTACGAGCCAGGTGAACCACAGCAGTTGCCACGGCATCGGGTGTTGCGTTGGACGGCCTGCGGCCCCGATGGCCATGGGCAAGGGATGCAGCGCCGTTTTCCTGGTAAGCCGCCAGGATACGCCGGGTGTGTCGCGGGCTGACACCCATCAGAGCGGTGGCCTGATCCAGTGTCGTGTGCTCCGCGAGCAAGCTGTTCAGAACCTGTAGCCTTCCCTGTTCTCTTTGCGTCAATGCACATTCTCCATGCTGTGGCATTTTCGCTGGCCAGTTAGCGCGGGCCTTTTCGCTGAACAACGACAAATCAACAGTTCCGGCGGTAACTGGCCCGTGAGGTTGTTCTCGTAGAGTTCGAGGCGGATAACGAATCTCTCCCGTTCGATGTCAACGCCGAACTACGCTACCACCGGTTGGTCGCTCAGCCAGTTGGTCGAATCCCACCAGTCGGCCCCGCCCGGGGCGTTGTAGAGGGTAACCAGGGCTTGCCTCTCCCTGGCGAGCCTGGCTTGGAGCTGCTGTTCCGCCGCCGCCTGCTGTCTCTCTTGTTCGCCGCACAACGGCAGGCTCCCCAGGTCCGACTGGCTGGCAGGCTGTCTGGTATAGGGCCCTCGGTGAGCGGGTTGTCTGCCAGGTTCAGCACTTTGAGGTTAGTAAGCTGTCCCCAGTCGAAAGGAAATTGTTTGCCGGGGAACCGGTGCGAAGTCCGCGCGCCCTCCAGAAGTATTCTCCACAGGTTAATATGATTCTCCTTCTTCATTGTGGGAGAGGGCTGCGGTGAGGGTGGAATCTTGGGATGACACAATGTTCGTTCACGGTCAGGGAGGCCCTTTCCCTAACCCCGGGGAGAGGGAACAACTAAAATATCTTGGCGTTCCGCCGGAGAAGCCCTACTAAATCTGGCGCAGACGGGGGTCCAGCTTGTCCCGGAGCCAGTCGCCGAAGAGGTTCAGCGACATGACGGTGAGCAGGATTGCGACTCCCGGCACTGTGGCGATCCACCAGGCGTCGCTCAGGCGGTCGCGCCCGTCGGCCACCATGGAACCCCAAGCCGGCTCCGGGGGAGGAATCCCGGCGCCCAGGAAGCTGAGAGTGGCCTCCACCAGGATGACGATGCCGACCTGCAGGGTGGCAACCACTATCAGGGTGTTGGTGGTGCCGGGGAGGAGGTGCTTGAACAGTATGCGCCACGTGGAGGCACCGGCAACCCGGGCCAGTGCCACATAGTCCATGCTCTTGAGTTGCAGCACCTCGCCTCGCACCATGCGGGCGAAGCGGGGCCAGATCCACAGCGCCAACACCAGCACGATGATTTCCAGCGATTGCCCGACGGCCACCACCAGCACCAGCGCCACCAAGATCAACGGCAGGGAGAGGATGATGTCCACCAGCCGCATTAGTAGTTCATCGGTCCAGCCCCCGTACCACCCGGCCACCAGCCCCAGGATCACCCCCAGTGTGCCGCCGACTCCCAGGGTCACCAGCGAGACAATCAGGGAGATACGGGCGCCAAAAATAACCCGGCTGAGCAGGTCGCGCCCCAGATGGTCCGTGCCCAGCAGGAACTCGGTGCTTCCCCCGGCGCGGATTTCCACGTCCAGGGTGTCGCCGATCGCGACGCTGGGGTCTATCTCGCGCGCTTCGTCCAAGGGTATTTGCAGGTGGCGCTTGCCCGTCTCCGGCGCCTCAACCACCAGCTTGAGCGTCGTCGTGGGGGATCCCCAGAGGGGTGGCAAGTTGCGGTCGGACAGATCGCCGTTTTCGGGATCGTGGGGAGCGATCACGTTGGCGCCCAAGCCGGTGACCACCACCAGCAACAAGAGCAGCACCGAAATGATGGGCCAGCGCCGCCATTTTTCGTGGATTACTCTTATCCAGGAACCGGCCCTTCGTGGAGCAGCAAATATGCCGCCGGTGGTTTCCGCAACTGCCATTTCCAGGTATGCCCCTGCTTATAGTTTTGACAACACCGAAGAAAGCCGGGAGACGCTGTTGGAACGCGAAAGCCGAACTGACTGCCCTCTATGCGAATCGAATTCTCGGGTCGATGTAGGCGTACATCACGTCCACTAGGAAGGCCGCTCCCACGTACAGCAATGTGTAGGTGATGACCACGCCCTGGAGCACCGGGTAGTCGGAGGCTAGCATGGCAGTGACTGCCAGACGTCCCAGCCCCGGCCACGCGAAGACCACCTCGGTGGTGAGTGAGCCGGCCACCAGGCTGCCCATGGTCACTCCGGCGAAGGTCAGCGGAGGTATCAGGGCGTTGCGCAGGGCGTGCTTCCAGATGATTGCATTGGATGAGACGCCCTTGGCGCGGGCCAGCTTGATGTACTCCGAGTCCAGCACGTCCAGCATGGCCGAACGCACCAGCCGCATATTTGCCGCCACGAAGAACCAGCCTAGGGTGACCGCTGGCAGGATGATGCCCTTCCAGTCTTCGCGGCCCGATGGAGGCACCCAACCCAGATTCACCGCAAAGAAGAAAATCATCATTATGCCGATCCAGAAGGGCGGGGCCGACTGGCCGATGAGCGCCACCACTTTGCCTATATTGTCCAGGATTCCGCCCCGGTTGACCGACGACAGGATGCCCAGCGGAATCCCGACTATGATGGAGAAAGCGAAGGCAGCCACCCCCAGTTGGAAGGTGGCTATCAGGCGCTCCCAGATGATGTCCGCCGCCTCGCGGTTTTCCTTGATGGACTTGCCGAAGTTGCCCGTCAGCATGTCCCTCAGGAAAATTCCGTATTGCTCATAGTAGGGCTTGTCCAAGCCCAGCTTCTTACCCAGCTCCTCCCACTGGTCCACGTCGCCGGTGGACAGTTCACTGAGCATCAGCGTCCGGGGATCCCCTGATGCCCTCGCCATGATGAAGATGATCAGGGACACTGCCAGCAGGGTGATGAAGGTAAGGATGAGCCGTTTGACGAGGAACCTCTGCATCGTGGAGCGCCTGCTTACATCAAAGTGATGAAATTCCCGGCCCGGTCTCCTAGCTTGTCTAGGAATTGGCGATGCTGAAGACTGGCCGGAGCAGTGGTTTGTCGCCCGGATTACCCTCCGCTGGGCCGGGGAGGAGGGTAACCCGGTAACTCTGCTCTACCTGACCCTGCTCTACCGACGGTGCGGGGCGAACTCCAGTGCGCTGAGGCGGCGGGGGTCTCCCGTTTCCAGGTGCTCTTCCCAGCTATCTATCTTGGGACCCAGCGGATAAATGTTGTTCACCGAGTAGAGGCCGATGTCGAAAGAGTTGTCCCAGATCCAATGGGCCATTTCCATTTGCATCGCCCACCGGTCATCGGAGTCGAAGGTCACGCTGGCATTGTGCAGCCGTTCCGTCAGGTACGGATGGTCGTTGCCCGCGCTCCAGCTGCCCAGCGGGTCGTACATGAACCCGTACAGCACCAGCGGCTCCACCAGAGGCTGGGCGGCGTGGCAGGTGATGCCGGTGTTGGTGCGGGCGAACTGGCCCTCCGACAGCGTGTTGAACGGGATGCGCTGTAGGCGGGCGTTGATGCCCACGTCCTGTAACATATCGGCCACCGCCTCGCAGGCCTCCACCTCGGCGGGCGCCCCGCGAATGGACGGCGTCAATTCCACCTCAAATCCGTTGGGATACCCAGCCTCGGCCAGGAGTTCTTTGGCCCTCTCCGGGTCGTAGTCCCAGACCCAGCTGGGGTCGGCGCGGTGGGCGAAGGAAGCCCAGCCCCACATGGCCAGCGGCTCTCCCTCACCCCGGAGCAACTCCTTCACCAGCTTCTCGCGGTCAATGGCGAGGCCAATGGCCTGGCGCACCTTGCGGGCCTGCTCCCACTCCTCCGAGGTCGGGTCCAAGTTGGCGGAAATGTAGGGCGCGTCAGGGTCCCATCCCTCCCTTTCCTTGTCGGTTCCCACGTACTCGTGCCACATACCGTAGATGCCCAGGTGCGACTCGGAGCTTCCGCCCTGGCTCATGAACTTCGTGTCAGGAATCTCGGCCAGGGTCGGAATGGAGTCGGGGGCAGCGGCGAATATGTCTATCTGGCCGGTCTGGAAGTTGGCGATCCTGGTGGACTCCTCCGGGATGACCTTGAAGACCAGTTCGGCAAACTCAGGTGGCTTGCGCCAATGGTCGGCCAGCCCTTCAAAGCGCCAGAAATCGTCAGTGACGTTCTCCACCATCCGCCAGGGGCCGGTGCCGGCCGCTTGGCCATTGGCCTCGTCGGCTCCCAACTCTTCCACCTGGTCCTTGCTGATAATCCAGGTGCCGGAGGCCGCCGGGCTGTTGATCCAGCTCAGCATATCCCAGCCCGGATCGCCGGTGTTCACCTCGATGGTGTAATCATCTAGGGCCTTGACGTGGCCTTTCTGGTTAAGCCAGAGCCGTCTTATCTGGGCCACACCGGCCGAGAAGGAACCCTCGGCGGCGAACTCGTGGATCGACCAGATGACGTCGTCGGCAGTCATCTCGCCCCAGTCGTCATGGAAGGACACGCCCTCTTCCAGTTTGAAGGTCCAGGTGAGCTGATCGTCGTCCACGGTCCAGCTCTCGACCAGCTTGGGCCAGAACACTCCCTGCGCGTCGCGACCGAACAGCCCCTCAAAAGCGGTCAACTGTACCACGCCATACTGGGGCCAACTGGTCTTGCTGGGATGCCCGGTATAGGGGCCGATTTCCTTGAACCCGATGTTGAGTGTCCCGGTCGGCCCGGTGCCCGATGTGTCGCGCGGTGGCCTGGTGGCTGCGGCTGCGGCGATGGGTGTGGCCGTTGCCGGCGCCTGCGAGGTTGCCTGCTGAGCGGTGGTCGGAGCCTCGGTAGCAGCGGGCGCAGATGTGGCTGCGGGTGCGGTCGTCGCCACGGGGGCTTGTTCCGGCTCAGTTCCGCAGGACACGCCAATGGCCATGAACGAAGCAAGCAGGATAAGCAAGACATACAAACCGGATTTCGACCATGGGAATCCAGACATAAACCGCGCCTCCGAAGGGAATTCTGCGCCAAAATTTCCGGGAGATGGTTCCAGGTGGAATATCTGCTGCCGCAATTTCGAATTGGCAACCGAACAGCAAAATTCGCTACAGAGTAACAACGATGCCCGTAGGTGTCAATTGTAGTTAAATGATGTCTCGTTAATGTATGTAAAACGTAATACTATCTGACTTAGACTGTCGCATTGTAGTTATTTGGGAATTATATCGAATTCTACCCAAACAGAAGTGGCCCGGCACTCGGAGCACCGGGCCACTCGCATTAGATAGCCATCGATGGATTTTCTATGCCTCCCCTGCATGTAATCGGCGGAGGTAAAGTTGACGCTGCACATCCTGCGCGCGCATGCCCGAAACCCCTTCCTTGAGCTGTCGTTGTAATATTGGGGGAATGCCTAACAAAGTCCCGGTCAAATGCTCCATTGCCGGCTGCCACCGCCGGGTAAAGATGACCCTCGCCGAACGCGAGGAACTGCGGCGGGTGGGACGCGAGAACAACGCTACCGCGGGCGTCGTCTGCCCCGCCGACGTGAAAGCCGCCTTCAACTTCGAATTCGACGATATCGACATCGATGTTCCAATGGGCGAATTCCTGGTCGAGGCATCCAAGGATACTCCCCATTGGCGCGTGATGTTGACCCCGCTGCCCGGGGCGGCGGGTGAGCCGGACAGCCAGTCCATGCCAGGGCGGGGAGACAGGGTTATCTAGGTTGTGTTGACATTTGCATTTGTAACCGATGTGCAGGCCTATTTCATGTCATTCCAAGTGCAGGAAAGCACTAATGGCCTTGAATCGGAGTGATAAGTCCAGGATTCTTCGTCGCTATTTCCCCGGAATGACCCGCAACAGCGAAATGTCAACAGAACCTAGTCCATCCACACCGGCCCGTAGCTCCCGGGAGAATTCAGGCAATTTCAGAGTGCAATGACCGGCTGGTCTGGCCGGTCCTGTAGACGCATCCGGCGGGAGGGTTTCTTTTGGCTATAATCCTGGCAGCCTCCGGAACAGGAGCCTTCAATTATGGCCACACCACCCGAATCCGTTGAAATCTACTGCTTGAAGTGCCGGGCCAAGACAGGCTCGAGGGATGTTGAACAGGTGACCCTGAAGAACGGACGTCCCGCCCTTCGCGCTGTTTGCACTGTGTGCGGCACAGGCAAGTACCGCATCGGCTCCGCCGGCTGAACCTGGGCCGCCTGGCGGGCCTCCGGCTACACCCGTCTCGTGTGATGCGCCAGGGAGCGCAACTTCTGCTCCGGGAAACGTCGAGTGTGGCATCGCCGACCCAGGGCTTTCAGCGGCCTACAGGAGACCGAGTCGCTCGAAGCCGGCTTCAGGAAACGCCCTCATGCTTCCTGTCTCCGTCCCCGACAGCCGGATCCCGAGCATCGAGTTGCGCTCCCGGGGACGGTTGTTGCGCACCGCCATCCCCAACGCCCGTCGGCTTCCGACAACCACGACCAGCCTCCTTCCCCTGGTGATCGCGGTGTATAGCAGGTTGCGCTGCAGCATCGGGTAATGTTGCGTCAAGACCGGAACCACCACCGCGGGAAACTCGCTTCCCTGGGCCCGGTGTACGGTCATTGCGAAGGAGGGCTGCAGTTCGTCGAGTTCCGAGAAATCGTAGTCCACGCCGGTTTCCTCGAAGCTCACCGCGATCCGCCCGACGGCGTGGTCCACCCCGGTTACCCAGCCCAGATCGCCGTTGAACACATCCTTGTCGTAGTTGTTGACCGTCTGGAGCACACGGTCCCCCACCCGGAAAGTCCGTCCGAAGCGTGTTACCTCGGTTCCCACCGGGTTGAGGGCCTCCCGGAGCCTGTCGTTGAGTCGATGGACGCCGACAACCCCCCGGTTCATGGGACACAGCACCTGAATGTCCCGCATGGGACGCAATCCGAACCGCGCCGGGATCCGCTCTGCGCAGATGCGGACGACGGCATTGGCCGCCGCCTCCGGTTCTCCGGCCTCGACGAAGTAGAAGTCCCCCTGGGAGTCGCTGGAGCCGAGAGAGGGCAGGCGGCCCTGGTTGACCCGGTGGGCCGCCTCGACGATGCCGCTCCGGTCCCCTTGACGGAAAATCCGCTCAAGACGGAGGAAGGGTACAACTCCGGACTCAAGAACGTCCCCAAGGAACTTGCCGGGCCCAACGGAGGGCAGTTGGTTCGCATCTCCGACGAATAGCACCGAGGCGTGGCGTGGCACGGCCTGCAGCAGGTGATGGCACAGCACGATGTCCAGCATTGAGGTCTCGTCGACCACCACGGCATCGGCGCCCAGGGGCCGCTCGGCGTCTCGTCCGAATCGGCCCTCCCCGGGCTTGAACTCCAGCAGACGGTGCAGCGTCTGAGCTTCCCGGCCAGCGGCCTCGCCGAGCCGCTTGGCCGCCCTCCCGGTGGGAGCCGCCAGTGCCACCCGCTGGCCAAGAGCCTCGAGGATCGATATCACGGCGCGCAGTATGGTTGTCTTGCCGGTCCCAGGCCCGCCCGTCAGAACGAAGACCTTCTGCGACACGGCTTCGTGGACCGCCTGCCTCTGTTCCTCGGTCAGCTCCACTCCCATCCGACGGCTGGCCCAGTCCACGGCGGCCGGAGCGTCGAACTCGCGCCGCTGCCCAGGGCTGGCCACCAGAGCCCTGATGGAATCGGCCACGGCTCGCTCAGCAAGATAGAGGCCCCGAAGGAACACAGCCTCTCCATCCAGTACGATCCGTCCCGCCTTCCGCAGACTTCCCACCGCCGCCGTCAGCAGATCCTCGGGGAGGTCGAAACGGCTTTGACACATCTGAACCAGCTCAGCATTGGGGATGAAGACGTGGCCCTCGTCGGCCCGCTCCAACAGCAGGTGCTCCAGGGCGGCCTGGGCCCGGTGGGGCGAATGCTCGTCTATCCCCATCTCCCGGGCGATCTTGTCGGCGGTGATGAAACCAATCCCCCGCACGTCCTGGGCCAGCCGGTAGGGGTTCTCTTGAACGACCTTCACCGCGTCCTGGCCGTATGTCTTGTAGATGCGGGTGGCGTAGGCGGCGCTGACCCCGTGGCCCTGTAGGAACAGCATCACGTTGCGTATCTCCTGCTGCTCCGCCCAAGCCCGCTTGATGCTCTCCACCCGGCGTGGCCCGACCCCCGGCGTCTCGGCCAGACGCTCCGGCTGCTCATCGATCACTCGCAGGGTCTCGTCGCCGAAGCAGTCCACCAGCCTTCCGGCAAGCACCGGGCCGATGCCCTTCACCAGGCTTGAGGCCAGGTAGCGGCGCACGGCATTGGCGCTGGCGGGCAACTGGGAGCTGTAGCTGTCAGCCCGGAACTGATAGCCATGGATGGGATGATTTATCCACCTGCCTTGCAGGTGCAACCGCTCTCCCGGCTGAATTCCCGGCATGGTTCCGGCAACGGTCACCAGGTCGCCCCTGCCCGGAACCACAAGGCGGCAGATGGTGAATCCAGACTCCTCCGAGCTGTAGACCAGCCGTTCGACCTCGCCACGCAGCTGTTCCAGGTCGTTCGTCATGGGATTCATGATACACACCCCCCCAAGCTTCCCGGCGACGACGATCCCAGCAGCACCTGTTGCGTCGCAGGCGCTTGCACCAGGAGGGGATGCTGGTGCAAGCGACGGCAGCCAGCACCCCTAGCGGGAGGACCGGGAACGAAGCTGACGCTGCTCATCGCCGTGGACGACGACATCGGCACCGTGGCCCAGGCCGTCCTACGCGCCGGTGAGAACACCCGGGGCTACCCGGTGCTCCTGGAAGGCCTGGTCCGGCAGTGGGGCGGTTCATGCGCTACCATCCCTCCTTGCTTGCACTGTCGGCAGGAAATCACCACCAAGGGCGTCGTCCAGTGGTGTAGGACAGTCCGTCGGCCGTGCCTGTAAACGGCGGAGATAAAGTGGGCCGTGTGGGCGGAAGATTGCTGAGTATCGGCGACCTAATAGTGTACCGCCTGCCATCATTCATAGGGTTGTAGCCGACCCCATGGATGGTGCGATGGATGTACAAGGTGGACGTATATCTGCGGGTTCGCCGGGCGGTGATGGTGGATGGGATGAGCATGCGGGAAGCAGCCCGGGTGTTCGGCCTGCACCGGGACACGGTGCGCAAGATGCTGGCCTATTCGGTCCCGCCGGGTTATCGCCGGCAGACTCCGCCAAAGAGGCCCAAGCTGGAGCCCTTCACCGGCGTCATCGACCGGATCCTGGAGGACGACTTAAGGCGTCCCAGGAAGCAGCGCCACACGGCCAAGCGCATCTTCGAGCGGCTGCGGGACGAGTACGGTTTCGACGGCGGATATACCACGGTCAAGGACTACGTCAGAGAGAATCGTCGTCAGACCAGGGAGATGTTCGTGCCCCTGTCCCATCCGCCGGGCCACGCCCAGTGCGACTTTGGCGAGGCCCTGGTGGTCATCGGCGGCGTCGAGCGGAAAGCCCACTGCTTCGTCATCGACCTGCCCCACAGCGACGGCTGCTTCGTGAAGGCCTATCCTGCCGAGACCACCGAGGCTTTCCTGGACGGCCACGTCTCGGCCTTCGCCTACCTGGGCAGTGTGCCCCAGAGCATCCTCTACGACAATACCAAGCTGGCCGTGGCGAGGATATTGGGGGATGGCCAGCGCCAGCGCACCCGCGCCTTCACCGAGCTGCAGTCTCACTACCTGTTCGAGGACCGGTTCGGCCGCCCCGGCAAGGGCAATGACAAAGGCAAGGTGGAGGGCCTGGTGGGGTACGTGCGCCGCAACTTTCTGGTGCCCATACCGTCCTTCGAGAGCTTCGATGCGCTCAATGCATACCTGGAGCGGCGATGCCTGGAACGAATGGACGCCCAGCTCAGGGGCCACACGGAGACCATCGGTCAGCGTATGGAGCGGGACCTGGACGCCCTGTTGCCACTGCCTGCGGTGCCCTACGACGCCTGCGATAAGCAGTCGGGCCGGGTGAGTTCGTTGTCGTTGGTCCGGTACAGGACCAGCGACTACTCGGTGCCGGTGGCCTACGGACACCGGGACGTCCTGGTACGGGGCTACGTGGACCAGGTGGTGATCAGCTGCGGAACCGAGGTCATCGCCAGGCATCCCCGATCATACGAACGCGACGACTTCGTCTATGACCCCATCCACTACCTGCCGCTCTTGGAACGGAAGCCGGGAGCCCTGGATCAGGCCGCTCCGCTACAGGGATGGAACCTCTCCGAGGAGTTCGGGACGCTGCGCCGTCTGCTGGAAGCCCGCATGGGACGCAGGGGCAAGCGTGAGTATGTACAGGTGCTCAGGCTGCTGGAGACTTTCTCTCTTGAAGAGGTGCACACAGCCGTCAAGGGCGCCCTCCATCTGGGGGCCATCAGCTTCGACGCAGTGAAGCACCTGGTGCTGTGCCGGCTGGAGGGACGGCCGCCAAGGCTGGACCTGGAGCTGTATCCCTACCTGCCCAGGGTCAGGGTCAGCACCACGTCCGTCGGGGACTACATGACTCTCCTGTCGGGGAGAGCGGCATGAACGACCGGTCAACTCTGCTATTGGAACACCATCTGAAGGAGCTGAAGCTGCCCAGCTTCCTCCGGGAATACGGGAAGATGGCCGCGCAGTGCGCCGCCGAGGGTGTGGATCATCCCCAGTACCTGCTCAGGCTGGCTGAACTTGAGCTCATCGACCGCCACCAGCGCATGGTGGAGCGGCGGATCCGGGCCGCCCGTTTCCCCGCAGTCAAGAGCATGGACACCTTCGACTTCCCAGCCATCCCATCGCTGAACAAGGCACTGGTGATGGAACTGGCCCGCTGTGAATACATCCAGCGCCGGGAGAACGTCATCGCCGTCGGCAACAGCGGCACCGGCAAGACCCACATGGCCCTGGGACTGGGCCTGGCCGCCTGCCAGAGGGGGATGTCGGTGGGTTTCACCACCGCCGCCGCATTGGTCCACGAGTTGATGGAGGCCAGGGACGAGAGGCGTCTGCTGAATCTGCAGCGGCAACTCTCCCGGCTCAACCTGCTGATCATCGACGAGTTGGGTTTCGTTCCACTGTCCAGGACCGGCGCGGAACTGCTCTTCGAGGTCTTCAGCCAGCGCTACGAGCGAGGCTCCATCCTGGTAACCACCAATTTGCCTTTCGACGAGTGGACTGAGGTCTTCGGCTCGGAGCGGCTCACCGGCGCGCTGCTGGACCGGCTCACCCACCACGTCCACATCCTGGAGATGAACGGCGAGAGCTACCGCCTCAAGCGCAGCAGGGAGAACGCTGCAGCACAAGCCTCGGACGAATCAGACAACCCATAAGTCGCGCCGGAAGCCATCCTCACTCACCCGCTCAGCCTGCTGCCAGCCTGCCTCTGTGACACTTCTCCCGAACAACTGGCGCGGACATTTACGCTGGCCAATGACCTCTCTGGTGGTACACGATTCCACCGCCCCAGTGGCCCAACATCTCAGCGCCATTGACATCGAACCGGTCTTCGGAATCATCAAGGAGCAACAGGGGGCACGGAGGTTCCTGCTGCGCGGCCTCACCAACGTGGCGGCCGAGTGGACCATGTTGGCCACAGCCTTCGACCTTTGTAACCTCTGGCGGGTGTGGAGCTCTTCCAACTCATTCAGCCATCCGTTTAACGGTCCGGAGCCTTGTCTTGTCTCCTGAACTGCGCCAATGACGGCCATCAACCACCCCTCGGCTACTCTGTCGCCTACTTTCGACCCTTCAGACCAGGATGGGTAGCCACAATCTCCCCTATTCTGAGACTGCGATGATGAATCCCGAGCCACCTCGGCTCGGGCCTGACCCTTTCTGAACCTGGCATCATGCCTTCAGCCTGATCTGTCGACTCGACCCGGGGTGGCACCCGAAGTGCCTTCGGCAAGGTGAGCAGGGACCTTATAGGAGCCTGGTTTCACGCCCCATCGCAGTCCTGTCCGCTCACCTGGCCGGCGTGCCATCCCTCTAGGAGGTGGAAATGACAGGAGTCGTCGGTCATGAAGGTAGTCGTGGTGTTGAGCTGGTCGTGGGAGTCGACACCCACCAGGATGAGCACGTGGCGGTGGCCATTGACCGTCAGGGTGTCCGCCTAGTATTCGGCCAATCTGGCATTGTCAGTTAGTACGTGAGCCCAGACAGGATGCTACCTTGGGGATAGACGAAGGGTTGTGGGATGTGAGGTGGTCATGGTGCAGGAGAAGTACGGAGTCCGGCTGGCAACACAGGAAAAGGGACGGCTCAGGAAGATGATCAGGGCTGGGAGGAGTTCCGCACAGGCGATTACCCGGGCCCGCATCCTGATCAAGATAGATGAGGGCTGGACCGCCCCCCAGGTGGCCACCGCACTGGACGTGTCGGAGCGGACCGTGTTCCGCACCAAGCGGCGGTATGCCGAGGAAGGACTGGACGAGGTGCTGAGGCACCATAACCAGGTCAACCGGCCCGGAAAGGTGGATGAAAGGGTGGAGGCCCACCTGATAGCCTTGGCCTGCAGCCCGGTGCCCGACGGTCATGACCACTGGACCATGCGGGCCCTGGCGGGCAAGGTGGTGGAGTTGGGATTGGTGGAGTCTTTATCTCCCGAGACGGTCCGCCTGCGGCTAAAAAAAACACGCTCAAGCCGTGGCTCAAGAAACAATGGTGCATCCCCAAGGTAGGTGGAGAGTTCGTGGCGGCCATGGAGGACGTGCTGGATCTCTACGCCGAGCCCTACGATCCGCAGAGGCCGGTGGTCTGCTTTGACGAGACCTCCACCCAGTTGCTGGCCGACGTGAGGGAACCGCTGCCGGCAAAGCCTGGGAGGCCGAGGCGTGAGGACTACGAATACCAGCGGGGAGAGACGCGCAACCTGTTCCTCACCTGTGAGCCTCGCCGGGGCTGGCGCCACGTGGCGATAACCCGGCAACGCACCATGCAGGACTTCGCTCAGCAGATGCGGTGGCTGGTGGATGAGGCCTACCCCGATGTCCCGGTGATTCGGCTGGTTCTCGACAATCTGAACACGCATCGGATGGCCTCGCTTTACGAGACTTTCCCGGCGGCCGAGGCCCGGCGCATCGCCAAGCGGCTGGAGTTCCACCACACTCCCAAGCACGGAAGCTGGCTGAATATGGCGGAGATCGAGTTCAGCGTGCTGGCCCGGGCCTGCCTGCGCGGACGCAACGGAGATGAGGACAGCCTGGAAAGAGCCGTCAGCGCCTGCGTGTCAGAGCGGAACGCGATAGGAGCTACCATTAACTGGCGGTTCACTGCCCAAGACGCCAGACGCAAACTCCATCGCCTCTATCCCTGCCAATCCTGATTTGGTTCAGTACTAGTATTACAACGACGCTTCCTCAATTTAGTCAGTTCATGGCCGGAAATCGCTTGACGGAAGGCAAGGCCACAAAGCTGTCAATCGCGTGGGCAGGTCGCCATGAAGAGGTGCTCAAGGTCCTTTTCTTTCGAACCGTCGTTGTAATACTAGAAGTCTGGCCGGAAAGCCATCGGCCGGGTTTTGCGCTACGCCAAGCAGACGTATTCAAGTCTTATATGGCATGGTAGTGAATGTAATACGTTGCAACACCCACTATTTCATCGATAATCGACGTTAAGAAAACGCCGGCTTGGGGAGAATCGGGGTTTCCGGCCAGACTTCTAGGGGAACTTCACACGGTTGCGACCACCTGTGGGTATGGGAAGCTCGGACGATGGTCCCGGGGCATTGGAGAGATTCGCGCATTCGGGATCGAAGGCACCGGCTCCTACGGCGCCGGAGTCGCCCGCTTCCTGACTCGTAGGGCCCATACCGTAGTGGAAGTCAACCGGCCCGACCGGTCAACCCGCTACCGGAAGGGGAAGAGCGATCCCACTGATGCCGAGATGGCAGCGCGTGCCGTGCTTGCCGGAGTAGCCGATGCGAACCCCAAGTCAGGTGAGGGTGCAGTCGAGATGATCCGCATGCTCAAGAGCGCCAGAGACTCGGCGGTCAAGGCTCGCACACAGGCTCTCAACCAGATGAAGGCCTTGGTGGTCACGGCCCCGGCCCAGCTTCGTGAGCACCTCACTGGCCTCACCGCTGCTGCCCTTGTCACCCGGTGCAAGAGCTTCCGGACCGGTCGTCTGGAGGATCCCACCTCTGCGGCCAAGTATGCTCTTCGCTCCCTTGCCCGCCGATACAGTCAACTCGGTAATGAGATGCGGGAACTGGAGGACGAGATCCACCGACTCACACGTACGACAGCCCCGGCCCTGGTCGATAGCTTCGGCGTAGGGCCTGACACGGCGACGACCCTCCTCATTGCTGCTGGGAGTAACCCGGACCGCCTCCACTCAGAGGCTGCCTTCGCTTCCCTGTGCGGCGTCAATCCCATACCTGCTTCCTCCGGCAAGACCAACAGGCATCGGCTCAACCGAGGCGGACAGCGCCACGCCAACGCGGCTCTCCATCGCATCGTTGTCGTCAGGCTTCGTTACGATCAACGGACCCAAGCACACATGCGTCGTCGCACCACCGAGGGGATGAGCAAGGCTGAGGTGATCCGCTGCCTCAAACGCTATGTCGCTCGCGAGGTCTTCTCCGCCCTACGGAACCCAGTCCATGCCCACAACACTCGTTGACTTCTAGAGGAGCATCAGGCTCAATTCCAAGTACATCAAACTGGGCACCACTACCTACTACCGGGATTGGGAAGAGAGTGACAGGGGTGGAATAGGCGATTCGGAGGAAGGGACCCTTCGGCGGCACACTGATTTCGCCATCTTCCAGAGGGAGGCAGGCCAAACTCCGCTCTCTGGCGCGCACCACGCTCAGATCAGCTTGACATACAAGAGGGAGTACTGGATTCTCTGCACCTCCATCGCCCCAACGTCGCTTACAAAAATGGAAAGTATGCAGGCGAGTGTCTGCCGGAGTTACGATGTCACGACACTGATCGAAGATCCATCTCAGTTCGCCAAGCAACTAGGGATCGACTTCGGCAATGCTTTTCGGACGAGTGCCGTGAAGGGGCCCGGTAAGGCTTGGTGGACGTTATGGCCACAGGTTGTTGTGGACCATGGCCCAGTGGTATGCACAGAGTCTCCCTCGGACGTGATCGAACGACTTCCGAAGGCATCCTGGGGATTTATCACGCCGTTTGTGAAACGCAAGCGTTCCTCCGACCAGGAGGAATACTGGTTCGTTATTTCCATTGGCGGGTCGGGTGATCCGAAAGAGCTAACCCTGGATCAAACAATCACCGAAGAACTAAGGGCTCTGACCCGCTTGGTCGAGTAGGCAGATCCATCAAGCTCGAACCTCCCCTATGGCCGTCTGCGCGGGACTTGGGCGAAAGGGTTACAATCTACCCAGCCACATCTCAAAGATGGTTCTGCCTACGGTCAAAACAGGCCCACCGACCGTAGGAACCCACTAATGGACTTCGATCCTACAGCCAATTCGCTTACGGTCCGCCATATTCGGCGGCCGGCGGCCGGAGTGCGGCGATGCGAATAGGGGTTCTGGAGATTCTGCGTCCCGAGAGAAACAGCCATTGGAGCCACTCGGCGTACGCTCACTACTTCGTCAAGCAGTACGCCAGCGTCATGCCACAGGCGGTCAGCGTATGGTGCCGGCAGCTGGGGCACGAGTCCTTCTACGCCACCTACTACGGGCAGGGCGACGCCAAGGCCCTCTTGCCGGACGATTTGGACGTGGTGTTTATCTCCACTTATACACAGGCGAGCGCACTGGCCTACGCCCTCGCCAAGCTCTTCCGGCTGGACGGCGCCCGCACGGTGATCGGCGGCCCACACGCGAAGTCTTTTCCAGACGATTGCCGCCGATTCTTCGACGTGGTCGTGCTCGATTGCGATAAGACCCTGGTGGAGGACATCCTGAGGCAGGCGCCGAAGGGAGAGACGGTGACCAGCGGGCGTCAGCTCAAGGACCTGCCAACCGTCGAGGAACGCATGCCGGAACTCCGGACCTCGATCTTCTCCGGCGGAAAGCCCTATATATCCAGCACTGTGCCAATGCTCGCCAGCGTCGGGTGCCCCTACGCTTGCGACTTTTGCATCGATTGGAGCAACCCGTTCGCCTTGCTGCCCTTGGACAGACTCGAGGCCGACCTGCGGTTCATCTTCGACAAGCACCCCAAGCTACTTGTGAGCTTTCACGACCCGAACTTTGCCGTAAAGTTCGACGAGCTGTTCGCGGTCCTAGAGAGGGTCCCGCACGGAAATCGCACCTACTACATCATGGAGAGCTCCTTATCTATCCTGCGCACGTCCAGACTGGAAAAGCTGCGCTCCACCGGGTGCCTCTACTTAGCTCCTGGAGTTGAGTCCTGGTCCGCATACTCGAACAAGTCCGGCGTCGGGTCGAAACAGTCTGATGAGATCAAGCTGAACCAGGTAATCGACCATTTCCGGCTGATCCGCGAGTACGTGCCCGGGATGCAGGCCAATCTGATATTCGGGCTGGACGTGGACGAAGGAAACAGACCAGCCGAGTTGACCAAGGAATTCATGTCGCGCGCGCCTTTTGTGTGGCCGACCATCAATATCCCCACTCCATTCGGCGGCACTCCCCTGTTCGACCGGTACCTCGACGAGGGGCGCATCCTGATGTCGATACCGTTCGCTTTCTATTACGCGCCTCACATCGTCACCACCCTCAAGAACTACGATCCGATCACCTACTACGAGCATCTCGTCGATATGTATTCACACATGGCATCTCCGCAGGTCGTCATGAAGCGGTTATTGACCACGCCGGGGTATCCGCTCCGCGTGCTCCACGCCCTTCGCTCCCAAGGCGCGTGGCGTATCCAGAGAGAGTACAAGCGCATTCTGCAGGTGATGAAGACTGACCGGGAATACAGGGCCTTTCATGAGGGAAGATTGAAGGAGCTGCCGGAGTACTATCACCGCAAGTTTGAAGCGGCCCTCGGCCCGTACGCAGAGCTGCTATCTCGAGAGGACCGCCAGCCGTTGCTGCGGTCGTCGTCTCGCTCGTCAAATCACCCCCCTGCCTCACCTCTACCCCTTCCGGTAGGAAGGGAGACTGGTGCGACGGAACACAGAAGGAGCGGTTTAAAAGAGTGACTGACAAAACTCTATCCACGCTTCTGCCGATCCCAGGTTGGGACCCGCGACACGCCGGTGAGGTAGAGATTGCGGGCGCCATTGACACCGCGGTGGTCAGCCAATGACGCGCCGCACTGTGACGCAGGCTATGGGCCCCGGCTCTCTGGCGCCCGGTCCCGGGCGACTCCTCATCCAAGCCGGCATGCTCGATGCCAGCCCGCAGATGCCGCAGGGCCGTCTTCCGGGTCAGTCCGACAACCAGGTCCCGCGGACCGTAGGACGTGGGCCAGTTGGCGAACAGGCTGGCCAGGTCCGGGTGCAGCGGAACGGTACGGCCCCTGCCGCCCTTGCCGCGGCGGACCAGCAGGGTGCCGGCCGTGACGTCTATGTCCCGCCATTCCAGAGCCACGGTCTCGCCGACACGCAGCCCGGATCGCCACATGATGAGCGCCGCCACCCCGGCGCGGCGAATGCCCAGGGCCGCCAGGGAGTCCAGGAGCCGCTCGACCTGCTGGGGATTCCAGTAGTGAGGAATCGTCATATGGGAACTTTTACACCAAAAGTTCCCATTCGGGCAAGCTGCCCCCCTCTCCGAGCCACAGCGCGAATCTGAGACCAAGGCACCTGAGCCGGCCAGTGGGCCGGAAATGGGAACTTTCAGATTCAAAGTTCCCTCGAGCCATCCTCCCGCGCCCTGCGCGAGATTCAGCCGGACGGGGCCGAACACCCCGTCTCGGAGGCCTCGGTGTTCGGCCTGACCGGCGAGACCCTGGCCAACCGGGTAAGGGACGCAGCCAGGGCCGCAGGCCTGGGCGATGGTTTCTCCGGACACAGCGGCCGCATCGGTGTGGCCAGGGGGATGGTCGTCGCAGAAGCGCCCACCGCAGTGATCCAGCACCAGGGCGATGGCGGCACGGAGACTTGATCGCGCGCTACACCCGGGGCTAGGCAGCCGACGAGACCCTCAAGTGGCTGAGCTGACCTACACCACACCTACCCGCTGCAAGCACCCGGTTCGCCATGAGCTGGGGGCGTGCAGGAAATGTCCGTTAATGGCGCAAGATGCCCAGATGTACGCCGCAGATCAAGGCGTTGAGTTGTCGGAGGCAATCAGGCGGCTAACGCTGCAAGACCCAATCGGGAAGCTGGGGGCCACTCTCGAATCCAACGAGGCCGACACCCTCGGAGGTTTCTGGATTCAGCACGAACCAGAGTACCGTGTAGTGGCAGCGTTCACCCGGGACGGGGAGGAGACAATCGCCAAGTATGTCCAGGACGGGCCATTGGTGGACATTATCGAAGTCAGAACCGTCGATGCAACCCTCGAGGAATTGAAGCGAGCCCAGCGAGAAGCTGGCTTGGTAGTCAGGGGACTGGGGTTTCAAGCGGCATCCGGCATCAACGTATTCGAGAACCGAGCTGAGATATACGTGCATGATCTTGCGCAGGTCGAAGAGGCCCTGGAAAAGAGCGGAAAGACGCTTCCGGCGCACGCCCGCATCCTCGAGATGGGACGCGACAACTAGACCCGGATTTCAGAACTAACCATAATGGGCCTTGCGCGAGGTTGAACCTGTGATCCCCTTCAATGGGAAGACCATGACAACCAGAACTGAAATCTCGTCCGTTTCCCGGGAAACGCCGGCGCTCCTGCCGACGCCTCCGGAGGGAGCGCCCACCTCACCGGCCGATGCCGACGTCCTGGCCGACGCCAGGGCAGAGGCCCGCAGTTGGTCACCCAACACCAGGCGGGCCTACGTCGTAGGCTGGAAGCACTTCACCAGCTGGTGCCTCGAGCACCGGTGCGCCGGCCTGCCGGCAGGTCCGGCCGACGTCGGCCGTTACCTGGAGCACCTGGTGGAGACGGAGGGCAAGACGCTGGCCACCGCGCGTATGCGCCTGGCGGCGATCGCCGCGGCCCACCGCTTGGGCGGACACGAGGACCCGACCACGCGGCCGCTCGTCAAAGTCACCACGAAACGGCTGGCCAAGGAATACGGGAAACCCAGGAAGCAGGCCAAGGGTCTGACCAGCGAGGCTTTGGCCGCAGTGAAGGCCACCGCCCGGATCCAGCGGGTCGACCAGGGCAAGCGCCGGCGCAAGGAGACCGAGGTTCAGGCGGCCAGGCGTGCCGCAGTGGACCTGGCCCTCCTGGAGGTGATGCGGGACGGCCTGCTGCGCCGCTCCGAAACCTCGGTGCTCCGGTGGGGCGACCTGGAGTTCCACGAGGACGGCTCGGGCCGGCTGCACGTCCTGAGGTCCAGGACCGACCAGATAGCGGAGGGCGCGGTGCTCTACCCGGGTCCCGCGGCGGTGGAGTCCCTGCTGGCCATCCGGCCCCAGGAGGCGCTGATCGACCCGGGCACCAGGGTCTTCGGGCTGTCGGCCGGCCAGATCTCCCGTAGGATCAAGGCGGCGACCAAGATGGCTGGCCTAGGCGAAGGGTTCAGCGCCCACTCCCCCCGGGTGGGCATGGCGCAGGACCTGAGCGCCGCGGGGGCGGAGCTGCCGGAGCTGATGACCGCCGGAAGATGGGAGAGTCCCACGATGCCAGCCAGGTACACCGAGGCCCAGGCGGCAGGGGCGCCGTCGCTCGTTATTACCGGGACGACCTCCGGAAATCAGTCTGATGGGTGCAGCTGGCGGCATGACCGCCCGATTGTTAGACGGTCCCATAAAAGTCCGTTAAATGCCCCTTATCAAGACGATTGCCTTATCCTGAACAGCGACACCCCAGTGGCCCAACTTCTCGACACCATTGACGGGTTGGCCTGCTATTCCTGAATCGTTGCCCGTGACCGTCACTTCGGACGGACACCATTGTCCGACCCAACACTTGGCTAATTGCAGGTCCCGCTCGGCGGTTGCGTGGTTTCCCATGTGGTCATGTATCCACGCACGGAGTCTGTACGCTTTGGCGTCGTGTCCTGGGTATAGTTCTGGGTCGTGAACGGCTGGGCTGGCAAGACCGCTGCGCCCTGGCGCAGCGGTGTGCTTATATTACGGTATAGCGGTTGGCCAGGGCCGTCTTGGCCTTTTCCTGGTCATCGGTGGTGATGGCCGCGGTCGCGTAGTCATCCCGGCGTTCGATGATGTGGAAAGTCCTGATGCTGAGGCCGGCGTCCTTGAGTTCGCCGGCTAGGTTGGCCAGGGCTCCGGCTTGGTCCGCCAGCTGGACCAGTACAGCTTCGTCAGCGACTGCCTTGAAGCCGGCTTGGTTGAGGATCGCAAGGGCGTGGTCCGTCCGGTCGGTGGTGATGATCACCACTCCGTGCTGTCCCTCGTTCTCGGTCGCGATGCTGTTGAGGTTCACTCCGCTCTCGGCCAGGGTGCCGGCAATCCGGGCAATGGTCCCGATGCGATTTTCGGCCATGATCACGATGCGCTGCATCGTTGTTGCGTGAGCGGGCTCCGTCGGTTGCTCCTGAGCCGGCAGGCCGGTTTCCACTGGCTGGAGATCGTGTACCTGCGGCAGTTCGGGACGGGGGCTGATGCAGTCTTCGACCAGCCGGTCGATGGTTTCGAAATCCACGTGGGGCATGGTGATGATGTGGGCCACTTCGCCCTCGGGGGCAATCTGCCATTTGTCGAAGGCTTCCTGCGAGGGTCGGTCGAATACAACAGTTGGAGAGTTCCGGTGTCGCCATGCGTTGATGCCGTGTTCATTGAACCGTTTCACGGCGTACTCGGCAACGTTGAGCATGCCGCCGACGGTTTCTCTCCATTCATGTTCGCCGTAACGGTTGATGGCGTACCAGAGCATGAGCGGGGTCAGGCCGTTGCGGGAACCGGACAGGGTGGTGTCGTTGACGCCGACGAGTTCCACGGCCCTGCCCAGGATTTCAACCAGGTGTTTGCGGGTGAGAACGATACCGCAGGGCAGGGGTGCGCCGATGAGTTTGTGGCCGCTGATGGAGATGCTGTCGATGCCGGCGTCGAACCCGAAAGGCTGTGGGTCATCCACGTAGGGCAGGATCATGCCGCTGAGCGCTGCGTCCGCGTGAATGTAGTGTTCCGCGATGTCCAGCTCGTCAATGATTTGCCGGATCGCGGGGATGTCGTCCACGGCGCCGCGCATGGTGGTGCCGATGGTGGCCAGGATGATGGCGGGACGGTCCCGATGGACGGTCAGCATGTCCCGGAGGTCGTCGTAGTCGATCTCGCCGTCGGTACGTCGTTTGACGGTGGTGTGAGGCATGTTGAGGATGCGGGCAATCTTGAGGATCGAATAGTGGGCTTCCTCGGAGAAGTAGAGCATACCCTCGGGATGGAGTTCCCGGGCCAGGTAGAGGCCGTACATGTTGCCCTCGGTGCCGCCCGAGGTGACGTAGCCCCAGGCGTCGTCGGAATCCAGTCCGGTGAGTTGGGCGAAATGGAGGATGACCTCTCGCTCAAACTGGTGAGTGTTGCCCCGGTAGTGGGTCTGGTGGAAGGGGTCTCCGATGTTGTTGAGGCAGTGGCTGAGGAATGGTATGAGAGGGGAGTAGTCGAAGTTCTGGTTGCCTGGGTAGCCCACCTGCCATTGGTCCCCGTCCTTGATTTCCTTGAGGAGTTCGGCCAGGCGGATTTCGATGTGGTTCTGTGAGGTCATGGTTGCCTCGTCCTCGGTCTGTTCAAGCGAACAGTGTCTTGGATGGGATCCGGTGTGGGAGATGTTGGCAATTATACGCATTGGGCCCCCCCAAGCGTGGCGGCCCGGTACGTTTCTCTGGACCGGGGTCTTCGCCGACAATTACGGCTGATGCACCTTGGTTCAGCCACATGTTCCGGAGTCGGCGGCAAGTCCTCAAAGGCTCATGGCAAAAAAGACGACCGCCCGGTTGGTCGGGTCGGCTGGCGTCGCCGTTGGTCAGCGACTGTTCAATCATGCCAGCGGTGGATACTTCCGCGCTACGGCCAGATGTCAACGGCGCTCCCGGAACGCCGTCCCTACCGCATGATCGCCGAGTCTGCAACTCTGACCAGGCCGCACCCGCCCGCCATGGCTGGAAACAGCCCTGTTTACAGCCCCTGTTTACAGCCATGGCTGTAAATCCCCACTCCCCATAGCTGAAGGGGTGGCTGGAAAACCCAGTTGCAAGGCCCCTGGCAGAAAGTCATACTTCAGGTATTCCAGCCAGGGGTAGAGCAGGATGACGCTGTACGGCTATGCCAGGGTCTCGGTGAGAGAGCCCGAGGACAAGAACCTGGACCTGCAGGTGGAGCGGCTGGTCCGCTCCGGCTGCGCCATGGGCAATATTCGAGCCGAGGAGGCCAGCGGGGCCAAGAACGACCGCGGCGGCCTCCTGGAACTGCTGGACCTGGTGGCCGAGGGCGACACCCTGGTGGTCACCCACATCGACCGGCTCTCCAGGGGGCTGACCTACGGGCTGCAGGTGATCGAGGGTCTGCACCTGGCGGGAGTGGAGTTTCGGTCCCTGGCGGAAGACTTCGACACGGCCACGTCCACCGGCAAGCTCCAGCTCTCGATGGTGCTCGCCTTCAGCGAGTGGTGGCGGAACTCGATCAGGGATCGCTCGGTCGCGGGCCAGGCGAAGGCGCGGGCCGAGGGCCGTTTCCCCGGCCGGCGGCCCAGCCTGAGCGAGCAGCAACGGGAGTACATCCAGATGGAGCGGTCAAAGGGAGTGAACCAGCGGGAACTGGCCAAGCGCCTGGAGGTCAGCCGTTGGACCACCCAACAGGCGGCCAGGTAGGGGTGCATAGAAAGTGCAGTTTCTGCACGGAGCATAGCCAGATGGCAACCTGACCCAGTTGCGCTCCCAAGACCTTAGTGGCGACGACCCTAGAATAATCGCGACCCCAGTCCGTGTAATCGGCGGCGCTAAAGTGGACCTCGTGGGCGGACACTTTCGCTGGACGTCACCATGAGCCGCTCGAATATGCGCTTGGCAGTGTGGCGCTGCTTCTTGGGACGCCTGAGTCATCCTCCAGGATCCGGTCTGGAGATGGCGGTTCACGTCCTGGGCAACTCCCGGCACATCAGCCGCAAGGAGGAGGCCGTTGACGCCATCGCCAAGATGTGCAAAGCCGTTCCCGCCATCGACGGCGTGAAATTCACCTACACCCCGCGCGATGACCTGCCCGGTCTCCCGCGGATAAACGTCGGCGCGATTATCGACCTACGCGGCCCCAACTTCGTCTCCGACTTCTGCACCGTGCTGGTGGATGTCCGTTTCCTGCCGGGCATGACCTCCGCGTCGGTCAAAGCGGACATCGAAAACGCTCTCGACCAAATCAAGGCGGATGACCCCGACTTCCAATACGAGATTGAGATGCCACCCGACCCGAAACACCGGGTGTCCACCGTCGTGATGGAGCCTTTCGACCTGCCCAAAGACCAGTACATCCTGGACGCCGTCTTAAGGCAGTACCGCACGGTTACAGGGCGAGAACCCGACGGCGTGGGAACGGTACTGCCCGGCTCCTACACCGGCGACGATACCTGCCATCTGTGGCGGGCCGGCGTCCCCTGCCTGCTGTATGGCCCAGGCGGCTCGGAATCGGCTACCATCCCCGACGAATATAGCCGTATCAGCGACATGGAGCAGGTCGCCAAAGTTCTGGCCCTTACCGCCCTGGACGTTTGCAGCCTGCCCAAGTAGGGTTTACCGGGGCCGGTTCGTGTTGTTGGACGAAGCCATCCGGCATCGCTCAGAGCTTGGCGACGCTTTGGGTGATTACATGGGCTTTTGCGTCCGGAGAGGTTTCCGTTCGCTTTTGACTGATTGCGGTTTGGGGGGAACCGCGCGGTATCATAGGTATCAATCAGAAGCGAACGGAACCGAGAAAAGTGGTCAGCCCGATACCGGCGCCGCCAAGGGGCGGGAACCGGGGAGGCGTTCGTAGGGGCCGGGCAGTCCCAGTTCGTCGGCGATGCTGCGCATGGCGGGCAGCACCTCGTCGCCCAGCAGCCGGATGCTGGTCATCCGGTCTTCGTGGCTGACCGGGCCGTGGTGGTGCCACAGGGAGAATATGCCGGGGCGGACCGTTTCCAATATATGCCGAATTTTGGGGATAACGGTATCCGGCGTGCCGCAGATGAGTTGCAAGTTGTCCTGCTCGGCTTGGAACCGTCCGTAAATCTGGTTCCGGTTGGCTTCTATTCCTTCCGGAGTATCAGCTGGCTTCAGGACCAGCGCTTCATCGCCGCTGTTAGGGTCTACGGAGACCCGGGCCAGTCGGCGGGTGGCAGCTTTCGAGTTATAGCCCGGCGGGAACATCCACTCGGGCCGGGCGAAGGCGTTGATGCCGCCGCCGTACATGAAGGCGCGGCCCAATTCCTGGGCCTTCTCCTCGGTCTCGGCCACCACTACCCGCTGCAAGTAACCGAAATTCTCCGGCCCGGACTCGTACCCCTCCTCGGCAGCCGTATCCCGGTACAGCTTCACCATCTCCAGGGTCGGCTCCAGGAAAGTGCCCAAGGCCAGGTAGGGATAGCGGTGGCGGGCGCACCAGACCACCGTCTCCTGACTGACCAACCCCGGTATCCACATCTGGGGATGGGGCTTCTGCACCGGCAGCACCCACGGGTTTACGTGGCGGTAGTGGTAGTGCTTGCCCTCGAAGCGGAAGGGGCCGGGGGTAGTCCACGCCTTGATTACGAAATCGTGGGCCTCGTTGAAAAGCTCCCGGTTGTAGGCGGGATTGGCGTTGTTGTAAATCGACTCGCTGCCCGCGCCCCTGACCCAGCCGGGCACCAGCCGCCCGCCGGAAATCATGTCTATCATCGCCAGCTCTTCGGCTAGGCGCAGCGGATCGGCCACCGGCAGCGGGTTGCCCAACAGCACAATCTTGACTCGCTCGGTAATCCGGGCCAGCACCGCCGCCTCAATGTTCATCACGGCGCCCATGCAGAAGGGCGTGCCATGGTGCTCGTTGAGCATCACGCCGTCGAAGCCCTTCTCTTCAGCGTAGACGGCCTCATCGAAATAGGAGTTGTAGAGTTGGCCGCCTACTTCCGGGTTGAAATGTTCGTTGGGGATGCCGAAATAGCTGGCGTTCTTGATAATCTCGTCTTCGGGAACGTCGTAGTAGGGGCGCTCGGTGAACATCATGATGTGCATGGCGATGCCTCCTGCGTCTTACTCTTGCGCTAGGAATCCTCGGAGCCGGCTGACGAACTGCTCCGTTTGCTCAATCTCCGGCCGGTGTCCGCAATCGTCAAACACTGCCAGTTCGGAGCCTGCGATGGCCCTGCTGTACGCTTGGCCCGCCGAGAGCGGGACAATCCGGTCGTCGCGCCCCCAGACAATCAGAGTGGGCAGTCCCTGCACGCCTTCCAGCAGAGGGGGCAGGCTGGGATTGTGCATATATGGCTTCCAGGCCAGACGGGCCGACTCGGCCCGCGCGTCCTCCCAAGCCTCGAACTGTTCCGGCGTCTCTTCCCTGCCGTAGAGGGATGCAAACTCCGGCGTGGCCGAGGCGTCGTGGACGCTGGCGTCCAGATACGCTCGCGCTGTGACCACGAACAGGTCCATAATCTCGCCTTCCCCCGGCCTTAGACCAGTGGGGGCCACCAGCACCATGCGGCGGAACTGGCCGGAGTTGGCCGCCGCCATCTCGGCGGCAATCCACCCGCCCAGAGAGAAGCCGATTACGCCCACCGGCCCGAGGGCCATCTCCCGCAGCATCCGCGAATAGAAACCGGCCAGATCGCGGACGCTGCTAATCCAGTCGGCCCGGGGGAGCGGACCGAATCCCGGATGCACCGGCACCAGCAGTGAATGGTCCTGGGCTAGGTCGTCGTGCCAAGAGAGCCAGCCGGGGTGTCCCAGCTCCTCGTGCAGCACCAGCACCGGTCGGCCCGAACCGCCCCGAAGCAAGGCGACGCCGGTGCCGCCGACGTGAATCGTACTTTCGGTGTATCCGTTGGAGGAAATTGTCATTTTGCGACGCCTCCCCGACAATGTTGGCGAAATTCGGCTTTACTATATTAAACCAGCACCACATTCTTGAACGAACCCAAGAAAGTGTCAAGACGAACCGCTTATCAGGAGTTCATCGCGGTAACCGGGTACCATCACAAACATGGAATTCGACTGCTGAGGCAATCTGGCGATGACGGTGAGATGTTGCCCGCGGTAGTGGGCCAGCGCATTTATGGTGAGGCAACAGGGGTAAAGGGATACGTGGACCAGGTGGTCATCAGCTGCGGAACCGAGGTCATCGCCCGGCACATCCGTTCCTACGAGCGGGACGACTTCGTCTACCATCCCACCCACTACCTGCCGCTCTTGGAACGGAAGCCGGGAGCCCTGGATCAGGCCGCTCCGCTGCACGGATGGGACCTCCCCGAGGAGTTCGGGACGCTGCGCCGTCTGCTGGAAGCCCGCATGGGACGCAGGGGCAAGCGTGAGTATGTCCAGGTGCTCAGGCTGCTGGAGACTTTCTCTCTTGAAGAGGTGTCAAGGGCGTCGACAAAACATACCAGTGGGGCGGAGCAAAAGTGTACCACCAGAGAGGTCATTGGCCAGCGTAAATGTCCGCGCCAGTTGTTCGGGAGAAGTGTCACAGAGGCAGGCTGGCAGCAACTGCTGGTCAGGAGCGTAAGGAACGTAGGTCTAGCTCATCACCGGCTCCTCGCTAATGAACTGACCACATCATACCCCTGCAACCTGTAAACCGTGTTTCTCGGACGGGCTGCCAGGCGGTCCAGCGCCACAACCTGCACGCAGTCGCCCGGCTGGAGGGCGGCCTTCAGGCGATTCAGCCCCGGCCGGTTCCAAGAGGCCCCGCTCCCCACGTCCTCGAAGACTTGCTCGCAGTCGACCAACACCCGGCGCTGGTTCTCCAGGTTGTTGACGTCGACGTCGCTGGCCAGCGACACGCGGGCGTATCAATAGAGTCTCCCGCTCATTTTTCGCTGGCCCCCGGTTCTGGAATGGCAGCGTCATACTACGACTGCCAGAGTTCTGGCTATGCTCATAATCGTCCCTTTCCGGCAGGGTTTGCCGCCATTCCTCCGCCCCCCAGTGGTGCGTTTTGCCGCCGCCATTGACACCCCGGTGTCCTGCGACGTACAGACCCCCTCCCGCCTAACCTCACCCTCCTTCCCCTTTACGCCATCATGGGTCCCGTTATATGCTCACCTGTGTAGTCCTGTACCGTTGTAATCACGTACCTCTATATATCTGAACTCCTGTACACATCGAGGTTGAGGTATGCCGGTCATCGCCGTCGTCAACCAGAAAGGGGGTACTGGCAAAACCACCATCTCCACCAACCTGGCTTGCGCATTTGCGGATCGATTCCAAGTGCTGTTGCTCGACGCCGATGGCCAGGGCAGCGCCCTGGACTGGGCCGATAGCCGGGCCCAACCTCTCCTGGGCCTTGAGGTGAGGGGTGTAGAACCAGGACGACTGCTCCAGGACGTGCGGCTCCGGGCACCCGATTATCACTGGGTGATCATCGACGGTCCGCCGGGCATTGCCCGGACCACCGCCGACGCCGTCCGCGCCGCCGACCTGGTGCTGATACCGGTAAAACCCGGCCCCTGGGACGTGTGGGCCGTGTCGGATATCGTGGATGCGGTGAAGGCGCGCCAGGAAGCTGCCGCCGGGCTACCCCAGGCAGCCTTCGTCATCACCATGTCCAAACGCCGCTCCCGTCTGAGCCAGCAGATCGATGCCGCGCTGGACGAGTATGGGCTGCCAGTGCTGCAGGCCCGCACCACTGACCGGGTTGCCTATCCCCAGGCGGTCATAGAGGGGAAGTCGGTGCTGGAAGGAAGGGACAGGACCGCCCGCACCGAAATCCTCGCCCTGCGCGATGAGGTGGAGAGGTTGATAAATGACCCTTAGCAGTAGGCCCAAGCGGCGTCAGGAAGAGCGCACTGCTGCCTTCGTGGAGCAGGCCGCGGCGGTGGACACCGAGCAGCTCCACTGCCTGATACCGGCGGACCTTCACCGTCGGCTGCGGGTTCTGGCAGCGGAGGAGAGGACCACGATTACGAACCTGGTGGTTGCCGCCATCGAGGGACATTTTGCGGCACGGCCGTAATTCGTGTTCATGGGTACTGATGGACTGGTGTCCATCAGCCCATCAATTCGCCCGAACAGTTACTATAGGTTTGTTCAGGAAGACCGGTTGGCCCGCTCGACCCTGGTGGTTGTGGAGTTCCACGACCACGACCACGACCAGCCTGACCAATTTCAATTCACTTGGCGTGATGAGACCAGAGAACCGCGGCGAAATCGTCTCGGTTTACAATTTACAATGGGCCGTAAGAATTTCCCGAGTCGATGCTGCTGCTGTACTCGGAGAGGCCAACCCAAGCCAATCCCAATCGGAAGCGGCTACCCGCCACTGTCATAGCAGAACAGGACCGAAGGTTCCTCTTCGTCAGAGAACGGGGCCCAGCGCTACAGCCTGCCGGGTGGGGGGATTGAGAAGGGTGGAGGTCCGTCAGGGGGGTGCTGGTCAAGGGCGGTGTGCGAATTCAGAAGAAGGAACTGAGCGGCCACAACTGGTGGAATAGGAAGGATCCCCCTAAAGCTGGAACATGGCGTAGCGAGGTGCAATCATGACCCTCCACACTCCCGACGAGGTCCCCGACTGCGTGAAATCCAGTGTCTTCACCGAGGTGGAGCTGGCCCACGACTGGACGCTCCAGCCTCCGCTGGCGGCCTACCTGGACATCCACAGGTCGATCTCCGTGTGCTCCTGGTGCGGTGCCAGCCTCAACGAGGAGTACGCCGGAAACGCCCTGCTCCGCGCCTTCCTGACCTGCCCCGATGGGACGCGCGTCTACTGGCGGTCTGAGGGCGACGGAGCGATGGAGATCTGCAGCTCCACGCTCTACAG
This sequence comes from Dehalococcoidia bacterium, assembly GCA_965237745.1. GTDB lineage: Bacteria > Chloroflexota > Dehalococcoidia > Lucifugimonadales > UBA3495 > VXOI01. The sequence continues at coordinate 38,516 of CBDEGL010000003.1, read as the reverse complement.
CCGCATCTGCCGGAAGTGCGGACACCCGGCCCAGAATGACGTTTATTGCAGCAGGTGCGCCACTCGGTGATGCCAAGGGACCTTGACCCGGGCACCGGACGTCGAAACTTTCCCAACCTGCGCGGCGTGCGCTTTATTCGGAGACGGCAACCCGGGTATCATTGGTACACAGATGTGCAAATGGCCCTTTGCACAAATAGCCATCATATCTAGCACTCCGGAGTTGCACCACGCCGGTTGTTGCAGTCCTGAATCAGAAGGGAAGTACTGGCAAGACCACCTTCTTGTGCAGCACCAAGAAGTTCGGATTCACCCGCATATCCCGAGGGAGTCGCATCCAGATGATCAACAGTGCTCTTCGACCGATCCCGGGTGCCAGACGTCGAAACTTTCCCAACCTGCGCGGCGTGCGCTTTATTCGGAGACGGCAACCCGGGTATCATTGGTACACAGATGTGCAAATGGCCCTTTGCACAAATAGCCATCATATCTAGCACTCCGGAGTTGCACCACGCCGGTTGTTGCAGTCCTGAATCAGAAGGGAAGTACTGGCAAGACCACCTTCTTGTGCAGCACCAAGAAGTTCGGATTCACCCGCATATCCCGAGGGAGTCGCATCCAGATGATCAACAGTGCTCTTCGACCGATCCCGGGTGCCAGACGTCGAAACTTTCCCAACCTGCGCGGCGTGCGCTTTATTCGGAGACGGCAACCCGGGTATCATTGGTACACAGATGTGCAAATGGCCCTTTGCACAAATAGCCATCATATCTAGCACTCCGGAGTTGCACCATGCCGGTTGTTGCGATCGTGAATCAGAAGGGAGGTACTGGCAAGACCACCTTGGCCACCAACCTGGCATCAGTGCTGGCGGAAAATGGGGACGTCCTGCTGCTTGACGCCGATCCGCAAGCCAGCTCCCAAAACTGGGCAGCCGGCGATTGGGCCTCGCCCGAGTCCCTGGCCATCCAAGGAATGGGGAAGGCCGGCCTTCTCCAACAGGTCAGATCGCTGGAACGTGCCTATGACTGGATCATCATCGATGGTCCCCCGGGGATCACCAAGACCAGTGCCGACGCCGTGCGCGCTGCAGACCTGGTGCTGATACCGGTTAAGCCGAGTCCGTTGGACGTTTGGGCGGCCTCGGACATCGTGGCAGCAGTACGAGCTCGTCAGAAAACCACCAACGGGATTCCCAGGGCGGCTTTCGTCATCACCATGGCACAGCCGCGCACTCGCCTCGGCCGACAGATCGAAGTCGCGCTGACCGAGTTGGGAATCCCGGTGCTGCAGGCCCGTACCACCCAGCGCGTCGCCTACCCCAACGCGATCAATGATGGGAACTCGGTGGTCGATGGCCGCGACCAGACGGCTCGTAACGAGATCCTCGAGATTATCGGTGAACTGGAGGGGTTGACCCATGACGATTAGAAGCAATCCCAACCGCGGTAATCAGGTGGAGCGGGACGCATTCGTGGACCAGGCAGCGGCGGTGGACACCGCGCGCCTGCATTGCTTCATTCCGAGCGACCTCCACCATCAGCTGAAGGTGATGGCTGTGGAAGGACACACCAACATGACCGCGCTGGTCGTCGACGCCCTGGAAAAATATGTCCGCGAGCGGCGGTGAGGGCTGCAAGGTCGATGCTCGCCTCGTCGCTGCTAACAAGTACCTACAGCGTACGTACAGCGTGAGCACGACGACTTGCAGTTTCCCACAGGGAATTTGCTTGACGGTTGTTTAGCGGGCAGAACCGCGCTTGGTTGAAGCCAACCCGATTTTCGCTCGCTATTCGAAAAGTTTGAGGGAAGGGCAATGACGCCGCTGGCCACCGGCCGGCGCCAATGTGAGATTTCAGTCAAAACCTTACATTTCCTGGACCGAAGTGCAAGGATCCTGACTTCGAGCGCCGCGGGCATCGATGAACGCCAGGATCTCTGCGCTGACGATGCCCCGCAGCAGGGCCTGCCCCCAGATGTATGCATAAGCCGGGTACGCCATGGTAGCCTGTTGAAGATCCCGGATCGACGGTCTGCCACCGTATGCATACAGCTCACTCGACGGGATGCAGAGGTGGACCGCGATCGCTTCCAGCACCCGGGGCAAGCAAGAGACAGTCAGCGGCAGGTAGGGGAAGGGACGGGGCTGTCGCGGGTGACGGTGCGCAAGTACCTGGCCGCGGATATGGCGGTGGGATTGACGCAGGTTGGACATGCGCCCAATGAGGTCCAGGTTGAGCCGGTGTGCGGGTATCAGCCGGGCGGGACCGCGGCGGGTGGAGACACCGGTTGAAAACAGCCTGTTCCCGTGGGCGGGTGCGTCTGCTTCGCCTGCTGTTTGCCGGTCTCGTCCAGGCGCAACAGAACTCAGTTGGCTTCGTACTGGCAATGATGGACTTCCAGAGCTAGAGGATTGGTGGGAGATGCGCTCCGCCGGCCAATGGGCCAGATCCTCCACCGCCATCCCAGCTCGTGCCTCTTCGAGGACCCCGCTCAACACCGCCCGCCGCAGCACCGACAGAACCTCGGCATCCATCAGCTCGGACGTAACCAAAGATGCGCTGTCCAAGGTGTTGGCCACCGTAATGCCCAAGGGAGTCCTCAGGAGATACTCTACTGCCACCGAGGCATCGACAACCAGTCGGGTCAATTCGTCTCCTGGTCTCGCAGCGAGCGTTCTCTCCAGAGGCTGGTGGGAAGGCCAGCGCCGGATAGACAGGTGCCACCGCCGCATAAAGGGCCTTCGCGGCAATGCCTATGACAGCACTGGTTCGCTGGCCGTGTCCAGACTGCTCTACGCCGTATTTTTCCTTCCTCGTACACTGCCTCCCACATCGGCCAAGAGCCTGATCAAAAAGACATCAACAACTGGGCTACACAGACATTGCAATGCCATGACACGCTATGCTATGGTCACCCCAGCCGTGACACTTGAGGCTGATCATGCTGCACGCTCCATTCAGTGGCTATACTGACCCGGTTACCGGCACAGCCCGCATCATCACCCGCTGTGGCGAGGACTACCCTGTCGGCAGCAATAACCTCGTATCTGAGTCGGACCTAGCCAATCTTTCGGACTCAGGGGACGGAACCGCCTGCTCGGAATGCCTCCCTTCGACCGTGCAGTTGGTGGCGGTTAAGACGCTGGCTGCGTCCTTCGGCATCACCTCCTCCACCATGCGTAAAGCTGTACTGGCGATGGGCATCCAAACAAAGAAGGCCCGCTTCAACGGCTCCAAGCAGCATATGTTAGCTATCACCGAAGAGGATGCTAAGAGAGTCCGACAAGCTCGCATAGCTCAGGTCGTAGAGGCGTAGAAGATTCTCAACTGCTCTACACGAAGAGCTATCCATGACCGGTGAAGAAGAAGCCATCCTTCAGGAGTACGTCCTTCACCACGGTGAAATTGAGGGCAACCAAACCTTCGAATCTTAGTATATGCAGCGGTTCCAAGACGCCAACGCAGAGACTCACTACAAGACTAGCCTTCGCCTCGCCCAAGTCTGGCAGGGGCGCGTAGAGGAAGGATTTCAGGCGGGCATTGCCTATAACACGTTAAGGGCAACCGCCTCGCCAAATTAAATCTGACCAGAGAGAGTACTTTTGAGTGCCACATAACACATAAAAAGAGCCACCAGATGGTCAACAACCCCATCTGGCGGCGGTTACCAAAGCCCCCTCACCCAAGGAAGGCAATGCACAGTTAAGCCGCACGGAGCAGGCGTCACTATGCGTGTTCAATATAGCACACACCCCCCTCTAAATCCAGTTTCCCAGCCGTTCATTTCGCCGGTATACGTCCACGTGGCGGACGTATACGAGTCGCCCGGAGACGCGCCGACCGACGGTTACGATGACCTGAAGCCGCCAGCATACACCGCTTCCGGACACCCCCTTTTCAGCAGACGCCTCTCCCATCCCCTCCTGGCGCGCAGGGACGGCCATAGTCCCCAGCAGTTCCGGAAACCTGCAGCACCTCTACGTAACCCACGGGTCCACGGCATAGGGGGCGAGTGATGCAGGATCACAACTCCTCCTACCCAGACCCTTCAGCCGACTCACCGGCCAACTACGGCAACGGCGCTGCCGACACCCCTGTCGCCGCCACAGAACCCTATGTCCATCCGACGATTCCCTTAGGGTTGCCGCACGTCGTGCAGTTCGTAGAGGCGTCGCTGTGTCACTTGCCCATGTCCATCAGATTCGTTGGCGACCGGATGAGCCGCTACGCCAACGCCAAGGGCGTGGTCTCAATGGCGATTCCCTTCATCTGCCAGATCACCGGCCTGGGAAGCAAGAACACAGCTGAGCATCACATCCGCCTCATGGAATCCATGGGCGTCCTAGAGAAGAGGCCGGGAAAGGGCGGCAAGGATCGAAAGAGCAATACCTATATTTTCCTGGGCGAGCAGCGCAACTGGAGGCCGCTGCCCACGGAGAGACCCGGCACTGACCCCTGGATAGCACTGGCGCGGGCCCGCCGGGAGAACGAAGAACTCAGGGCAGAGATCGCACGGCTCAAGAGCGACTTGGCCATCGGTCACTCTGGAGTGACCGATGGCCAAGTCGCTGAGCCACCTGAACCCACCTCTCACAGCTATGAAAACGCCGATTACAGCACTTCTACAGAGCCTCATGGAGCCATCGGTCACTCAGAAGTGACCGATGGCTCTGCTGAGACCCCCCCGGACGAAAACCCTCACAGCCACGAAGCACCGGATTCAAAACCTTCATCAGCGACTCAGGAGCCCACCGGTCACTCTGTAGTGACCAGTGGGTCGGACGAGGGACAGGAATACCTGGCCCGCCGCGGCCGGGTGGAGGCGCTGGTCACGGAGCACCGGGGCTACTACGACCGCAGCTTCAGAGGGGGCGTGCTCAGCGCCATCCACCATTTCTCCATCAACTACGAAAACGAACAGGAACTGCTCCGCCAAATAAGCGTGATCAGGGCAGGGCAAGAACCCGGTTCCTCCGGAGCCGGGGCCGCACAGGGACTGGAAAGACCACCCCCCCACGAGGAAAGACTAACGGAATCAGGCCGCAGGGAGGTGGAGTACTGCCCGGACTGCAGCAGCCCCTACACCACGTTCAACGGGGAGGAACGGTGCCCGGACTGCGCCGACCGCCGCCGCAGGGAGAGTGAGGCTTGATGAGCGCCGAGAAGGACAACAAGGACAACCTGGAACACATCCGAAAGTACATCCAGAAACACGAGCGGTACTTCGAGGCCCTGGGCTTCCAGCGGCCGGGCGGGCTCCCGCGATACTACACGGAGCAGCGACCCGAGGAGTGGCCTCTGGACCTAGCCAAGGTCGAACGAATGAAGCGGGAGGAACAAGCCCGGGACAGGGACGCGTCCCGCAGCGACCGGACGGCTTCCTCCGGCATGTCCGAGGAAGCCAGGGATCTGCTCGACAGCATCAGGTCCCTGGCCGGCCAGGGGCTCACACCCAAGCAGATAGCCGCTCGGCTCAGACTCGTCGAGGGCGGCGTGCGAAACGTGCTGGCCATGGGCCGCCACGCCTACGACCCGGATGCGGTAGCGCCGGCGCACACCCCTGAGATCAGGGCCTACCGCAACGGGTTCGCGCGGCGCTCCTGGTGAAGCGGGAGGTCAGACCATGGAGGACCAACAGAACGGGTACATCTACGACATCGCATCCCCGCTGGAGCTGGGCGTGGCCGATTACCGGGACCAGGCCCTCATTGTCTGGCGCCACGGGGACGACGCAGAGAAGGCCCAGCTGGTGCGGGTGGTTTCCGCAGAGGACCTGAGCGACCTCCTGTGGAACGCCGGACTGCTGCTGCCCCGGACTGAGGAGACGACGCCATGACCACCTACGCGGAGAAGCTTTTGCCCCACGACGTTGAGGCCGAGGAGTCGGTGCTCGGCTCGATCCTGATCGACGGAGAGTGCCTGACCCGCCTGGTCCCGCTCCTGAAGCAGGGCGACTTCTACCGGGAACGCAACCAGTTCTGTTTCGATGCAGCCATGAGCCTGTTCCAGCGCGACCAGGCCGTGGACCAGATAACCCTGGCCGGAGAGCTGGCCCGGACGGAGAAGCTGGACCTGGTGGGCGGCATGGCCTACCTGTCGCACCTGGTTGCAATCACCCCCACCTCGGCCCACGCCGAGGACTACGCGCAGGTCATCTCCAGAACCTCCAACATGAGGAGACTGATCGACGCCGGCAACAGGATCGTGAACCTCGGCTACGCCGACACGGAGGACATCGAGGCCACCATGCGGCAGGCCGAGGACGCCCTGTTCACCGTCAGGGGCGCGGGCCAACCCCGCGGCTTCGTGCCGCTCAAAGAGATATACGACCAGTACCTGCAGGAGCAGGCGTCGGCCGCGGCCGACCCGGAGTTCTCGGGGATGCCGATCATGTCCGGGTTCCCGGACCTGGATGAATGCCTGGGAGGGATGCAGCGGGCCGACCTGGTCATCCTGGGCGCCCGTCCCTCCATGGGAAAGAGCAGCATGGCGGTCAACATGGCGGTCAACGCCGCCAAATCCGGCCAGACCTGCGGTGTCTTCAGCCTGGAGATGACCCGGGAGCAGCTCGCCATGCGAATCCTGGCCTCGGAGGCCGAGATTGACTCCCACCGCCTCAGGCTGGGCCTCTACACCCACCTGGAAGAGAACAGGATCATAGACTCCATCGGCCGGCTGTCCGATCTCCCGATGTTCATCGACGACACCCCGTACCAGGGCATGGTCGAGATGCGGGGCAAGGCCAGGAGGCTGGCGCTGGAGCGGGGGCTGGACCTGCTGGTGGTCGACTATCTGCAACTGGTGCAGGGTAAGCAGCGATGGGGACAGTCCAACCGGGTACAAGAGATAACCGAGATATCCCGGGAGCTGAAGGCCCTGGCCGGCGATCTCAAAGTGGCCCTGATCGCCTGCTCGCAGCTGAACCGGATGGTCGAGAACCGGCCGAACAACCGACCAAGGCTCTCGGACCTGCGAGACAGCGGCAGCATCGAGCAGGACGCCGACGTGGTGATGTTCATCCACCGTGAGGACGTCTACACCACCGAGGAGGAGTGGAACCAGATGCACCCGGGACAGGAATACCCCAGGAACATCGCCGAGATCATCATCGCCAAGCACCGCAAGGGACCAACAGGAAGCATCCGCCTGGAGTTCATCGACAACCTGGTGCGGTTCGACTCCGTCTGATCCGGGCATCCAATCTGAACTAGGACGGCCGCCGGTGAATCACCGGCGGCTTTTCTTTTTCGACCCCGGGTAACCCTGCCGTAGGCCACTGGGAAGTGACCACTATCGTAGTAGTAGTAAATAGATATATTTATATGACTACTACTACCTTAGTAGTCACTCTGGAGTGATCCATGGATTCCTGCCGGCAAGGGCCACGGGATGCTGCACCACTTTGTTGCTGACGTCCAGAGAAAATGTCCTGGCCAGCTGGACCGCAGAAACGGCACGGTCAATCCGCCCAAGTGGTCCAATTCAGTCCCGCCGCCTGCGTTGACGGAACCGGGACACAGGACGCATGCCGTCACAGACTCGGGCCTTGACCCGATCATGTCGGTTGTCCAGCTCTGACGCCGGACTTGGCGATCCCCGAGTATGGAGTCAAGGAAAGCGAAGTGCTCGCCCAAGCAGACACAAGGTCAGCCGCAATCGGGAATATTCCCGTTGCTTCAGACCCGTCGGCCAGGCGCTGATCCGCTTTTCTTGACCTGAGGCAGCACAAACAACCGCGGTGCCCGCCTGGTCCGCACACCGGCGGCACGGCGGTTGTCGTCACCTCTCCCCGAAGGGGGCGGCCGGACCCTGTCCCGGCAACGGAGCGTCGGCCCCATGTGTGCCTGCCGGAGGGTATACGGAAAGCGCATCTCCCTTACTGCCGGCCTTGAGTTCCAGTCTTGGTTGACCAATGGAATGCGCGAAACACCGCGGTCGACTCTTCAAGCTGATGACCCAGGGAGCATTGATCTCCACTGCGGCAGGGTCAGCCTTCCATATCGGCGGGGCGCTCCCGTGCCTGGGGCCGGGATGCGCCCCGGCGGAACCGGTCGGCGAAACGCTACCGCGGCCACGCTGGAACCACGGCGGAGACTGCCAGGCCTCGGGGCCGCCGGGGCGGGCTTTCCTGGACTATCGCCCCGCCCCGGCTCCGGTGAGGCTTCAACGACACCACAACCACCAGGGGGTGAACGCCATGTGAATGCAGGTTCCTAAGGGTTGGCCGGCGGGCGCTACAGAGACGTCTGACCGCAGCCAGGGGTCTGCCGGACAAATCAACCGGCCCGGACAGTGACTCACTATTCGCACTCGAACCAGCATCAGCGGACCGCTGGCCGGGACCAAAGCCTGAACACCGGCTCCAGACACAGAACATGAACGGAGGAGAAATGTCCAACAAAGAAATCCTGAAGTGGAAGAAGGAGTTACAGACTGCGGCACAGTACGTCCAGTTCCTGGACAACCTGGAGGAGTCGCTAGCCGGAGGGGACGACGCGGCCTTCCTGTACTTGGACGATGACGGGGACGACCAGGAGGTCCCTGCCCGGGATGGCCGGGAGCAGGACGGAAGGGTCTCCCTGAGGCTGATGGTTCTCCAATGGCTCTGGGACCGGCTGCAGCAGGATGTCAGGCGAGGCCCTGTTCATACGGCGCTGCTGATGCAACAGGGGCGGCCGGTGCACGTCCGCGCCGATCACCTGACACGGGACCTCTGGTGGGTCGAGATCACTCCGCCGGCATCCCCGGATACAAAGGAGGTGGAAGCGGCAACTCGGGGCGGCGGGATACTCAGCATCGCGTACATCAGGAACAGCAGGTATCGCCTGCTGCAGTGATTCCCTCAACGATTTGGGTCGGCGACGGCCGCAAGCGGGTGCCAGACCCGGTTCAGGCTGCCAGCCTGGAAATCAGTCAAGCACACATCACAAACACCATCAGGCCGGGCGAACAGCCCGACCTGATGGCGCCAAACGAAAGGAGTATGGGTTCGAGGCGCGCCTGCAAAAATACTTCGCGCTCGGCCCGCGGATGGTCAGTGTGGAGGTGCAGCACCTCATGGACGACTACTGGAGGCTCTGGACATTCCACGCGGGAGTCAACGAATGGAGCGGGATTGAGGTTGAGGATGGCGCCACGGCATACGCGCTGGTTCGCATCACCGGCAGCAGAGACAAACTGCCCTACACGGCCGAGGGATCGCCCCGGGTTGCCGCAGAATGCTGATTAACGGCTACCGGGAGAAACACACCCAGCCCTGGGATTGGGGCAAGCAGCGTCTCCGCCGGGACTTCGCGTCGAATGCGGGCTTCTTCGGAGTGTCCGGGCGGCGTCAGCAACCCCGGCAACTCGGTCACCACCGAGGGGCGGAGACTTCCATGTCGCGCACCCAACCCGGTCATCCGGGAGATGAAATGGGAGAGCGACGCCACAACGCAACCAGGAGCGGCCGCAAATCTGAACGCGGCCGGTCCTCACATAGCATCAAGGAGGATGCCATGCGAGAAAATAGCACCACCACCCTAAACTAAAGCCAAGGTGAAATGCGCAGATGGTGGGGGTCAAACGACGGAGCCGGGTCATTCTCCAAGTACGGATGAGAGGGATTCACCCGCGCAACCCAGCTGATCACCATCGCCACTTAAATGTATATCCCACCTTGGCTTTAGTTTAGTAGTTGAACGTCATTGAATTGAGGCACAACTGGTGTATTCTGCCGGCATTGGCGAATTGTATCCAAGGAGAGGGGTCGTGCCGGCTAAGAAGTACCGTATCGAACTGACCACGGAAGAGCAACAGGAACTGAAGGCCCTGGTTTCCAAGGGACGGGCAGCAGCGTACAAGCAGACCCATGCACGCATCCTGTTGCTGAGCGATGAAGCGCGGAAAGACGGAGGCCTGACGGACGAAGAGGTTGCCCGGTCCCTCGAGATCGCCAGCGCCACAGTGGAACGGATACGCCGCCGTTGCGTGGAGGAAGGGATCGAAGCGGCCTTGGGGCGTAAGGAGCAACAACGCCGCCGGCCAAAGAAACTGGATGGCGCTGCGGAAGCCCACTTGATTGCGCTGGCCTGCGGGGAACCGCCGGAAGGCCGGGCCCGTTGGACGCTGAGATTATTGGCGGACCGGCTGGTGGAGTGCGAGATAGTGGAGAGCATCCACCCGGAGACGGTGCGCAAGACGCTAAAAAAAACGAACTCAAGCCTTGGCTGAAAGAGTGTTGGTGCATCCCGCCGGAAGGCAGTTCGGACTTTGTGTGGGCCATGGAAGACGTGCTGGAGGTCTATCACCGTCCCTATGAAGACAATGAAGTCCTGGTGTGCTTGGACGAAACCAGCAAACAGCAGGTGAAGGAAACGCGACTGCCGCGTCCGCCTCGCCCCGGATCGGCAGTCGCGTATGATTACGAATACGAGCGCAACGGGGTGAGCAACCGGTTCATGCTGTTTGCGCCGCTGGAAGGGTGGCGGCGGGTCGGAGTGACGGACCGGCGGACGAAAGTGGACTGGGCGCACCAAGTGAAGAAGTTGGTGGACGAGGACTACCCGGACAAGGACCGGATTGTGCTGGTGATGGACAACCTGAACACCCATCATCCGGCCTCATTATACGAGGCCTTCGAGCCTATGGAAGCGCGGCGTATCGCCGAACGTCTGGAGATTCACTACACCCCCAAACATGGGAGTTGGCTGAACATGGCTGAAATTGAAATCGGAGTGCTGGCCCGGCAGTGCTTGGACCGCCGGATTCCTGATCAAGAGGTGCTGCGCCGGGAAGTTGACGCCTGGCAGAACCAGCGCAACCGGGACATGGTGCGAGTGGACTGGCGCTTCACCACCGATGACGCGCGCATCAAGCTGAAATCCCTTTACCCAGCAATTCAAAATAGCTGAACTACTAGCCTGGAGCACCGGACACATCACCGTGTCAGATTCCGCCGTGGCGGAGGTCCTTATCGAGACCCTCACCCGAGGACGGATGAACGCCGTGATCACCATCGTGTGGGATGACCAGACCGAGGAGAGGGGGCTGATACACGACGTCGCCCCTGAGGATCTCGCTCTGGAGCGCCTGGCCATTGAGGGTGTCGGCGACTACTCGACCCTCATCTGCGAGGTTTTGAAAATGGAACGGGTTCCTGGGAACGACATGCTCTGCCCCGGTTGCGGCAAACTGCTATGGTGGATCGCGATCCTCGAGGAGGCGGAGGATGAGCATTTCACCCCGTATGTGCGCCGTCTCCGGACGTGCCGCATCTGCGGCTACCAGATGACCACGCGAGAGATGCGCAGCATCGGCATAAGCAACAGCAACGCGGAGCAGGGAGCCATGGAGACGGACATGCAAGGAAGAGCAATCACCAGCAGGGCGAAGGAAATCTTCTCGGAGGGGGCCACGGACAACATTGAGGAAGAGAACACTGTGGTGTTTACCGAGACTGGCGGGGAAGTGACGGTTTTCAGAATCTTCCGCAGGAGATACACCGGCGGGGACCCATGGAAGGAAGCGAACCAGTGGGTCTGGCAGGTCCAGGAACAATGCACGAGTCTGCGAGGAGAGTTGTCCACAAAGAGGATATGGTCGAATTCGGACGGAGGGAGCTTGACCGTGGCAATCACGGGGCAGGAGATAGTCGCCAAAGAGGAGCTGGAATCGGAGATGTGAAACTCGGCGTCATGCACGTGGCGGAAACCATGGACCATGGTGTGACCAGAGCGTCGGCATAATATGCAACTGAGGCGGAGTGACCGTGGGACACGGGCCTGATGACTGTCCGCGGCAAATCGGTAAGGGTGGCGACGTTGCAGGAGTGGGAAGGGGCAGAGTTGACGGTGCGTTATGCGTTGTCCGGCCTGTCTGGAGATTGCGCTATGGCGGTCTCCAGGCTGCGCCTGAGGCAGTGGTTCTCGCCGTTCATCTCCAGGATGTGGACGTGGCGGGTGAGCCGGCCCAGCAGCGTCCCGGTGAGCCGTTGCGGGCGGAGGACCCCGGTCCACTCGTTGACGGGCAGGTTGATGTTCACCAGGATGGGGCCCGCTCGCAGCGCTGGCTGAAGACCTCGAGGAGCAGCTCCGCACCGGTGCGGGACAGGGGTACGGAGCCCAGTTGGTCCATGCACTGCAACCGGCGACAGCGGGAGGGACTGATGAGTCCGTCCAATCATGGCCCGGTACCTCCCCGCCGGGATGACCTTCCTGCACCATTGGCACCGGTCTGGCGGGAGCCCCTGTACCGCCATTCTTTTCCCACTCATGCGTCTGCGCTCTGACGCCCAGTCAGGGGAGAATCCTGGAATGCGAGGGGATCTACACCCAGGACCAATTGCTTCCCATGCCGAAAACCACACATCAGGAACCTGCCGGAGGGAAAAGAGAGATCGAAGTCCGTTCATTCAGGGGAGATGAATCGATGGCTGACCAAACCATAAGGTTTCCAGCGGGGATTCGAGGACGGACAGACGGCCATGTTCAGCGAGATCCTCATCACCGCCGAGGAGCAGCACGGGTCGAGTGCCGGTGCGAGGCCTGCCAGGTGGAGTGGTGCGACGCGGCGGCCGAACCGGCAGATTCACGGCACCACCCACCGGGTGGCTTGGGAGAATCTGACAAATGCCGACAGGCGTGGACTGGGGTGGCTGAGGGGATGGGAGCGCATGCACACCCCGGCTGGATGGGTTGCTGGAATTGGAACTGAACAGCCGAGGCAGGAGGGCAAGCGCCTGTGAGATGGAGTAGTATCGCAGGCTCTCGGTTTTGAGACGACATTGCCCGGCGCTTGACTACAGGGAAATCTGGAGTGACAATAAGCCTAGCTGGACCGGCCCCGTTGGCGCGGAGCCGGGCACCAACCCAGCGTTAGGTGGGATAAACACCTAGACTGGCCGTGCGGCACTGGGCCGCGCAGCACGTCAATGTTAGGGTGTCACCCCGCCTTCGGCAAATGTTTTGGCCGGAGGTTTTTTATGGCCAGCACCTGCACCTGCGGCGTCTGCCGCTTCGCCCGGATCGTCGCCAAGAGGCCCGGCGCACACCCATGCGACCTGGACGAGATGGGCACTGCCCTGGCGACCCTGGTCCTCGACCCCGAGGCCCGCGGCGCGATCAACAGCATGATCCGTGCCGTCGAGCGGGGCGCCATATGACCGGCGCGCGAGTCGTCATCACCACCAGCGTGGGCCATTGCCGTACGTTTCGGTGCATGGCCGATGCCGCTGGATACAAGGACCTGCTCCTCCGGGAGGGGGAGCAGGTCCTGATCACCAGCACCGATCCGGCGACGGGCGAGTACGACCTGACGGCGCTTGTCCACACTGACCACCCGGACGAGATCTGGGGCGGACCTTGGGACAGCCTGGCAATGGCCGAACTCGGCCGGTGGAGGAAGGTGATAATTGAATCTGAATGTCCCGATGGCATGCCCCTGTACTACTGTGCCTTTTCCAAGCCGTTGACCAGGGAGCAGTCCGCTCGGCGTCCGGGTCCTGTACCGCCTCATGGTTGGATCCTGTGCCGATGAACATGACACCACAGTGAGGTACGCATGAAGATTTACATCTCCTCATCCAATCGCAACGGGCACCAGCCAGAGGTGGTTGCCAAGCTTCGCGGCCTGGGCCACGAGGTCTACGACTGCCGCGAGCATGGGTTCGCCTGGGAGGAGGTCTCTCCCGACTGGGAGAGTTGGACCGCCGACGACTACCGGACAGCCATTGACCTGCACGACGACGTCGGGCAGGCGTTCGGGGACAACCTCGAGGCGCTGGCCAAGGCCAACGCGCTGGTCATGGTCATGCCCTGCGGCCGCGCGGCTCACCTGGAACTGGGCTGGGCCATCGGCCGGGGCAAGCTGGCCGCGGTCTACGTCCCGGACGAGGAGAGGGACGGCCAGGCCCTGGACCTGATGCACATCATGGGCGACATCGTAATCGGCTGGGACGAGCTGGAGATGTGGACCGAGATGCACAGCTTCTGCCCCCTGTGCGACGGGCGCTTCGACAGCCAGGGCGAGGTTGAGGATCACATCATGCGGGCGCATCCCTGAGCCCGCAGGTGGGTGATGATGGACTGTGTCGCCGCAGACACGGTCGGGCGGCGCTGCGCCGTGGTGGTCTGCGGAGGCACGGAGGCAGTGCGCATGTGATGGTGCCGGGCAATATAACCGTCGCCAAGGACGAGATGTAACGGATCAACGGACAGGGAATACGACACCGCTGAATCCGCAAAGGAGGGAGAGCATGTCCCAACCTGTGGAGATGATGCTGGCCCGGTGGCCTGTGCTGTACCCCGGGAGCACGGGCGATTGCCAAGAGGGTACGGGGGACGACGGACAGGGAGAGGACCACGCCGCCGAGGTCGCCAGGGTAAGAGGCAAGGTTATCGCGCCCATACTGGAAGCCGAGGATATGGCCCATGTCTTTGTGGAGATGAGAGGGAACTACAGGGATTGGACACGCTCTCACCCCGGGCCAGGGGGCGACCTGGAGTCGGTGATGTCCCTCGAGGACCGCAGGGACGATGCCTTGGTCAGCGCCCTGGGTGGTCACCTTGAGGACCTGGGAGAGAGAACCCTCAGGGCCGTCCTGGAAGGAATCCGGCTCAGGAAGATCGTGAGGAGATCAGCCATACCTCACAACGAGACCTGGCCCGAGGAGTCATGGAGTAGGATAGGACACCTGCTGGCCGACAACGAGCTCTGCAACCTGGCCATCATCCACTACCTGGCAACCGGGGAAGGTGGCAGAGGCAGGATCGGGACCCTGGCCGCCTGGGGGTTCCGGCACGCCTTGGACGCCTACCATGACGCCGGGAACCATGGGCAGGAGCTGACAAAGCTCGATGACATTCCGGAATGACGGTGATCCGGGAGGGGCCGCCCTGAGCCCTCCCGGCGGCGCGGCGCAATGGCATCCGGTGTCGGTGATCCGGGATGGTCGAGCACGACCTCGGCGGCATCACCATCGGTGCCGACATCATGAACGGACATGTGAACGACGACATCGCTGCGCGTGGGTGGAGGATCGTGGACCGAAACTGGTACTGCTCCTCGCCGTGGACGACGCCACCGGCGCCGTGGCCCAGGCACTCTTCCGCAGACGCGGGGATCTACCCGGGGCCGGAACGCCGCCAAGGCAGAAGTCTTTGGCACCCCCGCAGTGGCGGGAGCGCAAGGCGACCCCGAGGACCTCGAACTGGACGACGAGCCGGCAGTGGAAAGGAGGGCCGATCCGAGGGCCGGCCACCTGGAGACGGTGCCGATCACCCTGGGCCGGGAGATCATCGGCTGGGTCAAGTCCCAGACCGTCGAGAACGGAGACGCCGGTGGGACCGTATTGGTCGAACGGGCCGTGCAGCCGCACGCATCGGTGGCCAGAATCACCGGAACCATATTGACGGAACTCCCCGAAGGCAAGGGGTTCAGCCGGCTGCTCATGCGGCTGCGGGAGCAGCAAGGGTCGTCGCCAACCAAGTTCATCCCCCCAGGGTCAGACAAATGTCCGACTGCCGGCCCCGGCCCCAATGTCCCTGATTATCGTGCCGATCGGCACGAAAGTGACCTCCGCTTTTCTTGAGCCGGCCCCGGAGGCCACGGCCGCCGGCCGCAATGGCCACTGCACCAGGGGCAGTGGTGCCGAGAGCCGCCCGACCCGCCTGACGTCGGTCAGGGCCCCCCGGAGGGCCCCCTAAGGAGGGCGAATTCGGCCCCTGACGGGGCTGCCCCGTGCCTCACCAAGGTAGACCACCGTTTAGCTATGGTTTCTGTAACAGAGGTATACCCGTGGGTTGCTGCCCCGTCCCTCACCCAGTGCCCAGTAGGAAAGGGCGGTCCTGATGCCGACGTGGTATCGTCCGGAGGCTCATGGAGCCAGGGTGACCCGCCGGCCGTAGCGGGACCACACCCCGGGGCCGAACATTCCGCCCTCCTGCAACCGTCTCAGGGTCGTGGTGAGCATCCTCGGAGGGAGCTCCGAGTCGGCCGCGGCCAGGTGGAAATTTTCCTCGGCCTGGTCATCGCGGCATGCGATGAGAACCGGCAGATTGTCCAAGCGATTCGGCGACCCGTACTTTTCGCACCGCGGCAGTACGTCCTCGTAGGTCCGGTCGGAAAGCTCGACCTCCAGGTAGCACCACCATTGCCCCCACGGTGTCTCCACGCGAATCACGCCGTCCGGCTCGATGCGCCGCCCGTCCGCCAGGGTGGTCCAGGCCTGCCAGCCGGGATCAAAGGCGCAACCATGCTCGCGGAGCTGGCCAAAGATCTCGTGCACGATGTCCTCGTGCTGGTAGAGCCAGCGGTCCTCGACCATGCCCTCGCGGAGCTGAGTCCAGATGCGGGCCAGCTCGGCCAGACTGAAGGCATCCGCCGACGCTCGCCCGGGGGCATGGTTGAGGTGGACCACGCAGGACAGCGTCAGGAGATGGACCAGTGCCCCCGGGCGGAGTTTCTTCCAGTTGTGGTCCAGCGTGGCAAGGTCGGAAAGATCCACCGGGCGCACTCCGGGGGCATACAGGATGTGGACCATCCAGGACAGCGCCAGGAGATGGAGCAACACCTTCTGGCGGACCAAGGTCGTGAGGCGGCCCAGCTTGGTCCTGCGGTAGAGGTCCTCCGGCCTTCCCCCGTGGACATAGCAGAACTGGACCCGGCCGGCCAGCGTCGCGGCATAGCGATGCGCCCCCTGGCGGCGCTCAGAGAGCGTAACCGGGACGTCCCTCGGCCAGCGCCTGCGCCTCTTGGTCCGGCCGCGCTTGGTCACGATCTCGATCAGCCCCATTTTCTCCAGGCGCTTCAGCCGCTTCCTGGTGTCCATCACTCCCGGTCTCTCGCCCACCAGGCGCTGATAGTGAGCGACGGAGCCGCAGGGGCAGATGGCCACCAGGGTCAGCAGCTCGACGAGCTTGTGGCCACCGCGACCGGCCCAGAGACTGCCGGTCAGAATAGTCTCCAGTTTCCGTCTCCCCAGCCTCCTGGTGCTGAGCGGGGGCCGCAGTTCGCATAGCGGATCCAGGAGCGGGGGCATTCCCTCCGGCGGTTCGCCGGTCCGGGTCGAGAGGGCGTCGGACAAGTGCCATCCGCCGCTGCCGTGGTACCACCCCGCAACGCTACCACGATGCACCCACCCGTCGAGGGCGGCAGGGGCCAGGCACAAAGCCCGCGCCGCACCCCACTCGCTGGCAGCCAGGAGGGCGATGCCGGCGGGCCAGAATGTGTTGTCTGGGTCCACGGACACGGCCTGCATGGCCTCCTCGATGGCCTGCATCCTCTCGAACAGCTCACGCTGGTTCTCCAGCATGGACACCCAGCAGAAGACTATGTACGCCGGAGCGTGGTGGTCCGGGTGTCGGTACTCCGCGGCCGCGATCATCGGCTGCCGTTCGAAGAAGAAGATTCGCTGCAGTGTCCACCCTCCGGACGCATAGAGGGGCGCAACACCCTTCACCGCCTCCACCTTGGCAGAATCGTGGAGGGCCAGATTGCCCTGGCCGTCGGCCCCACACCAGCCCCTCTGCCACTCGGTGGCCTCGAAATGGTCCAGGCCCCGCTCCGTCCAAGCGACCACGGGAACGGGCGGCAGGAGGGCTCCCATTTCGTGGATCTCCACAAATTCCCTCTCTTTCAGGTCGCGCAACCCGCGCTTCACCTGGTCCTTGGACAACCCGCCAACGGTAACCACCAGATGGGCGCTGGGGAGCACTGTACAGAATAGGCAGTTTCCCACCGCGGCAGTCCTCTCGGACATAGGTTCCATCACCATATGTCACCTCCTATTTCTACAGGATATCAATGACGGAGAACCCAAGCTTTGCGGTTAGCGCGGAAAACCGCAAAGCCTGGGTATCCCCCTCCGTTGCACAATCAGGAGAGGAGGTGGCACATGGCGGAAAGATTGGATTACTGGGGTGGAGAAAACAACGACTACCAGGACGAGCAGTACGAGGAGATTCAGGTTGATGAGGTACCCTGGTATCGCCTCGCGGATCCCGACTATGATCCTGACGAAGGCGACTTTGAGTACGGACTGGAGGATGACCAAGAGCCACCCGAGCGACGTGAGCAGGTAGAGTACCGTCTGGACCACGCCGCGGATGACGCAGCCCAGCTGGACGCCGAGGCTCGGTTTGGTGGGTGGAAGAGCAGGGCCCGCCGCCGCCGGATGGGGCGGTTTGTGCCTCCGGACGTTAGAGCCTACCGGTGGCCGGTGTTCGTCCGGGTCGCGGACCTGACGAACCGGGACGAGGATTGAGGCCCGGACGAGGTGGACCCCTGGACTGGCAACAAAGAGCGAGCGAAAACTGGGGGCTAGAGTCGTCATCATGGGAAACATCAAGACCTTGGACGAGGAGGAGAACCTTGACCGACATACTGCATGGATATCAGATCAGCCCCTTGGCGCGCAGGTTCGCGCCCCTGTCGGCCGCGGCCTATGCGAGATTGAAGCGGAGCATCGCCACGGATGGTCAACAGGTTCCCATCGCCCGCAGAGATGGGATCGTCTACGACGGAGTCCACCGTCTCAAGGCCTGCATCGAGCTGGGCCTGGAACCCCGATTCACTGAAATCGGAGCGGACGTGGACCTGAAGCGTTTCGTCGCAGCCCATAACGTTGACCTCAGGGACAATAGCGCGGACGACAAGACGGTGACCGCGTTCCTGTTCTCCGAGGGCTCAACTCCCGGCAGGCCCAGAATCCCTGACGAAAACGAGGTAAATTTACCTGATTTTCTGACGGTGAGGGAGGCGTCGGACACCTTTGGCATCAGCGAATCGAAGATCAAGCATGCCAGGAGAGTTCTGATTGAAAACGGCCCGGCCGTTCCCGAACTGCGCCAGTCGGTATTGGAATGGCGAATCAAATTTTCCGACGCATCCCGAATCGTCAACCGGCCTGCTGAAGTGCAGAGGCAGGCCGTGGAACGAAAGCTGAAGGGGCAGGTCAGGACGGTCCGCGCCGGCGTCAGGCAGATAGAGGCCGAAATGGAAGACAAGGCCGACGCAGAGGCGGCCGAGGCGGTGCTTTCCCTGCCCATGTACGAAACGCTCCGAGTGGTGTGCAGCCAACTGGAGGACCTGCGCCCTATGGTGGATGCGGAGAGCGTGGACCTGATCGCGACTTTTCCGCCGCTCGTCAATGGATGGGTGGGACGGTTTGGCGCGCTGGCCGAGTTCGGCCTTCACGCTCTCGCTCCCGGTGGTCTGATGGCGGTGATGGTGAACGCCGAATATCTGCCGCAGATCCTCAAACAATTGGATGTCCAGGGTCTGGACTGGATCACCGAGTTCGACTACCGCCAACCCAGCCGGCCTGTCCGCATGGGGCATCCCCACAGAGCTGTAAAGAACAGGCTCCCCATACTTCTGTACGGGAAGCCCGGGTGCAGACTGCCTGAGGGGAGCGACTTCATCGAGGAACCGCACCGCGGCGAGTCACCGCGAAGGAGCGACACTGAGTTGCTGTTGGAGGGCCTGGAGGCACTGGTGCGGCGGCTGGCCAGACCGGGGCAACTGGTCTGCGACCCGGTCATGCTGGGGAGGGAGACCGTGGCGCTGTCGGCCAGGAGGCATGGGTGCCGGTTCGTTGGAGCTGCGGAAACCGACTCACTCATCAGGAGGATACTGGGGCGCTTGGCCCGAACGGAGGAGGGGCAGACCCCAGGCCATGGAGGTTCACCGGCGCGGCCTGGTACTGGCGCAGGTTAAGGGCAGACGAGTCCGAGGGGCCGGTTGTTTCCGCCCAAGGATGGCGGAACGGTGCTGCGTCGCTGAACGCAGCGGAGCTCAGGCTCCTGAGGATCTCCAGCTTGTCCAAGGCCCTGATGGTCGTGTCGGCAGAGTTGGTCATGGTAGCCCTGCCGACGTGAGCACATCCGTCATATCGGGGTGTCCGGATCGCCGCCACCAACCCCGCCCATGGATAGGTTCCGCCGGGCGCTCGCCCGGGATCTCGAAGGCCTCCAGCGCGCAGACGATGAAACTCCGGGAGGAGCGTGTGGCATCCGTTGTTTTCCTGGATGTGTCTGTCGCCCTGGCATTTGCAGCTGCAGGCGGCGGTGAACCGGCACCCCGGCCACCGCTGTCCCTCTCCCTGGTGAGCCAGCCCGGACGCTTACCACCACTCCGGTGGCCGACCCCACGGCGACATCTGTCCGGCCCACTGTGCTGGATCCGCCCCCAACTCCCGGACTGCCGCCGACGGCGGTTGCGACGGCGAAAGAGTCACCGACCCCGTCGCCAACGGAGGGCCAGGCTCCCGTGCCGGCTTCGACCTCCCGGCCGACCGCCACGCCGACCCCGGTCTCCTCGCCGACCGCCACACTGAGGGCAATCCCGACGGCAACGACACCACCACCGCCGGATCCCAAGCGCACAGCCACCGCCCGGTCAACCTCAACGTCGCGGCCCACCGGGGTGCCGATGCCAATGACCGTGCCGGTTCCACCCGCTAACAACGAAGCACAGTTCTGCAACCCCCTGTACGGTAATCGTGACCCCATTTAAGGTCACCAGGAGGCAGCGACCATGTGTGAGCGGTATTGGAGCCCAGATCAAGGACTTGGAGGCATGGCGAAGGCAGCGTGGCTGCTGGTGCAGGAACACGGGATAGTTGCCGCAGAACAGATTGCGGAGGAATGCGGGTTCGGCTCGACGGCGGAAAGTGAGGAAGCTCTTGAAAGGCTGGAAGCAGTGGGACTGGTCAGCAGCATCGAGAAGACCGCCCTCCTGGAACGGTTTCTGCTTATGGATTGGCTGCGAGCCCAGAGTGAAATCGGAGACGAATGCGTCGACGAGGACGGCGAGTTTCTCCACCCCCCTGAGCAGTGTCCGGAGGAATGGCGGGATTGTGAGGAATGGGAACGGGACCTGCGGGCGGCGGGAGAACCCGGCGAGCGGGCTTGTCAGCTGATACTGTGGGATGCGAGGAAAGACTGGTGTGGTAGGTTCCTTGAAAATTGGGATGATGGCCCGGCCATGATTCGACGAACTGAAGCCTGGTTTGAGTGGCGTCGGTCTGTTCAGGATCTTGGGATCTAGACAGGAACTGGAGAACTTCCGTTCAGTGGCGGAAAACGCCCCATTTCCGCCACTGGCGGAAATGGTGACAGATCAGCCTTGCCAGGGGGTGGCGGAAAAGGTATTTCGACTCCAAGCACTGGAAACGAGGGACCGGGACTGGCAGAACGAGGTTGTCGGGACTTCGGTAGGACCGCCCACGCCGGTGTTTACTACAAACACTGCGCCGATGAGATCATGGCCAGAGCACTGAAACTGCCTACGGCGGTCGCAGGAAGAAAAGGCACTGCCCTGTGCCAATGACGCTCCATGGTGATGGACGGCTACATCCGCACCATCAGGGATCAGGAACCTGACCGGCCCGGCATGAACCCCGAGACCCAGCGCCGCGACCTGCTCGCGGCCGGTGTCCCGGAGCGCAACATCCACGCCGGCATCGATGTCTCCGGAGTTGCAGGCGTCGCGACCCGCAACGCCTGGAGGTCGGTGGACGCCAAGTTTGAGCAGGGCGACGTCTTGTGTCAATGGCGCCGAGAAAGTGGGCCACTGGGGCGGCGTGATCGTGTACCACTGACGTGATGACTGACACCAGTAAATTGGTCAGAGTGGGGACGTTAAAGGAGCGGGTAGAGACAGCGTTGACGGTGCGCGCTATTCTTCCTCGCGATCGTCTGGAGCTTGGGACGCGGCGTTCTCCCGGCTGCGCTTGAGGCGGTAGCTTTCGCCGTTCATCTCCAGGATGTGGACGTGGTGGGTGAGCCGGTCCAGCAGCGCGCCGGTGAGACGCTCCGAGCCGAAGACCTCGGTCCATTCGTCGAAGGGCAGATTGGTGGTCACCATGATGGAGCCCCGCTCGTAGCGCTGGCTGAAGACCTCGAAGAGCAGTTCCGCCCCGGTCCGGGACAGTGGGACGAAGCCCAGTTCGTCGATGATCAGCAGATCCAGCCGCGACAGTTGCCGCTGCAGATTGAGCAGCCTTCTCTCGTCTCTGGCCTCCAGCAACTCGTGCACCAGGGAGGCTGCCGTGGTGAAGCCCACTAACATCCCTCGCTGGTAGGCGGCCAAACCCAGTCCCAGGGCCACGTAGGTCTTGCCGGTGCCGCTGTTGCCGACGGCGATGATGTTTTCACGGCGCTGGATGTATTCGCAGCGGGCCAGTTCCATCACCAGTGCCTTGTTCAGCGACGGGATGGCCGGGAAGTCGAAGGTGTCCAGGCTTTTTACGGCGGGGAAGCGGGCGGCGCGGATCCGCCGCTCCACCATGCGCTGGTGCCGGTCTATGAGCTCAAGCTCGGCCAGTCTGAGCAGGTACCGGGGATGATCCACACCCTCGGCGGCGCACTGGGCCGCCAGCTTCCCGTATTCCCGGAGAACAGCTGGGCAGCTTCAGCTCCTTCAGATGATGCTCCAATAGCAGCGTCGACCGGTGGTTCATGCCGCTCTCCCCGACAGCAAGGTCAGGTAGTCCCCGGCGGACGTGGCGCTCACCCGGACTCGTGGCAGGTAGGGATAGAGCTCCAGATCCAGCCGGGGCGGCCGCCCCTCCAGCCGGCACAGCACCAGGTGTTTCACGGCGTCGAAGCTGATGGCCCCCAGCCGGAGGGCGTCCTTTGCCGCTGCAGCCACCTCCTGCTGGGAGAAGGTCTCCAGCAGCCGGAGCACCTGCACGTATTCCCGCTTACCCCGCCGTCCCATGCGGGACTCCAGCAGACGCCGCAGCGTCCCGAACTCCTCGGGTAGAGCCCAGCCCTGTAGCGGAGCGGCCTGATCCAAGGCTCCCGACTTACGCTCCAAGAGCGGCAGGTAGTGGATCGGGTCGTAGACAAAATCGTCCCGCTCATAGGAACGGATGTGTCTGGCGATGACCTCGGACCCGCAGCCGATGACCACCTCATCAACGTAGCCCCGAACCAGCACGTCCCGGTATCCGTAGGCCACCGGCACCGAGTAGTCGTTGGTCCTGTACCTTACCAGGGACAGCGAACTCACCCGGCCCGCCTGCTTCTCGCAGGCGTCGTATGCTGCTGGCGGCAGCGGCAACAGGGCGTCCAGGTCCCGCTCCATCCGCTGGCCGATGGTCTCCGTGTGGCCCCTGAGCTGGGCGTCCGTTCGTTCCAGGCATCGCCGCTCCAGGTAGGCATTGAGCGCATCGAAGCTCTCGAAGGACGGCACCGGCACCAAGAAGTTTCGGCGCGCGTACCCCACCAGGCCCTCCACCTTGCCTTTGTCATTGCCCTTGCCGGGGCGGCCGAACCGGTCCTCGAACAGGTAGTGGGACTGCAGCTCGGTGAAGGCGCGGGTGCGTTGACGCCGGCCATCCCCCAGGATCTTCGCCACGGCCAGCTTGGTATTGTCGTAGAGGATGCTCCGGGGCACTCCGCCCAGAAAGGAGAACGCCGATACATGGCCGTCCAGGAAGGCCTCGGTGGTCTCCGCCGGGTAAGCCTTCACGAAGCAGCCGTCGCTGTGGGGCAGGTCGATGACGAAGCAGTGGGCCTTGCGCTCCACGCCGCCGATGACCACCAGGGCCTCCCCGAAGTCGCACTGGGCCTGTCCCGGCGGATGGGACAGCGGCACGAACATCTCCCTGGTCTGACGGCGATGCTCTCTGACGCAGCCCTTGACCGTGGTGTATCCGCCGTCGAAACCGTACTCGTCCCTGAGCCGCTCGAAGATGCGCTTGGCCGTGTGGCGCTGCTTCCTGGGACGCCTGAGGTCGTCCTCCAGGATCCGGTCGATGACGCCGGTGTAGGGCTCCAGCTTGGGACGCCGGGGCGGGATCTGTCTCCGGTACCCCGGCGGCACGGAGTACGCCAGCATCTTGCGCACGGTGTCCCGGTGCAGGCCAAACGTCCGGGCTGCTTCCCGCAGGCTCATCCCATCCACCATCACCGCCCTTCGGACCCGCAGATATACGTCCACTCTGTACATCCGTCGCACCATCCATGGGGTCGGCTATAACCCTATGAATGATGGCAGGCGGTACAGTATTTGGTCGCCGATACTCAGCAATCTTCCGCCCACGCGGCCCACTTTAACTCCGCCGTTTACAACACATGACGGCGGCCGCTCCCGGCCCCCTGCAACCCTGGCTTTTACTCCTCCCCTGTGCGGTGTTGGTTTCTTCGTCGTCTCGGGATGGCGGATGATACACTTGACGCCGAAGCTCAAGAAAACAGAGGAACGTAAAGGAAAGTAGACATGGCTAGTAAGTCGGAAGCGTTGCAGCTGCTCAGGGATGGCCTTGGGGACCAGGATGCTGATTTCCGGGAGGGTCAATGGGAGGCCATCGATGCTCTGGTGAATCGGGGGGAGCGGAGGCTCGTAGTGGAGCGCACCGGCTGGGGTAAGAGCGTCGTCTACTTTATCTCGGCCAGGATTTTGCGGGACCAGGGGCAGGGCCCGACGCTGATTGTATCGCCGTTGTTGGCGCTGATGCGCAATCAGGTTGATGCGGCTGAGGGGCTTGGTATCCGAGCAGTTAGCATTACGTCGGACAACCCAAGTCAATGGCCGGCAGCGCAACAAGCCATCCTGACGGGGGAAGCAGATATTTTGCTTATCTCGCCCGAACGGTTAGCAAACGACAAATTTGTTGAGGATGTGCTTTTGCCCTTGGGGCAGCGGGTAGGTTTGTTGGTCGTGGATGAGGCCCACTGTATCTCTGACTGGGGGCATGATTTTCGTCCTGATTACCGGAGAATTGCCAGCGTCTTGGCACGTATGCGGCCGAACTTGCCCGTATTGGGTACGACTGCGACGGCAAATAATCGGGTGATACAGGATGTTCAAGAACAGCTTGGAAATGTGTTGATCCAGCGTGGGCCATTGATGCGCCGTTCCCTGGCGTTGCAGACAATTGTGATGCCGACTCCCGCCGCCCGATTGGCCTGGCTCGCAGAGCACATTAACGACCTGCCTGGAACGGGGATAATCTATACGCTGACCAAGCGAGATGCGCGGCACGTGGCCGACTGGCTCAATGCGCAAGGTGTTCCGGTTAAAGCGTATTACAGCGGGGTGACCGGGGACAATGGCGAGGACACGGCCAGCTATCGGGAGCATCTGGAGTCCCAGTTGTTAGCTAATGAATTGAAGGCGCTGGTTTCGACTAATGCGTTGGGGATGGGTTATGACAAGCCCGACCTCGGGTTTGTCGTACATTACCAAGCTCCTGGATCGGTAGTTGCCTACTATCAACAAGTAGGTCGAGCTGGCAGGGCGATTGACCATGCTGTCGGTGTGCTCATGTCAGGAACGGAAGACGACGACATTCATGAATTCTTTCGGAGCACCGCTTTCCCGAATGAAGGCCAAGTGAACAGGGTATTGGACGCCCTGGCGAACAGCGATGGCATGACTGTGCGGGAACTTGAGCCGCTTGTGAACGTGAGAAACGGCGTACTTGAGCATTTGCTCACGTTTCTGTCTGTCGAATCGCCCAGTCCGGTAGTTAAGGCGGGCAGTAAATGGCAGCGGACCGCTGTGCCCTATCGGTTGGACCGGGAACGAATTGCCAGACTGACACAGCAACGCGAAACGGAATGGCAGGACCTCCTCGGATACATCAAGGAGAAAGGATGCTTGATGGAGTATCTGGCGCGTTCGCTGGACGATGACTATGCTGAGTCTTGCGGAAAATGTGCACCGTGCCTGGGCACTCCGGTGGTTGAACCTACCTTCTCCCATGAGGTAGGTGTGGCGGCGGCGCTATTCATCCGCCATGCCGAATTCGAACTGGAATGTGCGAAACAGATCCCACCTGGAGCATTTAGTCGATATAATTTTCCCAGTTGGAATATCCCTGCCGCTTTACGCGCCGAGGAAGGACGTGTGCTTTCTCGTTGGCGTGATGCGGGGTGGGGCCAACTGGTGGCGGACGGCAAGCGTGATGGATACTTCAGCCAGGACCTTGTTGGGGCTGTGACGGAAATGTTGCGGGAGCGCTGGCGGCCCGACCCCGCTCCACAGTGGGTGACCTGTGTTCCGTCTTTGAATCATCCGGACCTTGTTCCGGACTTTGCTAGTCGGCTCGCTGCCGAGTTGGGCTTGCCGTTCGCGCCGGTCGTGACGAAAGTACACGAGAATCGGCCTCAGAAAGAACAGGAGAACCGGTTTCACCAGTGTTCTAATCTTGATGGAGTGTTCCAGGTCGATGGTCCGCTTCCGGATGGACCCGTTCTGCTGGTGGATGATGTTGTCGATTCCAGTTGGACGCTTACGGTGGTAAGCTTGTTGCTCAAGCAGCTTCAGAGAGACTGCGTTTGGCCCCTTGCCTTAGCGAGCTCAATGTCGGGGGCATGATGTGCCGGTAAACGAGAATGCCCAAGCCATTATGTTGCTAACGATTTCCTTTGGGAAGGCGGACCAGTCGGACGTCAAGCCACTATCCCCGGCGGAATGGCATGTCCTTGCGCTTTGGCTGCGGGACCGTGGCCTTAGCCCTGCGGACCTGTTGCGCCGGGACTTTGAGGAATCGCTTTCCGGCTGGGCTGATCAAAAAGTGACTATGTCCCGCTTGGATAGCCTCTTGGGAAGAGGCATGGCTTTGGCGCTTGCCCTGGAGAAGTGGGAACGTGTCGGCTTATGGGTGGTTGCCAGGTCTGATCAGGACTATCCGCAGCGTCTGCGAACTCACCTGAAGGACCAGCGGCCGCCGGTCCTCTTTGGTTGCGGGAATAAGCGCCTGTTGGAAAAAGGCGGGATCGCGGTCGTGGGGTCTCGCCATGCCAGTCAGATGGACCTGGCATTCGCCGAAGATCTCGGCAAGAAGGTTGCCGGTGAGTGGCGCAATGTCGTCTCCGGCGGGGCTCGTGGCGTCGATCAAGCCGCAATGTTTGGTGCTCTTCAGGCCGGGGGCAACGCTATCGGTGTGCCGGCGGACAGTTTGTTTCGCGCGGCGAGTTCGTCGAAATATCGGGATTATCTGCTCTCTGAATCGCTGGTGTTGGTGACGCCCTACAATCCGGAATCGGGCTTCGACGTGGGCAAGGCGATGAGGCGGAACAAGTATATCTACTGCCTTTCAGATACCGCCGTAGTTGTGAGAAGTGACGCGGGTAAAGGAGGTACCTGGCAGGGAGCCACCGAATGTCTGAAGGCCGGGTGGGTACCCGTTTGGGTGAAAAGGAACGCTGACGCCGAGTCTGGTAATGCTGAGTTGGAACGGCTTGGAGGGGCGTGGTTGCCCGATGGACTCGACCGAGTTAGCTCTTTGTTGAGTGACTCATCGTCCGGTTTGGCTGAACAGAGAGAGCTGGTAGCTTCCTCGTCGGCTGTAGAGGACATGATGCCCCTTGAGTTGGCCTTGGACGGACCTGCGGCACACCGAGAACGTGAATTGTCAATTGGCTCGCCTGGACTGGTTTCAGGAGAGGAGGAACCCGCGTCCGAGGTTGGAGCAATCGCAGATGCGGCATTAGAACAAACCGACTTTGGTGAGCTAGTGGTTTGGCAGATGACGGGAGAGAATGCAGAGTCGGACCCCGAGTTTGACGCCGAGCCTGAATCGCGTATGTACAATCGTTTCTTGGAGTTATTTGAAGAGTTGACGTGGGCTAACCCGCTGAGCGAAATCGAAATTGCCAAAGGTTTGGCTATTGAGAGATCCCAGGCCAAGGCGTGGCTGCAGCGCGGAGTTGATGAGCATCAGATTGATAGGTTGGGAAGACCCGTCAGGTACCAGCGCAAAATACAGGGGCTTTTTTAGGGATTGTCCGAAGTTGGACAGGACCGGGGGCGGAACTGCTCTTCGAGGTCTTCAGCCAGCGCTACGAGCGGGGCTCCATCCTCATAACCACCAATCCCCCTTTCTACGAGTGGACGGAAGTCTTTGGCTCGGAACGCCTCACCGGCGCGCTGCTGGATCGGCTCACCCATCACGTCCACATCCTGGAGATGAACGGCGAGAGCTACCGGCTGAAGCACAGCAGGGAAACCGTCGCGTCTCAAGCTCCGGACGGTGGCGAGAAAGAATAGGGGGCACCGACAACGCTGTCTCCTCCTGCTCCTTCAACGTCTCCACCCTGACCGATTTACTGCCGTTAGTAATTATTTCAGTGGTACACGATCACGCCGCCCCAGTGGCCCAATATCTCGGCGCCATTGACACTGGGCACCGTTCCTACACAAAAGATTGGGTTTCGAACATGAAAAAGAGGTCAGGGCCGTCATTATCTGCACTGTGGGCGAACGCACCGATCGACCTCGGGACGGGCACGAGAGCGGCCTCCATGTTCAGGTTGACCCGATGGACCTCATCCAAGAGGTAGTGGTCAGTCCTTATGCCGAAGATCGGCAGTATCGTCTAGCTCAGTTAGTCTGTGAACGATACGGCTTGGGAAAGCGATTAAGGGCCTCCAAGATGAAGATTCCGCCAAAATGGCAGAGTTGCTAATGAACTCTGCCATACCAAGCGAAGACTCAATGCGAACGAGTCGGCCCGCATTACGTAACGGACCTTTTGCGAAGCAGAATATTGTCCTCTATGGGGGCGGGAGAATTGCTCCTGCTCGAAGCCGTCTGCAAACGGTAGAACCCTTGTTGCCTCATGGAGTCCATTTGCCTAAGCCCGAATCCACCGAAGGGAGTGGGGAGGGCACTGGAACGGGGCAAAAGGGGATGGAAACGGGATTGTCCGGGCCGGTTTAAGTTGGATGAGGCCAGTAGTGGGCCTGTTGCCTGTGCGGGGAGCCAGGCATGAAGTTGCCGAAGGCAGCAAGGAAGTCTCGCTGGCCGATCAGTGCGGCGCGAGTGGGAGAGACCTGCGACTGACTGGTGG
The DNA here is from genome assembly GCA_965237745.1 of Dehalococcoidia bacterium. Taxonomy (GTDB): domain Bacteria; phylum Chloroflexota; class Dehalococcoidia; order Lucifugimonadales; family UBA3495; genus VXOI01. The sequence continues at coordinate 9,728 of CBDEGL010000003.1, read as the reverse complement.
ATAAGGACGAGTGTGGCGGGCCGGTTGCCGGCGCTGCGGTTAGGAGGGAAGCGGCAGGGTGCGCAATCGGGTAAGGGCGCGAGTGAACTAGGGCCTGTGGACATTTACCAGAAAGATGACTATGCCCACACGATCAGCATTGCTTGCGCGTGGCATGGGCGTTTTGAAGGCGCTGAGGCATATTTCCGCCCAGGTCAGGGTGAGCTCGTCCCTGGTAATTTCTTGGTTCAGCCACCGTGTGCCGGCGCTGACCTCCTGCGGCGTATGGACAAATGCGCGGTGTAGGGACGATCTTGTGGTGCGAGTTTTGGAGCGATCTTTGGCGGACGGCTGGCCGTGGGTGACGGGATTAGATTACCACCAGGTTGGTCTCGTTGGCCCCGTGGACTGCGACAATGGGAATGTGGTCGTCCAGTGTAACCAGCCGGGCCTCATGGGCCACTGCCAAGGCCAGCAGGTAAACGTCTGTCAGTTGCCGGTGGCCGGCTAGGCTGCGAAAGTTCACGAGTGTGTCGTCAAGCAGGCTGACGTCGGCGGCGAAGAATTGGTGATGCTGGGTGGACGTGGCGGCCAGCAACTGGTCATGGGCCTCGGCGAGACTCACCGGACTCGGATAGTTGGGCTGCGACACAATTCGTAAGAAACCGTTCTGCGTGAATGGGCACGAAGCCCATCCTTGTTCGACATTCCTGACAAACCATGCGGATACGGCTTCGTGGGAAGAGTGTTCCCTGTCCAGCAGGGCAATCAGGGCACTCACATCATAGAGGGCTTTCAATGGTCAAATCCCCAGTTCATCACGGATCTTGTTGACTGTTTCGTTGGTGACCACCCCGCCGCGGTGCGGGAAGGGTCTGATGCCAAACTGCTCCAGATCCGAAGCGGTTTCAATCGGTTCGAGGTCGGCTTCGACCCGGCGGCCCTCAGGCAGGCCGATGGGTTCGTCGAACACTATGGTCTGGCCTTTTACGGTGCCCTTCAGCTTCATTGGGTGTCCTCCGTACGGGGTTGGTCTGATTTTACAGTACCGGCAGTGGACTGGATTCCTGCAACGCAGGTCTGGCTCGTTTCATTTGTAGCTGGGCGATTCTTGCCTGCAATTGCTAACCCTACCTTGGGGCCGGCTTTGAGTTGAATGTCCACACGCCCTAGTAGTTCAGCTATTTTGAATTGCTGGGTAAAGGGATTTCAGCTTGATGCGCGCGTCATCGGTGGTGAAGCGCCAGTCCACTCGCACCATGTCCCGGTTTGCGCTGGTTCTGCCAGGCGTCAACTTCCCGGCGCAGCACCTCTTGATCAGGAATCCGGCGGTCCAAGCACTGCCGGGCCAGCACTCCGATTTCAATTTCAGCCATGTTCAGCCAACTCCCATGCTTGGGGGTGTAGTGAATCTCCAGACGTTCGGCGATACGCCGCGCTTCCATAGGCTCGAAGGCCTCGTATAATGAGGCCGGATGATGGGTGTTCAGGTTGTCCATCACCAGCACAATCCGGTCCTTGTCCGGGTAGTCCTCGTCCACCAACTTCTTCACTTGGTGCGCCCAGTCCACTTTCGTCCGCCGGTCCGTCACTCCGACCCGCCGCCACCCTTCCAGCGGCGCAAACAGCATGAACCGGTTGCTCACCCCGTTGCGCTCGTATTCGTAATCATACGCGACTGCCGATCCGGGGCGAGGCGGACGCGGCAGTCGCGTTTCCTTCACCTGCTGTTTGCTGGTTTCGTCCAAGCACACCAGGACTTCATTGTCTTCATAGGGACGGTGATAGACCTCCAGCACGTCTTCCATGGCACACACAAAGTCCGAACTGCCTTCCGGCGGGATGCACCAACACTCTTTCAGCCAAGGCTTGAGTTCGTTTTTTTTAGCTTCTTGCGCACCGTCTCCGGGTGGATGCTCTCCACTATCTCGCACTCCACCAGCCGGTCCGCCAATAATCTCAGCGTCCAACGGGCCCGGCCTTCCGGCGGTTCCCCGCAGGCCAGCGCCATCAAGTGGGCTTCCGCAGCGCCATCCAGTTTCTTTGGCCGGCGGCGTTGTTGCTCCTTACGCCCCAAGGCCGCTTCGATCCCTTCCTCCACGCAACGGCGGCGTATCCGTTCCACTGTGGCGCTGGCGATCTCGAGGGACCGGGCAACCTCTTCGTCCGTCAGGCCTCCGTCTTTCCGCGCTTCATCGCTCAGCAACAGGATGCGTGCATGGGTCTGCTTGTACGCTGCTGCCCGTCCCTTGGAAACCAGGGCCTTCAGTTCCTGTTGCTCTTCCGTGGTCAGTTCGATACGGTACTTCTTAGCCGGCACGACCCCTCTCCTTGGATACAATTCGCCAATGCCGGCAGAATACACCAGTTGTGCCTCAATTCAATGACGTTCAACTACTAAACCGAAGCCAAGGTGAAATGCGCAGACGGTGGTAGACAAGCGACGAGGACGGGTCATTCTCCAGGTACGGATGAGAGGAATTAACCCGCGCAACCCGGCTGATCATCATCGCCACTTAAATGTACATCCCACCTTGGCTTTAGTTTAGGTTCTGTTGACATTTGCATTTGTAACCGATGTGCAGGCCCATTTCATGTCATTCCAAGTGCAGGAAAGCACTAATGGCCTTGAATCGGAGTGATAAGTCCAGGATTCTTCGTCGCTATTTCCCCGGAATGACCCGCAACAGCGAAATGTCAACAGAACCTAAACCAAAGCCAAGGTGAAATGCGCAGAAAGATGGGGTAGATTTGTTGGAAAGAGTGGGTTAGCTTTTGCAGGAGAGAGAGGGGTTGGTGATGAGTGTCAGGGGGATAGAGCGGTTGCTTGAGCAATGGGAAATGGGTGTGAAGGATGTGCACAGGAGGGTGATACTGTCGCCAACGCCTCGGGAGCGGGAACGCTGGCACGCCGTCTGGTTGCTGGCCCAAGGATGGACCGCCTCGGCGGTGGCAGAGGCGCTGGAACGGGACCCGCACACCATCGGAAGATGGGCCGCCGCCTTCGGTGAGGGTGGGCCGGCGGCCCTGATCTTCGAGCAGACTGGGGGTTCCCCCCCGCCCTCGGTGAGGCGCAACAGGCGGTGCTGAAAGGGGCGGTGCAAGAATTGCCTGGGGCGGTGGGTATGGGCTTGGCCAATTGGAACTGGAGGGTGGTCCACCAGTTTGTGGCGGACCGGTTCGGCATCAGCCTGAACCGCAGCAGTTGCTTGAACTACCTGCACCGATTGGGGTTTGCTTTCAAGCGTCCCAAGAAGCGGCTGCTGAAGGCGGACGAAACCAAACGGGAGGCCTTCGTGGTGGAGTACGTCGCCCTCGCCCACGGGGCAAAGCAGTCTGGCGGCAAGATATTCTTTGCTGACGAGGCCCACTTCCGGGCCGACGCGGAGCTGCGGGGCAAGTGGGTTCTGAGAGGAGAACCTGCTCTGGTGGATTCGAGCAGCCCGCGGTATGGGGAGAAGGCCAGCTACTACTCGGCGGTGTGCCTGGAGACGGGGGAGGTGGAGTGGATGGAACTGGAGGGCAACAGCAACAGTGAGACCTCGGCCTGCTTCCTGAGGCAACTTGGGGAGAGACACCACGGGCCACTGCAAGTCATCTGGGACAACGCGCCAGCGCATCGGGGCGAGGCGGTGCGGGAGTACCTGCAGACGCCGGGTCTGGGGCTGAGGCTGGTGAACCTGCCGGGCTACAGCCCGGACTTCAACGCGGATGAAGCCATTTGGGGATGGGCACGGGAAGAGGCAACGGGAAACCTGTGCCTGGGAACAAGGGCGGTGGTGCGGGAGCGGGTAGGCAGCTTCCTGGCTGGGCTGGCCAGACGGAAAGAGGAAGTCCGGCGGCGCTGCCGAACAGTCCTGCAATCAAGAGCCGAAGCGCTCCAGCCAGCCTCCCTGCCCGATTCCCTTCATCCGGCAAATGCACATCCCACTTTGGCTTTAGTTTAGTACTGTTTCCAGATAGTTTTGTTGATGTTGGAAAGCTGCCTCTAACTCTGGATTCCTGATTGCGCGGGAATTACTACAGGTGAAGCGGATATCCGGTATAAGGCATATTCAAATGGAAACGGTACTAGTGTGGAGGTGTGCTCGCAGGAGTCGTCAACGGCCCTCCGTCATAAAGCTGCCCCGGCCACCCTGCTGGCCCGGGGCAGCTTTCCTTGGGACATTACCTTTATTCGTCGGTGATGGTGGCGTTGTTGTTGGAGCTGGTATTCCCTGCCAGCATGGTTGTTCCCTTTAACAAGCGTCCAATATTCCGCTTCCATCTGGCCCAAGTGGCCCTATTCATGCTGAGACCACGAAGTCCAGTCGTCCCAATGAAATTCGCCGTTTTCTTCCCATTGGCACCTTACCCCCTTTTCGACGTGAACTTCAATTGCGGTTACTTTTCTTCGGCCTTCGTATAATTCCTTGATTTCGGTTACAAATTCCAGAAGGCTGGGAGTGAGGGCAGTTTCAAGTTCCGCCGTCATTTGATCCAGTTTGGTCTTCCTCAATTGCTTCTCTTTTCTGAGCAAAGGTTTGAGATCCTTTTCCAAGATACGTGTGAAAGTGCCTGTGTCATCTACTTTCTTGGCGTATATCAGGCTTTCCATCACTTCGCACAACAAGTCCCTAGCAGCTTCTACTGTGGGCAAATTGGAGAGGTTCACCTTTGCCTCGCTGTCAACTGATTCTTTGCGCAATATTTCTTTCAGCCCTTGCGGTAAATTGGGCACTAGGTGTGCATCTGGATGGCACCGGTCGCAAACCAGCTCATGGTCGTCGCCGCAGTAGGTTTCCGCGCTCCAGTCCTTCCAAGCCTGCCATTTGCTGCACCGCTGGCAGGCTTTGCCGAAAGGACTTCCGCAGTACTGGCAAATATGGCTTGCGGCGTGGGATACTCTTTCACAGTCAGGACATCGCACTTTCGGCGGTGGATTGCCTTCACCCTGCCAGCCGCGAGGTTCCAGCGACCATTCGCGCTCTTGATCCGGGAATCGGTGCCTTTTGTCGTTTCCCGCCAAATCCAGTATCAGGCAGTCGGTGTGGTCAGCGCCGTCGTCCTTGCGACGCAGGCCGCGCCCTACCATCTGCAAGTACAGCGCGAGGCTCATAGTGGGACGGGCAAGGACTATGCAAGAGACTTCAGGAAGGTCGAACCCCTCGGTTGCCACGGCTACGTTTACCAAGACTTTCAGTTCTTCCTTGCGAAACTGTCTTATGTTCCGGTCGCGCTCTTGTCCTTTCTGGTCATTGGCGCCAAGTATGACACCAGCAGCTACACCGGCGTTGTCGAACACCTCAGCCAGGTTTTTGGCGTGTCCGACGCTGACGGCGTATACAATGGTCTGACGGCCCTCGGCGTATTTTTGCCAATATTCTAATGTTCCTCCGGTCCACACGCGGCGAGTCTTGTTAAGCCTCTCAATTTCCTCCTCACGATAGTCCCCGTTTGGCGGCGAAACACCGACAAATATGAGGTCATCGTCGTCGGGCCTCAGCACTTGAGTATAGGCAAGATAGCCTTTCGCCTGTAGTTCGCTGATTTGCGGGCCCAATATCAAATGGTCGAACAGGTGATTGAACCCCAGGTTTTTCTCCAATCGCCATGGCGTGGCGGTCAATCCGATCACCGGGCCGGGCCATTGATGAATCGCACGCTCCCAGCCGGGAGCGGTCGCGTGGTGCGCTTCGTCAATTATCAGCAAGTCCTCCGGACGGTACTCGTCCCAAAGGCCCTCAAAACGCTTGTTGCGACGGGAAACAGTCTGGGCTATCAACACGACAACCCCACCGCTTATTGATGGGGCGAGGTCGTCGAATTCCCATTCCAGCGTATTCGTAGCGCGGACACCGGACTTGTTCAGTTCATTCCGGGTCTGATTAGACAGTTCCTGGCGATGGGTCAGCCACGCCGCTTTGGCACCGTCCCGCACCCACCCGGCTAGCAGCGAAGCGGCGATGCGGGTCTTGCCGCCGCCGGTGGGCAATTGCAGCATCACTCGCGCATGCGGTACCTCCAGTGCCCATTCCGCCTCCTGAAGCAAGTTCTCTTGGTATGAGTGAAGTCTGACCATTCAGGATTCCTTTATGCTCAGGTATCGGTGGTTCAGAACGAATGTAGCACTGCGTTCCGGTCCACGCAAACCGCAGATATTCCGGGAAATCCTTTCTTCCAAGGGCGCTTCAATCCCGGACCCGCGAACTACGTTTACGCCGGGAACGGTTTCCGTCAGGTCTGTCCGGCGTCATTGCCCCCACTGACCATTCGCAACGGAGGGCAGCAATGACGACCTACACTGGCCAGCCCATCAAGCGCCACCTCCTGCTCAACGGGCAACTCTCATACGTGGCTGACATGACGTGGCCCGGAATGCTGCACGCTTTGATAATCCGCAGCCCCCATGGCCATGCCTGCCAGTGAAGGCCAAGGTGCCCAGCCGTCGCAAACGGCGACGCAATCTGGACCGCGGCCGACATATCCAGGTTCGCACCTTTGCCGACTGGAATAGGCCTGCACCGGGTTATTTGGAAATTGACTAGGTGGCCCATTGCGGGGACAACATGGGCGGTTCCTTCGTCTACATCCTGGTGGCAACCTACGTCTGCACCGGTTGGACCGAGGGGGTGCTGCTGCGGGCCAGAGAGCAGTCCCTGGTAGTGGCAGGACTGATGGCATCGCGGTGCAGCTGCCCTTTCCCGTTCGTGGCGTCGACTCCCACAACGACAGCGTGTTCACAACAACACCGTCACCGAATACTGCTCCGACCGGGGCATTGAGTTCACCCGTTCCCGCGCCTACCGGAAGAACGACCAGGCCTGGGTCGAGCAGAAGAACGGAGCGGTGATCCGCCGGTATCTTGGGCATGAGCGGTACTCGGGGCAGGTGGCTGGCCAGACCATTGCCCACATGCACCGGGCAATACGCTTGTAAGCGAACTACTTCCAGCTCTCCTTCAAGCCGGTGGAGAAAACCCGCAATGGCTCAACCGTGGTCAAGCACTCCAGTTCTCCGGCCACTCCCTGCGACCGGGTGCTAAGGAACGACGCTGTCAGCTGGACTTTACGCAAAAGTTAGGAGAGGTAAAAAAGACAGGGTAAGCTGGCCTAAACCCACTTCTCACGGAAGGTCCAGCCATGCTCACCCTGCCCGATGCCATTTTACCCGTACTCCATCCCTTCGCCACGCTGTTTCGCAACCCGACTTGGCTGAAAGCCCAAATCCTGCTGGTCGGCGCGATACTGGCCCCGGGCCAACGCACCGTGGCCGCGGCGCTGCGCGTCATGGGCCGCAGCGACCACCTCGACTACGCCCGCTATCATGAGGTGCTCAACCGGGCGGTGTGGTCGCCCCGCCAAGCGGCTCGCATCCTGCTCATGCTGCTGCTCCAACACCTGGATCAGGGCGATGGTCCGTTGGTCTTCGGCATCGACGAAACCCTGGAACGGCGCCGTGGTCCTAAAATTAAATCCCTGGGCATCTACCGCGATGCGGTGCGTTCCAGCCGGAGCCACCTGGTCAAGGCCAGCGGTCTGCGCTGGATTTCCCTGATGTGGCTGGGCCAGATCTCCTGGGCGGGACGCTATTGGGCCTTGCCCTTTCTCACCGTGCTGGCGCCCTCGGAACGCTACCACCGGCAGCGCGGACGCCGCCACAAGAAGCTCACCGACTGGGCTCGGCAGATGATCTTGCAACTGCGCCGCTGGCTGCCCCACCGCCCCCTGGTGCTGGTGGGCGACAGCAGCTACGCCGTCTTGGACCTGCTCCACTGCTGCCAATCGTTGGCTCAACCCGTTACCCTCATCGCCCGCTTGCGCCTGGACGCCGCCCTTTATGAACCAGCGCCACCCCGTCAGACGGGCCAGAACGGTCGGCCTCCGCTGAAAGGCCGACGGCTGCCCGCGCTGAAGACACTCCTGGACTTGCCCACCGTGTCATGGATCGAGGTGTCGGCAGCCTGGTACGACGGCACTACCCGCACGGTGGAACTCACGTCGCAAACGGCGGTCTGGTACCGCTCGGGCAAGCCGCCGGTACCCCTGCGTTGGGTCTTGGTTCGGGACCCCCAAGGCGAATTCACTCCCCAGGCCTTGCTCTGCACCGATCCGTCGGCGGACCCGGCGCAGATCCTGGAATGGTTTGTGCTGCGCTGGCAACTGGAGGTCACCTTTCAGGAGGTGCGGGCTCACCTGGGCGTGGAGACCCAACGCCAGTGGTCGGACCTGGCCATTGCCCGTACTACGCCAATCCTGATGGGACTCTTCTCCTGGACCACCCTGGCGGCCCATCTGCTGCGGCAACAACGACCCTCGGCCCATCGCACAGCGGCTTGGTACGCCAAGCCGTCGCCGACCTTCGTGGATGCCATCGCCCTGGTGCGCCGCCACCTGTGGCTGGCGTCTGAGGGTTTTTCACTGTCCGCCGCCGACCCTGATATACGGAAAGTCCCGGCCGCTCTGTACCACCGACTTGTCGATTCCCTTGCCTACGCCGCTTGAATTGCGCAAAGTCCAGCTTGCGTTGCTGAAAGCTGACGAAGGGCTGTCGGACCGCGAGGCGGCTGAGGCGGTTTCGGTAAGCGCCCTCACTGTCGCCAGAGCGCGGAGACGGTTCGTCGATGAGGGACTCGAAGCCGCCATCAACGACCGGCCGCGGCCGGGCCGGGAGCGCAAGCTGAGCGGCAGGCAGGAAGCGCACGCAGGCAGGAAGCGCACCTGGTTGCCATCGCGTGCAGCAGTCCGCCCGAAGGACATGTAAGCTGGACGCTCCATCTGCTGGCGGACAAGGTGGTGGAGCTGGAGTTTGCCGGGAGCATCTCCTTGGAGACGGTGCGCCGGATACTCAAAAAAACGAACTCAAGCCGTGGAAGAAGAAAGAGTGGTGCATCCCCAAGGTGAGCGGGGAGTTCGTGGCCCGGATGGAGGATGTGCTGGACCTGTACCACGAAGAGTACGACCCGGAGCGTCCGGTGGTGTGTTTTGACGAGACCTCCAAGCAGTTGCTCGGGGATGTGCGGCCTCCCATTGAGGCCGCTCCCGGACGGATGGGGCGCTATGACACCGAGTACCAGCGAAACGGTACCCGGAACCTGTTCATGTTCTGTGAACCGAAGGGTGGCTGGAGGCGCGTCGAGGTGACCGTGCGCCGCACTGCCGTGGACTTCGCGCACCGGATGAAGTGGCTGGTGGACCAGGCCTATCCTGACGCGACAGTGGTTCGGCTGGTGCTGGACAATCTCAACACCCACAAGTTGGGCTCGCTCTACGAGGCATTTGCGCCGTCCGAGGCGCGCCGCATAGCCAAGCGCCTGGAGTTTCACCACACACCCGTTCACGGAAGCTGGCTGAACATGGCTGAAATCGAGTTGAGCGTATTGAGCAGGCAGTGTCTGAACCGCCGGATCGGCGATGAAGCGTTGCTGAGACGGGAGGTCGCGGCGCTCGAACGCGAGCGCAACGAGGCCGCCGCCATCATAGACTGGCGGTTCTCCACCCATGACGCCCGCAGTAAGCTCAAACATGTCTATCCATCATGATTACATGGAAACAGTACTAGTGCTACAGTCGCAGATTTAGAAAGGGTCGAATTGAGGCAGTCAACAAGGGATGAACCGAGGTGGGGCGGCGGGTGTTGATGATGGAATCGTGGAAGTATCGAGGTGGGCTGGAGCCGTAGCGAGGTTGCATGCTTATATTGCAGAGGTTTCAGAAGTTGGAAGCCGCTCCAGCGATTATTGGATTATCTGGAGAGAGTTCCCAGCCCCG
>CBDEGL010000002.1:0-101269 GCA_965237745.1 Dehalococcoidia bacterium | reverse complement strand
GGCCGGGGCGCGCGCAAGGCTGGGAGGGTCGGGAATTACGGGGGTGACTTTCCAAAATCGCGGATAAGCGCAAGTGCTGGAATGCATGGCGGAGTTTCCCGGGAAACGGACTCCCTTTCAGGCCTTGTCATGTCCGCCCAGGTCCTTTCGCACCATCCTGGCACTGCCTACAGTCTGAGTCTCTGACATAGGCCTTCCAGCCTTCAAACCAAGGGTCTACCCCACCGTAGGCTTTCTGCTGAATTGCCCAAAAGCATTCATCGCAGATGTACACGTCTCGACAGTCCGCCTCTCCAAAGGGCTTGTGGACCCATACCGTGCTGACCCTGAACCCGGCCGATCCGTCGCTGTCGACGGAAATTTGCACCGGCCCTCTCAGCCCGCCGGAATTGCATTGCTCGCAGATGGGCAAGGCACCTTCCTCGGTAAGATGCCGTGAGATGCCCTTCCTTGGTTCGGGGGGTTGCTGTTCGACGTCTTCCATGCCCGCTCCTGCGGAGTCCTCTCGGAGGCCTCCTGGATGGGTTCGCGGCCACCGGCCTGCCGGGCGAGCGTTCCCCGGGAAACAGGTCTCAAGGGGCCCTCCGGAGAGTCGACTGATGCGCACGATAAGGTTAATTATCGTGCATGGTAAAGGCAAGGCCAGAGAGGCAGTTCCCCGGCATCTTCAGAGGTTCAGTGAGAAACCGGACTTGGCTACCGGAGCAAGTTTGAGTTCGCCTGAATACACCGAGTACGGCTAAACCGAAGCCGAGGTGAAATGCGCAGGGTGATGCGGTAAATTTGCGGAGGAACTGGGTTAGGCCGATATGGGGTCTGGGAGGGGGTGGGCATTCGGCCGGTCCTGTATGGGCTGGGTTGGTTGTCACCGGGGGCGGTTCCGTTCGGGTGAAAGGTCAGACGTCGAGCTGCCGCACGCTGCGGGCGTAGGTCTGAATGAAGCTCTTGCGGGGCGCGACGAGTTCGCCCATCAGTGTATTGATGACGGTGTCGGCGTCAGGTTCGTCCTCGATGGTTACGCGCAGCATGCGGCGGACTGCGGGGTCCATGGTGGTTTCCCAGAGCTGTTCGGGGTTCATTTCGCCCAGGCCCTTGTAGCGCTGAAGGGTCGGCGGACGGGTGTATTTGAGGAGCATCTGGTCCTTTTGCTCGTCGGTGTAGGCGTAGTCGACGCGGCGGCCCTGGCGGATCTGGTAGAGGGGCGGCTGGGCGATGTAGAGGTAGCCCTGGTCGATGAGGTCCTTCATCCGGCGGAAGAAGAAGGTGAGCAGCAGGGTGCGGATGTGGGAGCCGTCGACGTCTGCGTCGGTCATTATGATGATGCGGTGGTAGCGGGCCCTGGTGGGGTCGAACTCCGAGCCCTCGCCGGCGCCGATGGCGGTGACGAGGCAGCGGATCTCCTCGTGGCCGAGGATCCTGTCGGGCCGGTCGAGGACGCGTTCTACGTTGAGGATCTTGCCCTTGAGCGGCAGGATCGCCTGGAAGTGGCGGTCGCGGCCCATCTTTGCGGATCCGCCGGCGGACTCGCCCTCGACGATGTAGAGCTCTGATTTGGCGGGGTCGCGTTCGGAGCAGTCGGACAGCTTGCCGGGCAGTGAACTGCCGGTGAGGGCGTTCTTGCGCTGCACCAGGTCGCGGGCCTTGCGGGCGGCGGCTCGGGCCTGCTGGGACGTCAGGCATTTGTGGAGTATGCGCTTGGCGGCGTCGGGGTTCTCGTCGAGCCAGAGCTGCAGGTTCTCGCCGAGTATGGTGGTTACGATGCCCTGCATTTCCGGGTTGCCGAGCTTCTGTTTGGTCTGTCCCTCGAACTGGGGGTTGGGCAGCTTGACCGATATGGCGGCCGTCAGCCCCTCGCGGACGTCGGAGCCCTCGAGGTTGGGGTCGGATTCCTTCAGGACGCCGTACTTGACGGCGGCGAGATTCATGGCCCGGGTGAGGGCGGCGCGGAATCCCGCCTGGTGGGTTCCGCCCTCGGGGGTGATGATGCAGTTGGCGTAGGATCGGACGTTTTCGGAATAACCGTCGTTGTACTGGAAGGCTATTTCGACGGTGTTGCCGTCGATCTCGCGTTCGCAGTGGAACGGCATGGGGTTGATGGTTGTGCGGCCGCGGTTCTCCGCTCTGACCATATGGGTCAGGCCGGAGTCGAAAAAGTAGGTGCGTTCGATGTCGCCCTGGCGCTGTTCGGTGTGCCATGGGGATTCGAAGACTATCTCGAGGCCCTTGTTCAGGTAGGCGGTGTCCTTGAAATGGCTGGCGAGGTCGTCGAAGTCGTACTCGATGGTGCCGAATATGTCGGTGTCGGGCAGAAAGGTGATGGATGTGCCGCGCTCGGTGGTCTGGTCGCCCTTGCGGAGGGGGCCGGTGGCGATGCCGCGCTGGTATTCCTGGTGGTGGGCGCGGCCGTCGCGGTGGATCTCGGCGCTGAGGTGGCTGGAGAGCGCGTTGACGACGGACGCTCCGACGCCGTGGAGTCCGCCGGAGACCTTGTAGGCGCCGCCGCCGAACTTGCCTCCGGCGTGGAGGACGGTCATGACGGTCTCCAGGGCGGCCTTGCCGGTCTGTGGGTGCATGTCGATGGGAATGCCGCGTCCGTTGTCTTTCACGGTGATGTGGCCGTCTTCGGCGATGGTTACGTTGATGCGGGTGGCGAACCCGGCCATCGCTTCGTCGACGCAGTTGTCGGCGATCTCGACGATCAGGTGGCGGAGGCCGGTTGGACCGGTGGACCCGATGTACATGCTGGGGCGCATCCGGACTGCTTCCAGGTCCTCTAGCACCTGGATCTGGTCGGCGTTGTATTCGTCCTTGTCAGGGGCGTGCTGGGCGCGGCGTTTGGTTGGCTTGGGGGGTGTGGCGGGGGCGTCGGTGGCCGGGGGATGCTCATCGGCTGGCGGTGTGGGTGCGGGGCCCGGTGGCGGGGTGGGGATGGGCCGCGGCGGTGGGTCGGCTATCACGTCGGAGGGGAGGTCGGCGATGGCGACGGGAGCGGTATCGGGTGCAGGCTCGCTATCGGTGGCTGCGGTGGTGACGTCGTTCGGCTGTGTGTCGGCGTCCTGGGGCGGCGAGGGTTCGCCGAAAAGGCTTGCTTGCATTGTGTGGCGCTCCTGGATGTGAGATGGCTGGTTTATGCAAAGTGGGTTGGCGGAATGGCAAGTCATCATATGGCTATGATAGTACCATCGCGGCTTTGGGCGATTGTCGGATTCGTGCGCAGGTTATGGCATGTTGGAGGCGGCGGGAGTGTTTGAGAAAGGGGCTGGGTCAGAGGGGATGCACCCAGAAAACACGCTTGTCGGCGTTGGCGTTTTGGTGGCGGCGGAGTATCTCGCCGGTGAGGTAGCGGCCGAGCTCGTGCATGTCGTAGCTGCGGGCGTCGCTGGGACGGAAGTATTCGGCCTTGACGCCTGCGGCGCTGATCGGGGCGTTGGCGTTGGCGATGAGCTTGGACTCGAGGACAATCTTGGCCTGGTCGAGGGCCTGTTTGGCCTGCAGCCATTGGGCTGCGGCTTCGAAGGTTTCTTGGTCGTGGTCCAGGGGGTGGCGGCGCCCCGGACTATGGGCCGGAGCTCGTCGAGGAGGCGGTCGGACCAGCATATTTTCCTGAAGGGGCAGTAGGAGCAGGGTTCCTAAACTAAAGCCAAGGTGGGATGTACATTTAAGTGGCGATGATGATCAGCTGGGTTATGCCGGTGAATCCCTCTCATCCGTACTTGGAGAATGACCCGGCTCCGTCGTTTGCCCCCACCATCTGCGCATTTCACCTTGACTTTGGTTTAGTTGCCTGTCCTCCAAGTTCTCGGTCGGCGGAAAGCAGGGTTGCCCGGCCATGTAGGCCTCTGACCCTGCGTCCATGGCTGCGCTCTTTTTGTCGTTCCAAGAGCCTCCTACGGCGGCGACTGAGTCAAGAGCCCTGGCGCATCTCCTGCGGATTGCGATCCCCCCGTAGGGACCTCTTCCCCAAGCGCGCATCGCATCAGCTTTCTCGCCACAGTTCCCACAGACGCGGCCCTCCATCCGGCGCTTCCTAGCGGCTTCAGCATTGTTCGGTATTTCGACACCCCTTGGTAACAGCAGGTGTTACCCACGGGGACGTTAAACACCTGCTGTTACCTGCGCCAACGCCCAAGAAACGGGCTTGAGCACGCTCAGAAATCGTGGTGGCCTTGGACGTTCTGTCGGGTGAGTCAGTTAGGGCAGTTCGTAGAAGCCACGCTCAGGCCGGATGATCTCTCCCCTACGGACCATCTTGGTTAGAGTGGTGGTCAAGTAGTCGTCGGAGTTACTGTTCATCCATGTATCCAACTCGTTTCTCAGCGCGTGTCGAGTGAGGCCTGCCGGATTGGCCGACAAGGCCTGCAGCACGCGATCCCGTTAAGTGACTCGGCGCACCCGAGGCTGCTGGTCGGACATAGGCTTGTTCTTCGCTCTCGAGTCGGCCGCTAGCCAGGGCAATCGCGTTTTAACCGCGTAGGACTTTCAATAGGTAGTCCTCTCGCCATCCGGCCTGCAGGCGTTTGCCCTGGATGTCCACCTTCAGGCTGGTTCCTACTTCAGCAGGTTGTGGGATATCTGGCGTAGCGTGGCCATGTTCTGGGGGCCTGGTCCAGGCGCACCCGGCTCTGGTCCTCCCGGAATGTGACGTCCAGGCTCCAGTGCGGCGAGTTCTCAATGCTCCAGTGAGCACGCGCCGCCGCCAGCAACCGTTCCGCCGGAACATCGAGACTGCTTATGTAGTATCTCGCGGTTGCACCGTGATGCCCGTGTCCGTCTCCCGGCGGCCCACCACCTCTTCACCACAAAACGCGACCCGGGCCAGTCCTTGCCAGTGTTCAGCTATTCCAGACAGGCCGGGTCGCTGATTGACCAGCACTCCCGCCGTTCAATGCGCCCGTGCCCCTTGTTGAGAGTGGTGGCGTAGTCGTGGGGCACCTCGTCAAACCCTGCCTTCGCCGCACCCTCGAACAGGCCCCCCACATCCTCATACAACCGGCCCTGATTCTCCTTGACCGCCAGCAGGTAGTCGGCCCCACGGTCCACAATCCCTTGGCAATCTCCTTCTGGCACCCCATGGCGTCAATGGTTACAATGCACCCGCTCAGTTCCAGCATTTCCAGCAGCCGGGGTATGGCGGTGATCTCGTTGGACTTCTCCTCCGTCCTCACCTGCCCCAGAGTCAGGGTGTTGGCCGAGACCCAGGCGCTGACCAGTGGATGGCCTGCCTAGCCGCCCTTTTGTCGTGCGAGCGGCTCACCGTTTTGCCGTCGATTGCCACCACCTCTCCGGGCAGCAACTCGGCCACCTACTGGCTCCACTCCATAAAGCACTCCTGCAACCGGTCTGGTCCAGGCGGGAGCAACACGTCGCCGAAGGTGTCATGGGACGGGGTGCCGTTGGGGAGTTCCAGGAAGCTGCGGAACCGCTCCTCCTTGTTCTTGCCGAACATCTCCACATAGACCCACGAGTCCGCACCGCAGATAACGGCGCAGATGGCGATGATGTCCAGCAACTGGTGCCGATTGCACCGGTCAATCCTCGGATCTTCCAGGACACCGAAACATTGCATGACCTGACCGCCCTTCCCCTCTCTCATCACACCCCAACTCCCGCTCACATCCCCGCTTTCCAATCCTCGGCAAAGTCAACCATCTGTAACGCGATTGCCCTGGGTGCCGAGGCCACGTATTGTCCGCGACCGGCCTCGTCTTTCATGCGTCAAATCCCCGATACTGTGGGCATGTTTGTATTATTTTGTGCACGGTTGACTCGAAGATGATTAGCAATAATACTTTACAACCACGATTAGCTATAGCAGTTCGTAATTTATTGCGCAAAGGAGACGACATTCGCAAACACGTCTGCCTGGTCTAGCGATCAATGTCCGAAAACGGCTTTCAGTAATCGAGAGGTGCAGTAGCCATGAGAAAGTTATGGATTACAGGCGTAGCGATCCTGCTGTTGTTTTTACTCTCCGCTTGTGGCGGGGCCGAGGAATCTCCCGCTACCGTCCCAACGGACACGCCAGTGCCCGCAACGGAGGCTGTCCAGGCTACGGAGGATCCCACTACGGCGGCGGCAGCACGGGAGGAGCAGCCGGAGGAAGAACCCGAGACGGCCGTATCGGCGAAACTGCAAGCTTATGCCGACGAGCATGCTAATGGTCCCGGGGCGATACACGTGGGTGATATCAACCAACTGGTGGGCCCCGCCGCTACGCCTGAGCAAGGGGATTTTGATGGCAACGTGCCGTTGGGCGCGTTGCAGAATCACCTGTACGTATTTGAGTCCGACTACTACAGGGGCCTCATCGAACAGGCGAATATCGAAAACCCCACCCAGCTGGTGGACAGGGATGAAGTCTTCACAATCCAGCACGCCTGCCTGAACCGTGCCCTGTCCTTCTGCAGAGTAACCGAAACCTTTTTCTTCCCCAACGTGGCGAAGCGTACGAATGGACAGGTGGACTTCGTGATGTCGTCCTTCCCCGAACTGGGGCTTGCCGGGCCGGACATCCCGAACCTGCTGGCGAGCGGCACGCTGGACGCCGGCAGCGTCGTCGGTCCGTATGTGGCCGGGCAGGTGCCTGCTCTCGAAATCCAATACTTATTCGGCGCGTTCACTGAACGGGAACAACAATACTTTACAACGGCCGCCATAGCGCCGGAAGTAAAGACGCTGCTGGAGGAGGAAACCGGGGGCGGTAAGCTGATCGTGAAGGAATGGGCCTCGGGGAACGACATCTTCTTTTTCAGCAAGGACCCGTTGAACACGCTGGAGGCTTTTGAGGGAGTAAAGACCCGCGCCTTCGGAACCTCCATTTCCGACTGGATAAACGGTATGGGTGCCGACGCCCAGTTCGTGGCCTTTGCCGAGGTCTACACCGCCCTGGAGCGCGGCATCCTGGGCGCTGGCGTGACTGGCGGCGACGCAGGGTACGGGCAACGCTGGTACGAGGTAGCCGACTACCTAACCGGCCCCCTGATCAGCTGGCCCGCCAACGACATGGTCATGAACAAGGATATCTGGGAAGGTCTGCCCCCCGACCTGCAGGCGATAGTCATGGAGGAGGCCGCTATAGCGGAAATGGAGATGCTGCGGCTTGGCGCCATACAGAACGAGGTGGGGATCCTGAAGAACGTCGAGAAAGGCGGGATGGAGTATTCGGAGTTCTCTCCGGAACTAAGAGCCTGTTTACAATCTCTTCAGGATTAGCACCGCGAAGGCGAGAACCACCATTTGCAGGCTGGTATTGAGCTTTCTCTCGCAGTTCTTCCAGAGGCGGCGGCACTTCTCCAGCCAGCCGAAAGACCGCTCCACCACCCATCGTTTCGGCAGCACCACGAAAGTGTGCAGTTCGTTGCGTTTCACCACTTCCACCGAGGCTCCCAGCAGGCTCTGCACCGCCGTGGCAAAGGGTTTCCCGGTGTATCCCCCATCCACCAGCACATTCTGCACCTGGCTCAGGTTGGCCCGGCGCCGGTCAAACATAGCCAAAGCCCCAGCACGGTCGGTAACGTTGGCGGTGGTCACGTGAATCGCATGGGGCAACCCCTGAGTGTCCACGGCGATGTGGCGCTTGATTCCAGACACCTTCTTGCCCGAGTCATAGCCCTTGTTCTCGGCGCTGTCGGTGTTCTTGACGCTCTGGGAGTCCACGATACAGAAGCTGGTCCGTTCTTTCCGGCCATTGCTTCGCCGGGCCGCGCCAACCGATTTTTTTTAAGACCTGCTCCAGAATGGAATACTTCGCCGGGTCGGGTCGCTCGCTCCATTGCCGGAAATACTTGTAGCAGGTGCGCCAATCCGGGAAGTCCGCAGGCAGCATCCGCCACTGGCACCCGCTTTTCAGGAGATAGAGCACCCCGCAGAAAACGTCGTACAAGTCCACGGTGCGGGGCTTGGTCCGGCGGCGGGCCGACTCCAAACAGGGAAGAATCCGGGCAAATTGTTCCCGGCTGATGTCGCTGGAATAGGAATGAGACATGATTGCCCCCTCTGGTAACAGCCTCAACTTAACATATTGCAAAGATCGTAGACAGGCTCTAAGAGCCCAGAGCGACAAGGCAGTAATTGAGGAGGTGATTCCGAACTGGGCCGGCCGCGTTGGACTGGACTCTCCCTGGATAGACGTGTTCAATGAGAAATTTTCCCCTGTGGTGGGGTATTTGATCCAGGACGACGGTACGGTAATCAGGGTCCCAAAGGCGCAGTGACTCCCCGCACCAAGAGCTAAAGTGTCAGAGGCCGAAGGGATAAATCCCTTCGGCCTCCCTTTGTTCGTCGCTAACGGATTGAGGGGAGCTAGCCGCGGGCGAAGCGGCGGCGGTGCTGGCGTGTCAAGGGCGATGGGATGTTGGGCCGGTGGGGCGGAGCTGTCAAGGGCGTCGACAAAACATACCAGTGGGGCGGAGCAAAAGTGTACCACCAGAGAGGTCATTGGCCAGCGTAAATGTCCGCGCCAGTTGTTCGGGAGAAGTGTCACAGAGGCAGGCTGGCAGCAGGCTGGGTGAGTGAGTGAGTGAGTGAGTGAGTGAGTGAGTGAGGACGGCTTCTGGCACGACTTATGGGTTGTCTGATTCGTCCGGGGCTTGTACTGCGGCGGTCTCCCTGCTGCGCTTGAGGCGGTAGCTCTCGCCGTTCATCTCCAGGATGTGGACGTGGTGGGTGAGCCGGTCCAGCAGCGCTCCAGTTAGCCTTTCTGGGCCGAAGACCTCGGTCCATTCGTCGAATGGCAAGTTGGTGGTGACCAGGATGGAGCCCCGTTCGTAGCGCTGGCTGAAGACCTCGAAGAGCAGTTCCGCGCCGGTCCGAGACAGTGGGACGAAGCCCAGTTCGTTGATGATCAGCAGATTCAGGCGGGACAGTTGCCGCTGCAGATTCAGCAGCCTTCTCTCGTCCCTGGCCTCCATCATTTCGTGGACCAGGGCGGCGGCCGTGGTGAAGCCCACCGACATTCCCCGCTGGCAGGAGGCCTCGGACCAGAGCCGCGAGGTCGCCGTTAGGTAACCGAGAGCCCCCGGTCTCAGGACCCGGTCCACTCGAAGCCAAGGTTGGCAAAGCGGACGAACACGGTCCCAAACGGCGCGGCCAGCGGGCCGTTGGCCGCCAATATGGCGATCGTGTGTTGAGCGCCGGGGGTGGCGTCGCTGGAAACCTGGACCCGTTGAGCAACGTTGAATCCCTGAACGGTACCCCTGTCGCGGTTGCATTCGCCGTCGATCCAGATTTCGCCGTAGTCGTCGACGCAGGTCTCAAACTGGACGCGCATCCCGTTGGTGGGGCGGCCGTTGACCGTCTCCGGGATGGTGATGGTGGTCCGGTACCAGGCGAAGGTAAAGCCGCTGGAGATCCCCACAGACAGGTCCTGGCACGTTTCCCAACCGGAGTCGTCGTAGCCGGGTAACCGGCACGGGCTGCCCTGTCCGTTGGCTACCAGCCCTTCGTTTTCCTGACCGGGCACAAAACCAATGGCGTATTTCCAGGTAGCATTAGTGGCTGCCTGTCCCGCCGCGTCTCCAATGTTGATGGTTGCTCTTGGCATATCTTCTCACCTGTTCACTAGATTGCATTGCTGGTCGAGCAGATTAGTAACACTTCGCCCGGAGTTTGGCAAATCCGGGATGGTCTGGCAGCAGTGACCTGTGCTTTAATGGGCCTGCGCCGAGCTATTCCTTGGGGGAGGTACGCATCGTGGTCGAGAAGAAGGGTACTGCTATCATGGTGGTCTACACCGATGTGGCCGTCGAGCCTGACGCCGACTTCAACGCCTGGTACAACCAGGAGCACTTGCCCGAGCGGCTGAGCAACCCTGGATTCCTGGATGGGGCCCGTTATGAAGCCCTGCGGGGCGGGCCCAGATACCTGGCCGTTTACGAACTCGAATCGGCGGAAGCCCTGCAGTCGGATGAATGCCTGCGCCAGCGGGCCAACCCAACCGACTGGTCGAAGCGGGTGTCGTCCCTCATGGCCGCGGGAGGGATGGTCCGTAACGTATACACTCAGATCTATCCCGCCGAAAGCGACCCGCATACGTTGGGCCGTGGAATGGCGCCCGCGCTCCAGATCGGACGCATGGACGTGCCGCCGGAGATCGAGGACAAGTACAACTACTACTACGATAACGGGCGGACGCCGGGCAACCTGAAGATCCCGGGATGTATGCAGGTCCGCCGGTATCAGTCCGTCGAAGGTTGGCCCAAGTACCTGACCATGTATGAGTTCGAACACGAGAAGGTACCCGAGACCCTGGCATGGGAAAACCAGCGCGGCCAGGACGCGATGCACGAATACATCGGAGGTACCTACGGTCACGCTTCGGGTTCACCCGGCGTGTACCGCCGTGTGTTTCCACCCCGCGCGTTCTGACATCCGACCTGTTAGCTCGACCCCGCCAATTGAACGAGCGGTTTACCGCGAGAGGTGGCGGCGATGCCTCGAAATTTGACCATTGAGGAGTCCCACGAATTTCTGGACAGCAAGCCTGGCTGGATTGCGTTGACCACCATTGGGCCAGACGGGTATCCCCACACCGTGCCGCTGGGCTACTTTCGGCTGGGTGAGGACATCGTAATGGGAGTCCGGGGCAATACCAGAAAGCTCAAGAACATCCAGGACAACCCGAAGGTGAGCCTGCTACTGGAGAGCGGCAAATCGAGGGGGGACATCAAGGGCTTGATGGTCCAGGGCACCGCAACGGTGCATTCCGAGCCCTCCGATGCCCTGTACTTTGCCCGGGAAGCCGCGAAACTACGCGGTGTCCCTGAGCAGGAGCTTCCCACCGAGCCTCGAAAGGACGCGGTTTACATAAAAGTGACACCGCAACGGATCCGCTCATGGGACTATTCCTAGCCGTTCCCGAATCGGGCGGACCGTCACGCAACCGACGCCAAGGGGGATAGACATGCCAAGACTGGAAGGAAAAGTTGCGCTGATCAGCGGAGGCGCGAGAGGACAGGGCGCAGTCGAAGCCAGGATGTTTGCCGGGGAAGGGGCTAAAGTTGTCATCGGAGACATCCTCGATGCCGAAGGGCAACAGGTGGCGTCTGGAATCAACGAGGGCGGCGGCGAGTGTGTTTACGTCCGGTTGGACGTCACCAGCGAAGAAGACTGGCAGCAGGCCGTCGAGACCGCCGTTGGCCGTTTCGGCAAGTTGGACGTTTTGGTGAACAACGCCGGTATCGGCAGCCCTCGCGGGCCGGATGGCGAGCGGGTCCTCATCGAGACCCTGACCGAGGACCAATGGGACCGGACCCTGGACGTGAACGCCAAGGGAGTGTTCCTGGGCACCAAAGCGGCCATCCCTGAGATGCGCAAGGCGGGCGGCGGCTCTATCATTAACATCTCGTCGGTGGCCGGACTGGTCGGCGGGACCACCTCAGCCTACGGCGCGTCAAAAGGAGCTGTTCGTCTGTTCACGAAGGCGACTGCCATTCAGTACGCCAGGGAAGGTATACGCGCCAACTCCGTGCATCCCGGTGTCATCATCACCGCCATGACCGAGTCCATGCTGGCCGACGAAGAAGGACGGGAGATGAACCTGGCCCGGCACCCCATCGGCAGGCTGGGAGTACCGGAAGACGTTGCCTACGGGGTCTTGTTCCTGGCCAGCGACGAGTCGTCCTTCATGACGGGAAGCGAGTTGGTAATCGACGGCGGGCTAACGGCCCAATAGCCGCCGGTTCTGGACTGATTCAAGAGCGACTGACCGCAACAAATCAGACCATGAGGTTGTCCGTGCCAATCGAACGGCTATCACCGGAGTTGGACAGGTTGGTATCAGCCGACCAGGAATTGGAGGAGCTGGGCAACGGCTACGAGGTTGCCGAAGGTCCCCTCTGGTGGCACGAAGCGGGGCACCTTATTTTTAGCGAAGTAAGGGGCAACAAACGACGGCAGTGGACTCCCGGCAGCGGCATCACCCTGTTGCAGGAATCGACCAACAACGCCAACGGACTGACCAGGGACCTCCAGGGCAGGATGATTCTCTGTGAAGGCGGCGCGGGGAGGGTGACGCGGATGGAGCCGGACGGTAGCATCACGGTGGTGGCCAACAGCTACCAGGGCATGCCATTGAACCGGCCCAACGACGTGGTGGTAAGGTCGTCGGACGGCAGCATCTACTTTACTAACCCCGGAGCGCCGGCCACGGAATTTCCGCTGCCATACTCCGGCGTCTACCGAGTGTCTGCGGACCTGGGTACGATTTCGCTATTGGTGTCGGACTTTGCCTTTCCAAACGGCCTGGTTTTCTCGCCTGACGAAAGCATCCTCTACATCGCCGACTATCGCGGCGGAAGGATCAGGGCGTTCGACGTGAACCCAAACGGGATGTTGAACCTGGCCAGCGGCCGGGTGTTCTGCCAGCTTATCGCGCCCGTCCCCATCACCCCTTATGGCCCCGACGGAATGAAGGTGGACGTCGAAGGCAACGTCTACAGCAGCGGGCCCGGCGGCGTGTGGATCATAGACCCGGCGGGCAACCATCTGGGGACAATCCACACCGGGGCGCAGACGACCAACGTGGGTTGGGGCGGGGACGACTGGAAGACCTTGTTCGTCACAACCTTCGGTTCCCTGTACCGCATCCAGATGAAAGTCGCCGGAATCGCCGTGCCAGGCAACGGCTAGACTATTGGCTATCAACAAAGACGGAGGTGAAGTAGGCATGGACGCAACCGGAGTCTCCCACATCGCCATTTGCGTGGCGGACATCGACCGGTCATTGGGCTTCTACCGGGATATCCTGGGTATGACCGTGGGGTACGACCGGATTCAAGACACCACTACAGGCGGCCTCCCCCACGTGTATAAACACTCACGGCAGACGCGCCGCCAGGTGCGTTTGGTCATCGGCGAGGGTGAAAACTGCCCCACCATTACCATGACGACCCACCCCGGCGAAGACGCCGACGGGGACCCCATCAAGCTAGACCAAATCGGCCTTAGCCATTTTTCGATCTCGGTCTCCGACCTGAAGGGCCTGGCTGACGACCTGGCCTCTAAAGGCGTAGAGTTCGCCGGACCGCTGGAGTCCCGGCTCAATACCCGGGGAGAGTTGACCAGCTTCTACGTTTACGACCCCGACGGCATCCTGCTCCAGTTCGACGCCGGCGGCGGAGGATAGGAGAAGGGAGGCGGGGCTATGGCCAGGCAAGGGATCGTGCTCTACCACGGCATCGACAGCGGCGGGGAGCTGAAGGAGTACGCCGAGACTGCCGAACGCTGCGGCTACGAGTCCTTGTGGGTCACCGAGCGGTATTTCCACGAGGAGACCTTCTCCATGCTGGGTTTTCTGGCCGCCGCGACCCATGATATTAAGCTGGGCGTGGGAGTGGTCAACCCCTTTACGCGAAATCCGGCGCTGACCGCAATGTCGGCGGCCACCCTCGACCGCATCTCCGGGGGGAGGTTCTTGCTTGGCCTTGGCAGGAGCGACAGTTGGGTGGTCCAGTACCGGATGGGGATACCGTACCGCGACCCCCGTGCCAGCCTCAAAGAGACGGTTGAGACCGTGCGCGCCCTGCTGTCGGGCAGTCCTGTAACTTCCGAAGGAGGCCAATTCAATCTGGCCAACGTGGGGCTTGCGACCTTGCCCGTACAAGACCGGCTGCCAATCTATCTCGCGGCGATAGGTCCCAGGGCGCTGCGGCTGGCGGGCGCGGTCGCAGATGGCGTGCTGCTAAATGCCTATACTCCCACAACCTATATCAGCTACGCCGTGGACGAAGTGCGGAGGGCCGCACGTGAGACGGGGCGTGACCCTGCCGACGTGGACATCGCCTGTATGTTAGTGGTGCGCCCGACCGACGACCCCGCGGCCATGTTGGAAAGCCTCAAGTCGCGGGTAGTGCGGCTGCTGGACGAACCCCACGTCGGTGAGATTCTGCTGGAGAAGGGTGGCTATGATCCGTCCATACTGCCCGCGCTCCGGGAGTCGGTGAATCAGGACGGTGGGCGGGACGCGGTCAGCCTCATAAGCGACGACATGGTGGACTCGTTCTACGTCGTCGGTCCGCCTGATCGGTGCAAGGAACGGATCGAAGAATATCGCAGAGTTGGTGTCGACCTGCCACTGCTGCTCCCCAGACTGGAAGACTACAAGCAGGTGGCCACGACGCTGGCAGTCACTTGATGAGGCGGCGGTGCATGAAGAAGGACGCCACGCAGAGGGCCACAACCGAAATAGCCAATAGTTGGAGCGCCCACAGCACCATTAACCACGTGAGGTCGCCCGATACCAGTCCCCTCGTCAGGGCCGCGGCGGGGGTCAGGGGCAATGCCCAGGAGAGCATCTTGACTGTGTGCGGCACGTGGTCCAGGGGAAAGAAGACTCCGCTCACATAGAACATGGTGGTGCATGTAATACGTTGCAACACCCACTATGCCATCGATAATCGACGTTAAGAAAACGCCGACCTGGGGGGAATCGAGGTTTCCGGCCAGACTTCTAGCCAGCCAAGATTGCTACTCAGCTGGCCAGAACCGTCACGAGCACTTGGCAATTCCGCATATTGGGCGCCAAGGATAACAGCTCACCGGATATGGCTGGTTTTGCCAATTCAGTGATGGTGCGGTATCTGGACTACAACGATATCGGTGTGGGTGGTCATCCCGGTGACTCGATTCCCGGCGCTCTTGCCATGGCCGACTATCTGGGAAGTGACGGCCAAGCTTAACATGATGAAGCAGTCGTTACGAACCCTCCGTCTTAGACCATAGATTTCGGACAGCGGTAAGGCAGGGTTAAGCCGACGCAATCCAGTCGACGGCACGTTCCCCTATCATGACAACCGTTGCATGGCTACCACCTGACCTTGTAACCCGCGGCATCACCGACGCATCGACCACCGACAACCCCTTTACTCCCTTGACGCTGCAGTATTGATCAACAACCGCCATTGGGTCTGAATCCGGGCCCATCTTGCATGTGCCGGACACATGCCTGGCTGTTCCAACGGTTTGGCGTATATAGAGGTCCAAAGCGTCGTCGTCGGCCAGAATGTCATCCGTTGGGTGGAGCCGGTAATCGGCCACGTCTTTATACGCATTGGATTCAAGGAATCCAATCGCCATTCGCACGCCTTCCCGCACCCGACGAATGTCGTTTGGATGCTGAAGATAGCGGTAGTTAAAGGCCGGCTGCACTGAGGGATCGGCAGACGCAAGCCTGACGTATCCTGAGCCGTCGGGTAGCCCGAGCGTGCACGAGATTCGCGCCACCCGGTCCGGGGGAACTTCACCGTTCAGGTACTGGGTCCGGAGACCGGGGACGCGCTCCGGCCGTTCGTCAACCATTGGGGTGGTCCTCAGCAACATATCATTGGCTTCGCTGGACCCGTGGGAGGTGTAGTGCAAACAAAAGCGCGCCGCATCGGCATCAGCAGCCAGGGTCATTCCGTCTTTGACTTTAAAGGTAATCTGGGCGCTCAGATGGTTAAATAGGTTCTGTCCCACTCCGGGAAGCTCATGAACGAGAGGTATCCCAAATTGTTGAAGTTGGTCATTGGGGCCGATTCCCGATAGCATGAGCAGGTGGGGCGACTTGATAGCCCCAGCGCTCAACACAACCCGGTCTGCTTCAACGTTGAAAATCTCGCCTCCGCTTTCTACTTCCACACCGACGGCCTTTAGATCCTTGATCAATACCTTCCTTACGAAAACCCCTCCCCTCACCGTAAGGTTAAGACGGTGGCGCATGGGATTTAGGTGAGTGATGGCAGCGCTCATCCTCCAGCCGTCCAGGTTGTTCGAGGGCCACACGCCAACGCCCGAGGGGTTCGGGCCATTGGTATCCTCGACTGCCCCATAACCCGCCTCCAAACAGGCTGCGTGGAAGGCCTTTTGGATGTCTGTCCAGGGCCCGGATTGACGACGCCTTACTGGCATCGGTCCGTCGGTTCCATGAAAATCATCCCGAATGTCGAGATCGTGCTCAGATTTTCTAAAGTAAGGCAGTACCTTGTCATAAGACCATTCATCGTTGCCCATACCAGACCAGGAGTCGAAATCCTCAGGTAACCCCCTTTGCATTGCCTGACCGTTGATGGACGACCCTCCTCCGATCACCTTGCCCTGCGCTACGTGGATCTCCCCTTGCTCCTCGGTGATCGTTCCCCGCAGGGCCCAGTTATGTTCCGAGTCTGGGGATTCTGCAAAACTTGTGTGGCCGAACTTTATCTCGTCCGGAAGATAGGCTGGATCAGGGTAATCTGGCCCGGCTTCCAGCAACAAAACGGAGGTATTCGCGTTTTCAGCCAATCTGCTGGCCAACACCGATCCAGCCGCTCCCCCACCGACGATAACAACGTCATATTTCATGGGCCCTCCTTATATGCTTCGTCTTCTAACATAGGATTTCCCAGTTTTAACTGATTCCGCTGAGGATAGGACGTTCTGGGATTTCTCCAATTATAAACCGGCATTCTCCATTTCGGCCGACCAACTGGTTCCGAACAGGGTAGTTGGAATGTAGTACCGGTCTTCGGTGCTTGTCAGTCCTCTTTTGCTTGTCAATGGCGCCGAGATATTGGGCCACTGGGACGGCGTGATCGTGTACCATTGACGTGATGACTGACGGCAGTAAATGAGGCAGAGCGGGGCGTTACAGGAGCAAGAGGAGACGGCGTTGGCGGTGCGTGCCTGGGAACCATCAGACCACCGGCCGTGCTCCGTGCAGATGCTGCGATTTTCAGTCAGCCCCTACCCGTCCACCTGTTGGATGGTCCAACGGCTGACCTCCAGACGCTTGGCCAGTTCCCGCTGGCTCACCCCCTTCGTCCACCTGGATGTACTCTCGCTGCTGCTCGGTCAGGCTAGGCCGTCGGCCAGGGAAACGCGTCCTTCGGCCCGCGCCTTTGCCTGGCCCGCGACCGAGCGCTCCCTGATCGAGTTCCGCCACCACTCGCTGAAGGCGAGCACCATCACGAGCTGGAGCTTGCCGGTGGACGTGGCCGTGTCGAAGTCTTCCGCCAGGGACCGGAACTCCACTCCCGCATGGTGCAGGCCTTCGATCACCTGCAGCCCGTAGGTCAGTCCCCGAGAGAGCCGGTCGATGTGGGTGACCACCAGGGTGTCCCCCTCGACCACCAGGTCCAGCAGTTCCAGGAGGCCGATGCGGTCGTTCTTGGCCCCGCTGGCCTCCTCGGCTCGAAGGTTGCCCATGGCGCAGCCGGCGAGGACCAGCCGCTCGACCTGGAGGTCGAGGTTCTTGTCCTCGGGCTCTCTCACCGAGACCCTGGCATAGCCGTACACCGTCATCCATCCACGCCCCCGGCTGGAACACCTGGAGTATGGTTTTCTGCCAAGGGTCTTGCAACCGGGTTTTCCAGCCACTCCCTCAGCTACGGGGAGTGGGGATTTACAGCCATGGCGACCGGGTGGGTCTGACCCGGGCTGACGCGGAATTGCGGGGCAAGTGGGTGCTGAAAGGGGAGTCGGCCTTGGTGGACTCCAGTAGTCCGAGGCATGGCGATAAGGCCAGCTATTACACGGCGGTGTGCTTGGAGACCGGCGAGGAGGAATGGATGGAACTGGAGGGGAACAGCAACGGAGAAAGCTCTGTGGCTTTCTTGGAACGGTTGCGGGAGAGGCACGGCGGGCGGCTGGGCGTGATCTGGGACAACGCGCCGGCGCATCGGGGTCCAGCGATGCGGTCATACCTGGAGACCCCTGGCCTGAACCTGCGGCGGCTGGTAAACCTGCCGGGCTACAGCCCGGACTTCGACGCTGATGAGCCGGTCTGGGGCTGGGTGAGAGAGGAGGCGACGGGGAATCCGTGTCTGGGAAGCAAGGCCCTGGTACAGCAGAGAGCCGACAATCTCCTCTCCGGCCTGGCCAGCCGGAGCGGCGAAGTCAAACGGCGCTGTCGGACGGTCCTGCAATCCAGGGCCGAAGCACGCCTGCGAGACTCGCAGCCCGATTCGGGGCACACCCCAAATGCACATCCCACTTTGGCTTTGGTTTAGGAGCAATGGCCCCATAGAGCAGAAGCTTGTCCGTGATGAGCAGGGCTATGTCCCTACGGGGACCGTCCACAATACTGTAATATCGATCAGCGACTCTATGCAGCGTAACCACCCCGATCCAAAGCAAGGGGATACTCGCTTGGCGCTCGACAGGCCCCTACGTGCAATAGGAGATGGCGGGCGGAGCTCGGCGTTGATCGGCTCAGTCTGGCGTGCTGGCGATCACGATCGTGTACGCGCTGATTACAGCAGTGCTGGTAGTGCTGCGGCGATGATCGTGCGGGGGGTCGTACCAGAACCTGCGACTGCGCCGCGTCGTGGAGCGAGCGGGAACCAAGCTCGGGGAGCAGCCATAGCCGGTGTCTCTCCGGCATCGCTAGCCACCCCCCATGGACGTAGTGAGAGTGATGAGCCATGAGCAGAGCGCTCAACTGGCTGAGCTGGCTTGTGACGGTGCGCCCGTGGGTCACGCTTGTCGTCATCGCGATCGTGACACTGGTGTTGGCCGCCGGGATTACGCAGCGCGCGCCGGTGGCAGAGAACGAGGCCTTCCTCCCTCGGGATAGCGGCGTCGCCAAGGCGTTGGAGGAGATAGAGACCCTATTCGGGGATTCCGATGTCGTCGTGGTTACGCTCGTCTTCCGTGGTGAAGTGCTCACGCCCGATGGACTCGCCCAGATGGACAGCTTGCTCGTCCGCATCGTTAGCGACCCGGGCGTGGGGGAACTCCTGCCGCCCGCCGAGGCAGTCACCGCCCCTACCTTGCTGATGAAACCCCTGCTCCAGGTAGCCGACTTCGATTCGGTCACGCAGGTGCAGATCGATACGGCGCTCGACCATATTCGGGCCACCCCGGAGTTCCAACCGGCGCGAACGGCGCTCGACATGATGACCGGAACGGACACGGATGGCACGCGGATCACGGTCGCCACCGTCCGGCTGCGCGACACCGGCGGCGAGGCAGTTGACGACGCGCAGCTGGCGATCAACAGCCTGGCGGAGACGGACGAGGGCCCGCTGAGCGTGAGCAGCGTGTCGCTCGCCGTGATTGAGAAGGAGTATCAGGAGGCCACCAGCACCGGCGTGCTGCCGCTGGTGGGGCTGGCGCTGCTCGTGGTCGCGTTGCTGACGCTGCTCTTCATGCGCACGCTCTCCGACCTGCTGCTCACGCTGACGGGGCTCGTACTCGCAGTGATCTGGACCGTCGGGGCGGAGAGCTGGCTCGGTCCGGGCGCCTTGGATCTGATCGGCCCACCGAACGCGCTCACGGCAACGGTGCCGATCATCCTGATAAGCCTCGCGGTGGACTATTCGATCCAGACGGTGTCGCACTACCGGGAGCAACGGATGGCCGGCGAGCCGGTGGCG
Source organism: Dehalococcoidia bacterium (assembly GCA_965237745.1). Taxonomy (GTDB): domain Bacteria; phylum Chloroflexota; class Dehalococcoidia; order Lucifugimonadales; family UBA3495; genus VXOI01. The sequence goes on along the minus strand of CBDEGL010000002.1, from coordinate 81,938 downwards.
GTAGCGGTGCTGGCGGGGCTGCGGAACGTCATCATCCCTCTGGGGCTGGCCGCCGCCACCACGGCCGTAAGCTTCCTGGCGAACCTGCTCTCGCCGATCTCGGGGATCGGAGACTTCGGCGTGGTCGCGGGACTGGGCGTCGGGCTGAGCCTGATCGTGATGCTGACGCTGATCCCAGCGGTGCGAATGATCATCGACCAGCGTCGTGAGGCCCGCGGACCGCTTGCTCCGCCCCGTTCGATCTCAAATGCAATCCCCGGCGTCGACCGGTTAGCGGAAAGGCTGGGGACATCCATCACGCAGAGGCCAGTGGCCTACCTGGTTCTCGTAGTTGCGGTGACGGTCGGGCTCGGGTTCGCGGCCTCGGGGATCACCACGGACTTCACTATCCGCGACGTCCTGTCCAAGGACGGGAGCTTGATCGAGGACCTGAATTCGCTCGATGCGGCCGTCGGAGGCTCAACGGAGGTTGTAAGCGTCCTGGTCAGGGCGGAGGTGACGGAGACCCGCGTGCTCCAGAACCTGTTCTCCATGACGGAGGCGTTTGAGGACGACCTAAGCCGGCCACGGGCTGCGGACGGCGGGATGGAGGCTTCGCTCCCTCTGCTCGTGCTCGACTGGACCACGGACGACGGCACACCAGGTGACAGGTACGACCCCGAGCTCGACCGGCTGTTCGCGGAGGCGACAACGGGGCTGCATCTCGATCCGGTGCTGATTCAGGAGTTCCTTGATGCACTCGCCGCCACCGATCCCGAAGCCGTGGCGCGGGTTCTGGTCGAGGACCCGGAGGGCATCGACACCACGCTGCTCCAGTTCCGGGCCTTCTCGGGCGATCATGAGCGAACCGAGGGGATGGTAGAGGACATTAACGGGCTGTGGTTCGGCGACGACAACGCGATCGCGATGACCTCGCAGGATATCATCGTACTCGCCACCTCGGACGAGATAAGAGATCGCCAGACAGAGGCGATCATCACGACAATCGCGGCAGCCCTCGGCATCCTCACGATTTTCTTCTGGATAACGCTGCGCCAGCCCGCGCTGGGGTTCATCGCGGTAGGACCCATTGTGCTCGTCCTCATCTGGGTACTGGGCACGATGGCGCTGCTGGGCATTCCTTACACCATCGTCACCTCGATCACCACGGCGCTCTCGATCGGGATCGGCGTGGACTACACGATCCACGTGATCCATCGCTACCGGGAAGAGTTCGCCAAGCGGCGCAACCCGGAGGCGGCGGCGGTCCGGACGCTCGCCACCACCGGCTCGGCTCTGCTGGGATCGGCGCTGACGACAGCGTTCGGGTTAGCGGTGCTGACGCTGTCGCCGCTGCAGTCATTCGAGCACTTCGGCATCACGGCGGCGATCACCATCGCGTACGCGCTGATCGTCTCCATCTTGGTGGTGCCGCCCGCCATGACGGTCTGGGGCGCCTACCAGAACATGCGGATGCGCTCGATGGTGGAGCGCCTGTGGAACGAGCTTGACGTCGCCATCGAGGACACGCACCGGCGCCATGAGCAGGACCAAGACCCGTCGTAGGACTGGATCCGAGGGCGGGTCGCCAGAGGTCCGCGACCTCGGTTGTGTGGCCTGCGGCGCAGATATGCGAACAACCAATGCGAGACACCCTACAGGTAGCTGTTGAGGGGAGACCGGGATGTCGCTGACGAAACAAATCAGGGTGATGCTGGCGGACGACCATCCCATCATGAGGGACGCCCTGCGGGACGCCCTGCAGGATGAGGGGGACTTTGAGGTTGTCGGACTGGCGCGAGACGGGGTTGAGGCGGTGAGGATGGTACAGAGCCTTGCGCCCGAAGTCATCGTCATGGACGTGATGATGCCGCACAGGGACGGAGTGGACGCCTGCCGGGAGATCATGCAACTGCGGCCGGACACGCGGATGCTGATGCTGACGGCCTCCACCACAGAGGATGCGGTCATCGAGGCAATCACCGCCGGAGCGACGGGCTACCTGCAGAAGGACTCGGGGCCTGAGGGAGCTGGCGGAGGCGATCCGGGATGTGGCCCAGGGCCTTCTGCGCACTTCGGACAGGTCCATCAGGCGGGTCCTCGCCATGGTCCGCAGCCAGCGGGGGCTCACCGCCAACCGGGCCTTGGACGGGATGACCGCGGTAGAGCAGGAAATCCTGACGATGTTTGCCAGCGGCAGGTCATACGCCCAGATCACCGAGCCCAGGGGGACCAAGACCGTGGGCGTCAGGAACGCTGTCTACCGCATTCAGGGCAAAGTGGGAGTCCATTCGAAACAGGAGATCGTGGTCTGGGCCGGGCGGAACGGATTGCTGAATGAGGTGGCAGCGGGCGATGGCCCACCACCACCACCGCCGCGGGGCCAGTGACCCGCGACCAACCGCTTACAGGCCGGGCTGCTGGATTTAGCTGAGCGAGCCGACGTTGTTTGGTGGGGCGCTGAATTGAGCGAATGGATGCTGCCGTGGTGGAGAGGGATCAAGCCACAGTCCAGCGGACGGGAGGTAGTTGTGCCTCGAAATTAACGTTGCTCCCCCTGCTCGTCAACGGCTGGCAGACGGGTCCGTTCTGTCCCCGGGTTACGTCCGGCGGTCAGAAGACCGGTTGTGCGAACCGCAACTTCAGCCTTCAACGGCCCTTTCCGGTGTGCGAGTCTATGCCCAGGACCACCTGGGTGCAGGGATTTTCCCACGCCGCAATCAAGATAAAAGTTGACGCTGAACACCCTGCGCGCATGCCCGAAACCCCCTCCCTTGAGCTGTCGTTGTAATATTAGGGAAATGCCCAGAAAAGTCCCGGTCAAATGCGCCATTCCCGGCTGCCACCGCCGGCTGAAGATGACCCTCGCCGAACGCGAAGAACTGAGGCGGGAGGGACGCGAGAACAACGCTACGGCGGGCCTCGTCTGCCCCGCCCACGTGAAGGCCGCCTTCAACTTCGAATTCGACGATATTGACATTGATGTCCCGCTGGAGGAAATCCTTGTCGAGGCGTCCAAGGAAACTCCCCGTTGGCGCGTAATATTGACCCCGCTGCCCGGGGCGGCGGGTGAGCCGGACAGCGAGTCCACGCCAAGGCGGGGAGACCGGGTTATCTAGTTCACCCGCGCTGGCTTGCGCAACTCCCGGGAGAATTCAGGCGTGTTCCGGAGAAGCTCGGGGGATGGCCAGCTTCTCTCTCCCACAGCAGGGGCCGTGTTAATGCTGCTCAGGTCGGCGATGGCCGCCGCCGCAGGGCAGGTCATATCCCCGGTCATGCTGAGTGCAGGCGTCCGGGATATTCCAGCTACTCCAACCTTGTACGTTCCCGCACCGGTCAGGGATGGTTGCCGCCGGCTGGTCCCAGCTGAATCCTTACCAGCCAGCCATTCCTCGGACGGGCTGCTCGTCGCTGTGAGCGCTACGCTGTCGGGATATGCGTCCGGACGCACTGGCCACCCGCAACGGAACGGCGGTTTTCATGCGGCCAGGTCCACCGGTGTCCATCCGTCGCCCCGGTGACGCCAGGCGTGGCGCGGCTCCAGGCCAAGAATGAGGATGTCGGCCGTACATCCTGCGTTCAGCACCCGCTGGGCCACGTCCATGGGAAACTCGCTCACGGGCTTGACCTCGGCGTAGGCTTCGCCTTCGTTCAGTACGAGCCGGAAGTCGGGGGTCCAGCCGCTCAGCCGGACCGGTTCGTACTGCCATGCAATCCCGCGCTGGTCGAAGTATGCCGCCCACCGGGCCTCCAGCTAGCTGCGAAAGGTCGTACCGGCGTACTCGGTGATGACGGGGGTGTGCTCGGGACCCAGGGTGTGGGGCGCCATGCTGGTGGCCCACCGGTGCAGCGCTGCGGCGGTATCCTCCCGGAGCAGCCGTTCCTGCTCGGAACGCTGGCCCGGCTGCCGGGCGATCTCCAGCAGCGCCTGGGTGTAGCGGCCCAGGTTGTCGGCCACCGCCTTCGAGAGGCCCAGGCCGCCGCCCACCTTGTCCCAGATCACGATGGCCCGGCTCACCTCGCTGCTGCGCCCGTCCCGCACCACCTGGACGTTCTGGTGCGTGGTCCGTATGTCGGCGGGGTGTATCGATTCACGGCCGCACATCACCGTCCGGAGGGCCCGGGCCACATCCCGACGCGTGTTGGCGTCGTCGAACCAGTCCTCCCAGACTATGATCAGGGTGGCCGTGGTGCGCAGGTTGGTCATCACCTCGGGGATGCCCTCCCCGTCGTAGTGAACGTCCCGCCATTCACCGCCGCCCGGTTCGCGCATGGAGCAGCCGACAATCCGCTCCCAGGCCACCGCCTGCGCATGGGTGCAGTATTCCAAGTGGCCCAGCGCGGAAACGCGGGGCTGCTGCAGCGTGAGGGTGGCGCCGCTGCGGGTGATGGGCCGGGTCTCCTGCGGCGGAGTGTGGCGCGCCGTGATCACCGTCTCGCCGCCGGTCTCCCGCCAGCCCAGGATGGAATAGGACTGCTTGGCGTGGTAGTAGGTGGCCAGGGGGTGGGCGTCGCGGGCCGCCTCCCGGCGGGTCACCTCGCTGGTCAGGAGTTCCGTTTCCCCTCCTGGTAGAATCTGCACGATGCGCGCCCGGCCGCCGGCGGCGTCCCGGATGTCGTTCCGGTGTGGTTGCCGGGGATCTCCGGTCTGGAACTCCGGCGCGTAGTGGTCGCCCCGGGCGATCTCCCGCAGCGTCGGTGGCAGCTGCTCCGGCCAGGCATCCGTGGGCGACGGTATGGCGCGCTCCATGCCGTTCAGGTCCGTCTCCTTGGCCAGGCAGCGGCCGTGGGTGTTCCTGATGTTGGGATTGGAGGGATAGAGCCGGGCCGGCTCCACCGGCTGTCGCCAGTAGGCCTCCAGGCTGTCGTCGTGGAACTGGAGGGCGTGGCGCGGCGCCACGATGATGAACCGCCCCGGGCTGTTGCGTCCCACCCGTCCGGCCCGCTGCCTGAGGCGTCCCACCGAGTGGGGCAACCCCAGGTTGAAGCCCACCTGCAGGTCGGGGATGTCGATGCCCAGCTCCATGGCGCTGGTGCTGGCGATGCCCCGGATCTCACCGGCCCGCAGGGCCTCCTCGATGCGCTCCCGGCGCATCAGCCCCGAACGGTAGGCCATGGCGTCCCGGGACTCCACGATGATGGCGTCCTCGGTGATGCTGCGCGCGGCCTCGATGCCGGCCGCGGCGCGTTCCGCCAGCTGCCGGTCGTCCACGAAGGCGATGTACGACCGGTCCGGATCGTCGCTGATCACCTCCCGCACCGCGTCCTGCAGGTCCCGCCAGCCCTCGTCGTGGGGCGCACGGCCGATTGCGTGCTGGAGAGTCAGCTCCGCCCGGGGACTGCCGTTGTGCCGGTCGTCCACCACCTGGAAGGGCAGGCCGGTGAGGGTCTCCAGGTGCTGGGCCGGGTTGTGGATGGTGGCGCTGGCCGCGATGACCCGCAGGGGCTCGAACCGGGACATCAGCTCCCGGCGCTTCTGTTGCAGCCGGTGCACCAGGTAGAGGCAGTGGGTGCCCAGCGCGCCGTCGTAGGAGTGGGCCTCGTCCAGGATGAGGTATGCCAGGTTGGACAGGAAGCGGCGCACGTTGTACTGGGTGTTCTGCACCTCCCTGAGGTCGTGGCGCAGCGGCCGTTTGCCGTAGAGGGGCTCCGAGTAGGCCATCAGCCACTGCTGGATCACGTCGGGGGTCATCAGGGCCAACCGGGTGCGCTGCAGGATCTGCCGGCGCTCGGTCAGGTCGCGTACGTCGCCGTCGATCCGGTTGATTGCGGCGGGGTCCAGACCGGCGGCCTCCGCCAAGTTCCGCCAGCGAATGACCTGGTCCCGGGCCAGGGCCTTGATCGGGTAGACGGCGATGGCCGTGGCATCCGGGGGGTGGCCAGGTGGTGCAGGGTGGGGGCCTGGAAGACCAGGGACTTGCCGCTGGCGGTGCCGGTGCTGATCACCAGGTTGTGGCCCCGGCCCAACAGCTCCAGCCCCGTGGCCTGGTGCAGAAAGAGCTGGCCCCCGCCCGTCTGGGCTTTCACCGCGGGCCAGACCGGGCTGTCGGCCAGCCAGGCGGGCGGGCACCTCGCCATGGCGGGCCTCCTGGCCGGGGATTGTGATCTCGTCGTGAATGTTCATGCTGTCGCGTCAACGGCGGGAGCGACGGCAGCTACCAGCGGCGACTACCAGACGGTGGCCACCCGGTCCGACGCTGTCAGCGCCTCGTCCCGGGTCACCACCGGCGCGCCCAGCGCGTCCGCCTCCGCGGCGATCAGCCGGTCGTGCATCTCCGGAACCTCGGGAAACCGGTCCAGCCTCTCCAGCTGCGCCCGACCCAACTCGGACAGTTCTATCCCGCTCACCGAGTCCAGCGCTGCCAACAATGTCGACGGTTCCATGGGACTGCCCAGCTTGGCCGACAGGTAGTAGAACTCGGCCACCACGATGGCGGGAACCACCACCGTGGCGTTGCCGGTCTCCGCCAACTGGAAGACGGCGCTGGCGGCGACGCTCAGGCGCTCCGGGGACTGGAAATACCACCAGAGGGCATGGGTGTCGGCAACGAACCGGCTCCGGCTAACCACCTTTGTCCTCGGCGCTGTCCCCGGACACCCCGTCGAGCAACCGCTCCCCGGTCTCCCAGATGCCCTTGATCTCCAAGAAGTCCTGGTAGCCCGCGTCGGGCAGCTGTGAAAGAGCACCCCTCAGCGTGGCCAGGGAGGGTCTGTCGTCGGCGCCGGCATCCACCGCGGTGAGCCGTCCGCACGGACGTCCCCGGCGCGTGATAATCACCTCATCGCCGCGTTCCAGGTCCCGGAGTATCTCGCTGAGGTGGGCCTTCGCCTCCCTGATGCTGTATGTGGTCATGCCGTCCACCAAGTTAGGGTCATGTTGATGTGCCATTGTGACCACATTCTACCACGGCGTGTGCAACCGCCCGCCGGTTTATTGGGACCACCGGTCTGGCGCATCTCCCATCAGGCCAATGCCGGCTGGCGCCGATCATTCGCCGTGAGGATTCCAATGCCGGAATGACTGGTGGCCTCTGACCGCCACCGGCTCCGGCGACGCCTCCATGTCGGCCAGGAACAACAGCCAGCGGGCAGAGCTGAGGTCGCCCCGGGGGTTAACAACTGCTCACAATTTAGTGAGTTTTAGTATGTGATAGTAGTCAATAGTCAATCTGACTGATGATGTGCGGTCTCTTTGATATGTTGGGGACTGAAGCAGTGCGAACATGGGTTCTGGTATGATGTGACCATGGCACGTCGCAGCAGAGGTCACTCAGCGTCCACGGGTTTGAATCCGTCGCACGGCCCATGGGTCAGCACCTATCAGACCCGGATCACTGATTATGGCGATGTAGAACCCACTGAGGGTGAGGCGGCGTTAGCCGCTTACGCGGAGATCTACGGTCGGGTGCAGCGTAAACTGTTTGCGGACTTTTCAGCTGGTAAGTTACCTGCGTCTCTGAAGAAGGTGTACCTGCAGCGATACGGGATACCGGCTCGAATGTTCAACGGCCTGTGGGTATCGTTGGAAGGCCAGGTGTCCGCTGTCCAGAAGACCATGGGGCTGAGGCGGGATAGCCTTCAGCGCCGGATTGGCCGGGCTGAGCTTGAGATTGCCAAGGCTGTTGAGCGTGGACGCTTGAATCAGGTGCATCATAAGCGGCGCCGGTTGGCCAATCTGAGATTCAGGTTGGCTGGGTTGGAGGCTGATGTTGCCGCAGGCCGGGTGAGGCTCTGCTTCGGTTCGAAGCGGTTATGGCGGAAGCAGCATGACCTTGAGATCAATGGTTATGACAGCCATGAGGAATGGCTAAATGACTGGCGGGATGCCCGGAGCGACGAGTTCTTCGTACTGGGGAGCCGTGATGAAACCGCTGGTTGCCAGCTGTGCGTTGCGCATGTTGCCGATGATGGTACTCTGACCCTACGGTTGCGCATGCCTGACTCTTTGGCGGAGCGGCATGGCAAGTACTTGGTCATTGGGGGAGTGCGGTTCGCCTACGGCCACGACCAGGTGTTGGCTGCGCTTCAGAGCAATTCTGAGTATGCCGGTTATCAGCGGCAGCATGGGGAGAAGGAAGCCCGATCTACGGGGTTGGGTCAGGCCATCAGCTATCGCTTCAAGCGGGATGCCAGGGGATGGCGGGTGTTCGTGAGCACCAATATGATGGACGTGCCGGTTGTCACGGACCGGCGGCGTGGTGCAATCGGCGTCGATTTGAACGCCGACCATCTGGCGGTCGCGGAGACCGATGCGTCGGGAAACTGCTTGAACGCCTGGCGGGTACCGCTGGTCACCTATGGCAAGAGCACTCATGAGGCGGAGGCTCTGGTTGGCGATGCGGTGGCCGGGGTGGTCGAGTACGCCCGTAATGCTGGCAAGCCCATCGTTATCGAGGAGCTGGACTTTCGTCAGAAGAAGTCCTCACTGGAAGGCGAGGCCCGGAAGTACTCCCGGATGCTCTCCAGTTTCAGCTATGGGAAAGTCAAGGCGTACTTCATCTCCCGTGGTTATCGTCAGGGAGTGGAAATTCATCGGGTCAACCCGGCCTACAGCTCGGTGATCGGCCGGGTCAAGTTCATGGAACGATATGGGCTCAGCGTCCATCAGGCGGCTGCCCTGGTGCTGGCCCGTCGTTTACTTGGTTGCTCAGAGCGCATTCCACGCCGGCGGGTTGCGCCCGTTGGCAATGGCGTCCATGTCGCCTTCACCGTACCTGCAAGGAAGCGAGTGAAGCACGTGTGGGCGTACTGGGGTGCGATCTCTCGGCAGCTGAAACCGGCGCTTGCAGCGCAATCCCGGCTGGAGAGGCAGAGACGCAGATCCAATCCGGCTCAGGCTGGTCCGCAGGTTCAGGCCTGCGGAGTGGCTTGAGTGGGGACCAGTTCGGTGTTTCCGGGTGCGATTCCCGGTCGGAGCCGTCTTGAACTGTTGGGGCGGCGAACGGTGGGTTTTCTTGGTCGTTGCGACCAAAGTCAACCTTTTTTACAACGGCTGCCGTAGTCAAATTCGTGCTCGAACTTCGTGAGCATCGGTATGGCCGCGTTGACACTTTTCCCCATGTGCCGCCATGCCGCTTCTTCCTCATCCATGGGGTCGAAGCGGTGTCGCTCCCCGGGCATCGGCACCATCACCGAGTAGGTGACACCGTAAACTGTAGTAGCCTATAATGGTAATAAACACGCAACAACCTATATAATCACCACATGCAGTACCTACCCTCACGGGAAGCGGCCAAGATACTTGGCCTCCACCCTCACACCCTGCGCCGATACGCCGACACCGGCATCATCCCCTACATAAAAACCCAGAGCGGACAACGACGATATGACGTCCAGACCTACCTCGGTAATTCCAAGCCCAACACCACCATCTGCTACTGCCGGGTCTCCAGCCACAAGCAGACCGGCGACCTCCAACGGCAGGTCGCCTTCATGCAACAGCAGTACCCCAACGCTGAAATCATCACCGATGTCGCCTCAGGACTCAACTACCGCCGAAAGGGACTTGCAACCATACTGGAACGACTACATCGAGGCGATAAGCTCACACTTGTGGTTGCCTACCGAGACAGGCTCGCCCGGTTCGGCACCGAACTCATCGAGCAAATGCTCGAGCAAAACGGTGGCGAACTCCTGGTTCTCAACCAGCGAGATCTCAGCCCCCCAGAGGAACTCACCCAGGATCTACTCGCCATCCTTACTGTCTTCTCTGCCAGAGCCAACGGACTCCGCAGATACCGGAAGGAAATCCAGGAAGATAAGAATCTACCCAGACCGGCAACAGAAAGCGACGCTTAAACTCTGGTTCGACGCCGCCCGGTTCACCTACAACCGCACCATCGAACTCCTCAACTCGGACGGAGCCCCAAGGGCCTCCTGGCTCGGGGTCAAGAAGGATATCCTCACCAGACTACCCGACTGGACCAAGCCCGTCCCCTACGAGGTCAAGAGCAACGCAGTCCGGGACGCCTGCCTGGCAGTCAGCGCGGTCAAGAAGTTCAACAAGCAGTTGAAGGCCGATAAGGACAAGTGGTTCAGACAAGAAGAGGATTTCGCAAAGGCCCACTTCCGCTCCCGGAGAGATGACAGCCAGACCATCTTCATACACGCCTCCGCACTGAGCCACCGGGGCGTATATCACACCCTGTTGGGAGAACTGAAAAGGAGGGAACCAATTCCCCACGCCCACGGAGATGCCAAGCTCACACTGAGGCACCACCAATACCACCTGAGTGTGCCCTTCAAGAAGATGGGACCCCACATCAGCGAGAGCAACCTGAGGCCCCAAGCACCAGACCAGGTGAGGGTGGTGGCGCTGGACCCGGGAGTGAGGAACTTCATCACCTGGTTCTCCGAGGACGGCTGCGGAAAACTGGGACAGGAAGATTTCGGACGAATCCAGAGGCTGTGCCAGCACCAGGATAATCTCCTGTCCCGTGCTACTCAGGCGCCGTCAAGGAAACGGCGCAACATGCGCAGGGCCGCCGAAAGAATGACCGTCAGGATTCAGAACCTGATAAACGAACTCCACCACAAGACAGCCCGGTACCTCGTCGACAACTTCGACGTCATCCTACTCCCAGCCTTCGAAACCTCGGACATGGTGACCAGAGGTCAACGGCGGATCCGCTCCAAGACCGTCCGCAACCTCCTCACATTCGCCCACCACCGGTTCAGGAACTTCCTGAAACACAAGGCTTCCGAGAACGGCAGGACAGTGCTTATCGTCAACGAGGCATACACCTCAAAGACAGTGAGTTGGACCGGGGAGGTAAACCACAAGCTGGGCGGAAGAAGGACGGTGAGGTCCTCCGACGGACGGAGGATGGACCGAGACCACAACGGCGCGCGTGGGATATTCCTGCGCGCTTTGGGAGATACCCCCTCCCTGAGACAGCACGTCTCAGGGTGCGTTGCAACAAACCTCAATGTTTGTTAGCAAAAATGTATCCGTTGACCTTGAAGTGGCTGAGGTGGCCACAGCACTCCAGCCACAGGGCACGTAGGAATTTGTCCAGCTCGTTGAGCGTGGCGTCGCATCGGACACCCAGTTCCAGCCAGTGCGGTTGCTCCCGGGGCCTGACCGAAATGTAGGCAGTCTTCAGCGCGGTGCGCCGACGGTCCTTCCTGAGCGGGTCTTGGGATGGCTTGAGTCCGGTGCGGGCCTGGACGCAGCGCATCAGGTGCCGACGGATGCGGTTGCCGGGCAACGTCTCCTGGCAGATATTGCAGGTCCCGGGGATCGCTGACCTGACTGGCATCATCTCTCAATCCCAGTTGCGTCGATCGAGGGTCAATTCCCATATTTGGAGGTGTTGCGTCGCCTCCCACCGCCTGCGCGAACCACCAGCAAGGAGTCGATTTCTAGATTCTCGAGTTTTACCAGCCTCTTTGCCCGCTATTGGCGCAGTGGACCTGGTTGTTGTGTCATTCCGCCCGGCCGCGAAGAGACCGAAATCGGGATGATCCGCGCCCTGTTGGGCGAGTTGGCTGATGCAGAACACCTTCGGTCGCCGTACCATGCCAGCACCAGGTCCAGCCAACGAGCCAACTCCCCCGCGAAGGACGGGTCACGTCTTTCTTGCTGTGCGACGCCCCGCTCGATTTCACCGATGGTTACCACGCTCAGGTGCAGGTTCACAGTCCTCTGGGCTTCCAGCCAGGCGACCGCCTCAGGATGTCGGTCGCGCCTCCTGAGCGCGGACAGTATGTCCGTGTCCAGCAGGAACATCACAGGTCCAGTGGCCGGGGGTCAAGAGGGATGCGCTCGAACTCTCCGTCATCCTGCGGAATTTCCAGAAGCAATTCACCCAGACTTGGAGCGCTTGCCTGCTCCAGCCGGCACAGACGCTCGTATTCTTCCACCGCCAGCACGACCACCGCAGGCTGCCCGCGACGGGTCACCCGCTGGGGTTCGCCGGCCAGAGCAGCGTCGACCACGGCGCTGAACTTGTTCTTGGCATCCTGCAGGGGCCACTCCGCCATGGCAACCTCCGGCTAGTTGTTCTGGCTAGAGTATAAGGGAGAATCTCACTGACTGAACAGACGCCTATGGATGAAGCCCATGCTGATCAGCCGCATCCAGGATGCTGGATGTTTTAGCCCTCTGTAGTGTGGGGTGATAGTCGACGTACCGAAATCTGCCACGGTCATGATCACGTTGTCCGTAAAAACCCATGCATTGCCACATCATTAGCGCAGCGGTGCAGCCGTCAGCCAGCTCGTGGTTGGGATCGCGGACCAGGCGCGTGAACATAGTTATTCTCGGAGTTTGATTCCGCAGCAAGCGACATCCACCATGGGAGCGCCCCGGGCCCGTGATACGCCGGTTGTCCCTCTCCGAAGGCCGTCGGCGCTATCTCTTCGAGGTCCCAGGTGCAGATCCGGCGGATGCTGCTGGAAGGCAGCCCGGTTATCGTGGCGATGCGGCCCCACGAGAGTCCGTCGCGCTGGCGCATGTTCTGTATCTCCTCGGCCCGCTTCCTACTGACCCCCTTGCGTCGGCCGAGGTGCTTGCCGGTGGCCTTTACCCGCTCCAGCCCGGCCAGCGTTCTCTCCCGGGCCAGGTCGCGCTCCATCTCCGCGAAGACGATGGCCAGGTGCAGCATCGCCCGCCCCATGGCGCTGTCCTGATCGATGGACTCCCGGAGGCTGATGACCTCGACCTGGTTCTCCCTCAGCCAGCCCAGCAGCTCCAGCACCTCTGTCAGCGACCGGCCCAAGCGGTCCAGCGCCGCCACCTTCACGCAGTCGCGCGGCTGGAGGACAGCCTTCAGGCGATTCAGCCCCGGCCGGTTCCAAGAGGCCCCGCTGCCAACGTCCTCGAAGACCTGCTCGCAGTCGGCCAGCACCCGGCGCTGGTTCTCCAGGTTGTTTGCGTCGGCGTCGCTGGCCACCGACACGCGGGCGTATCCGAACAGTCTTCCGCTCATCTTTCGCTGACCCCCCGGTTCTGGAATGGCGGCATCATACTACGGTGGGCAGACTTATGGCTATGCTCATATTCGTCCCCTTACGGCAACGCTGGCCGGGCGGTCATCGAGCATCAGGCCGGTGGTACACGATTCCGCCGCCACAGCGCCCCAATTTCTCGCCGCCTTGACATTGCAGCTATCGCAGCGGGTTGTGTATCCGGTGACAGGCTTCCTGCAGGAGGTGCAGAGCCCTGCCTCCTTGCAATGCTGTTGTCTTTCCTGGTCGGCCGTGTCCGTTCTCTTCTTCTGCTCTTCAGTTTTGCTCTCGCCGCGTTCCTTCGCTCACTCTGCGAATTTTTTGAGGCAGTTTTTGCATTGGGTGTTGGTCTCAACCGTTTTGGTGCAGCAAGTGCATAGGCCTTGTTCTTTCAGGCGCCGTCGCCTATCTTTTTCCCGGATGTTGCGTTTCTGCCTTTGTATGTCCTTGTCTTTTAACCAGGAGGGGCGGAGATCCGGGTGCGGCCACTCATCCGGTTATGGCCTCAAGACCACCGTACAGGTATATCTCTGCGTTCCTGAATGGCCTGGAAACGCACCCCTATTGCAGAAGAGAACCGGAGGGCACTAATGCGCATCGATGTCCACAGCCACTTGGTCTATTTGCCATATCTGGAGTACCTCACGGGTCGCAGTTCCCTGCCCCAGGGTGTCCTTCGAGGCGGGACCTATTTCGTGAGTTGCACCGGCGGGTACCAGCACGCTTCGCCGTCGGCCCACGCCGATGTCGACCAGAAACTACGAGCCATGGAAGACTTGGGTATAGTCGTATCGGTGCTGAGCCACGGCATGCCGGGGCCGGAGTTGCTGGACGGTCCGGAGGCCGACGCCTGGGCTTCCCGCATCAACGACCACCTCGCCGAGGTGATGCAGGGCCACCCAGGCAAATTCGAGGCGTGGGCTACCTTGGGTTGGCACAGCATCGAGCATACGATCGCCGAGATCGACCGCTGCGTGAATCAGTTGGGGTTCAAAGGCGTCTATCTCTTTTCCAACATCAACCAGAAGACCCTTGACCGCAGGGAATTCTGGCCGGTGTACAGGCATATCGAGAGCCTGGGGGTGCCCATTAACATGCACCCCACGGCCCCCATCAACATGAACGGAATCGACCAGCGGCCCCTGGTTCCTGGCATGGCATTCATGTTCGACACCGCCCTGGCCACGGTGCGCCTGGTGATGAGCGGCGTCTTCCAGGAATACCCGGACCTGAAGTTGATCGTCCCGCATACGGGAGGCTTCGTCCCCTTCATCCGCGGCCGCGTGGGCCGGTTGATCGACGAATGGACCTCACCTGAAGGTTGGGTCGACCTGGACCAGTCCTCCCAGTTCTACTTCGACAAGCTGTACGTGGACACTGTCGCCCATAGCCCGGCTGCCTTGGAGTACTGCTACAAGATGTTCGGGGCGGACCGGCTGCTCTACGGTACCGACCACCCCTTCGGCCCCCCAAACATTGAGATATACAACGAGATGGTGGATGGACTGGACTGCCCAGAGTCCGACCGCGAACTGATCAACCATGGCAACGCGCGACGCCTGCTGGACCTCGATATTGGGGCAGGCTGAACTGCACCGGGATACACAAGGGAGCAATTTCCGGGCTGGCTCATCTGCGCTTCCGGAAGGAGTTGTACGGCGGCTATGCTTCTGATCATTGTATCGGGACCTTGCATTTCCGCCACTCTTTGTCCCCTTCATTCATTGCCCGCGGTTGACTGTGCACTGCCTGCTGACCTGGCCGCGGCCAAGGCGGGTCAACTTAACTTCGGCGATTTCGCTTATTTTTCCATCGGCGGTAACACTGCGTGGAGTCCCGTCAAGCCCATCAAACTGGACAAAATCAAGAACCTTTACTATTACTCTCTGATACTGTAATCAGCCTCCTTCCTAGCCCGACAGTGAACCCCGCCGAGAGACGAGCGGTCAGTCAGTCCAGTAGCTGAAGCAGTTCTGCATAAGCCCCCGCCGACCCGGACGGGGCTTATGACCTGTGGCGGGGCACCGCTTGCACGGACCGGTGAACAGCGCGCCCCGTAGGACTCTAACCTCGGGCCTCCTGTGATCCGCGCAAGTACTCAAATCAACTTAGCTAACGGCCTTGAGCCTCCGTTCATTGTTCATTACTGTGGTCACTGCGGCATCCCCGGACATGGTACAGTTCGGAAGATACATGGGATGTGCTCAAAGCCGTTCGGGGATACTATACTGGGCGGCAACCCATTACAATGCGTCCGCTGGGGCGCTTCTGCAGGAAGGGCATCATGAAATACGACGTGATAGTTGTTGGCGCCGGCTCCTCAGGCTGCGCCCTTGCAACAAGACTTTCCGACGACCCCAACAGGTCGGTGCTGCTGCTGGAAGCGGGCCCCGACTTTCCCGACCCAACACACCTGCCCAATGAGCTCCGCGACGGACTCAGCACCGCCGCATCGGCCGAAAACTCCACCTTCAACTGGTCCTACTCGGGCCAACTGGCGCCCAGCCACTCCCAACGGACGCCGATAGCGCGAGGCAAGGTTGTCGGCGGCTCCAGCGCCATCAACGGCCAGTCCTTCATTCGCGGCCTCCCCGAAGACTTCGACGGTTGGGCGTCTTTGGGGAACGACGAGTGGTCCTTCATCAAGGTGCTGCCCTATTTCCGCCAAATCGAAAACGACCTGGACATCCGCGACGACTTCCACGGCTCCAACGGCCCCATTGAGATACGCCGCCATAGCCGGGAAGACGAACAGCCGGTCCAACGGGCCTTCTATTCCGCCTGCGTGGTCGCCGGGTTCCCTGAAGACCCAGATGTAAACCACCCAGACTCCTCCGGCGTGGGGCTCATGCCGAAGAACAATACCGACGGCGTCCGCATGAGCATGACGCTGACCCACCTCAACCCCAACCGCCACCGGCTGAACCTGACCGTCCGGCCCAACGCCCAAGCCCTTCGGATATTGTTCAAAGGCCACCGGGCCACGGGCGTAGAGGTAGAAAGCGGCGGAGAACGGTTCGTGGTACAGGGGGAGGAGATGGTCCTCAGCGGCGGCGCCGTGGCCTCTCCCCATCTGCTCATGCTGTCGGGGGTGGGCCCGCCGGACCATCTTCGGGAATTCGGCATACCGGTGGTGCACGGCCTGCCCGGGGTTGGCCAGAATCTGCGGGACCATCCCGGCGTAAGGGTGTCCCTTCGGGTCAAAGACGACGTGGCCCTGGACCTTAACGGCCCCTGGACCAACCTCACCCTCAGATACACCGCCACCGGCTCCCCGACTCGCAACGATATTATGATCAGCCAAGCCTATCCTTCCGGGCCGCCCTACGGCGACGTGTCCGTAGGCGACGACTTTCGAATCACATGCTCCCTGGAGCTTCCCAAGGGAGCAGGAGAGTTGAGGCTGGCCTCGTCCGACCCCCACGTATACCCGGTACTGGACTACCGTTATCTGGAAGACCCCTGGGACCGGGAACGGATGCGGGAGGCCGTCAGATTGTGCGTGCGTCTCCTGGAGCACCCGTCATATCAACCGCTGGTCAAGGGGATGATCAACATCTCCCCTCATGTCCTGCGCAGCGACGAAGCGCTGGATGCGTGGCTGGTGGAAAACCTGACCACCGCAATCCACATGTCCGGCACCTGCAAAATGGGCCCTGCCTCGGATCCCTTGGCTGTGGTGGACCAGTATTGCAGGGTTCACGGCCTGGAAGGGCTGCGGGTAGTGGACACCTCGGTCATGCCCGACGTTGTCCGGGCCAACACCAACGCCACGGCCATCATGATCGGAGAACGGGTCGCGGACTGGTTCATATAGGAGAGTCATTGCATGGCCGACGGATTCATTGCTCGCGTGAACTACCTTACCTTCGACATCTTCGGCACCGTCATGGACCTGAGCGGCAGCCTGGCCGGGCCCGCCGGAGCAGTTCCTGGCGGCCCACGGCTCCGATATGACGGGCCAAGCGTTTTACGCCGAGTGGCGGGAACGGCAGCGCATTGAGCAGTACCAGGACAATCTGTTGATGCTGGGACACAGTGGCTACCTTGAGACCTGCCGCCGCGCCTTTGTTTACTGCCTGAAGAAGCACAACGCCAGCTACACCGCCGGCGCGGTTCAGGAGTTCATGAAGGTCTACAAGGGTCTGCAGCCTTACGGAGACGCCGTTGAAGGTCTGCGGTCGCTGGCGGGGCGTTACAAGCTGGTTGCCCTCTCCAACGGGGAGCAGTGGTACTTGGAGGAATTGCTGGACAACAACGTCCCGATAAGGTTCGACGCGATAATATCCGTGGACCAAGCTGGCGCATTCAAGCCATCCCCAGGGATATACCGCAAGGCGATACAGCGTCTGGGGTGCGAGCCCGGGGAGATCATGATGGTCGCGGCGCACGCTTTCGATATCCTGGGCGCCCAAGCCTGCGGCTTCAAAGCGGCCTACGTCAACCGGTACAAACTCCCCACGGAGGACTCCGAGTACCAGCCTGACATCATCGTAGACGACTTCGTCGAGTTAGCGGCCAGGCTTCTGGCGTAACCGAGAGGTCAGTCAATAGTCACTTAGTCTACTAAGCCCGAATCCACCGAGGAACGGCCTTGGGGACAGCCCTTGAAGCAGCCGGAAGGTGCTCCTGTGCTTCTGGGATAATGGTTTTGGAACAGAAAACCGACCCCGGAAAAGGAGCACCCAATAGATGCTGCCACAGAACAATCCCGACCGTATCCGCATCATCTTCGACGACCACCGCCTGGTGGCCAATGCCGGGCTGCTCCTTCCGGCCACCCTGGCACGGCACCTCGGCCTGCCCCAACTCGTCCAGCAGCGCCTCGACCTGGGCGATGCCCCGGGGCGGGCCAACACCGGCGACAAGATGATGACGCTGGTGGCATCTGCACTGGCCGGCGGAGATTGCATCGACGACGCCGATGTGCTGCGCGCCGGTGGGACCGCCCGCGTTCTCGGTTTCACGGCCAAGGCGCCCTCCACCCTGGGCACCTTCCTGCGGGGCCACGTCCGTCAACTCGACCGCGTAAGCCGCGAGTTGTTGGCACGCGCATGGGCCACTGGGGCCGGACCCGGCAACTCGCCTTTTACCATCGACCTCGATTCCACCATCTGCGAGACCTCCCGACTAACTTAATCTGTCACGCCGTGACCGCTGGGGCGGACTCACCCAGTTAGTCGCCTCTGCACGGGCCGGATACGGGCATAACAATGCTCCTCACTAACCACAGTCGTTACGCGGCAATCGGCGCGCCAGGAGGTGCGTAGGTGGTGTGGTCCGGAGCATCGGGCATGGGCACCAGCCGGTAGCCCAGTTGTGCCGCCCGACGTTGTGCCGCACGCAACGCCCGCTGCTGATACTGTCTCTCGTAGTATTCAGCGCCGGCATTCACGTATTCCTGGCCGTAGCGCAGCATGGAATAGATGAGCCTGGCGAGCTTGTGGGCCGTGGCGGTGATGGCCTTGGGCGCTCCCAGTTGCGCTTTCTTCCGGCGCAGGAAGGCGCCCAGGGCGCTGTCGGAGCGGTGCAGGGCGTTGGCCGCCAGACGCAAGGCCGTCGCCGCACGGTTGGCGCTGGGCTTGGTCTTGGAACTGATCACCCTCCCACCGGTGATGCGGTTGTTTGGGCTCAGCCCCAACCAGGACGCAAAGTGCTTCGCACTCGTCCATTTCGTCATGTCGGTGCCAATCTCACTCACCACCTTGAGCGCGGTGTAGGCATCCACACCGTCGATCTGGGTCAGGTCAATCCCCGTCATCCGGTACAGGTGCGTCCAAACGTCGAAGCGTGGCGCGTTTCCTTTGCTGCGTCTCCGGCCAGACTTCGCCGCTGGAGGATCACCATTGCTGTGATCCTCGAAACGCTCCAACCGGGCTTCAATCTCCCGGTCGCACTCGGCAATCTTATCCTGATACACCCGGTATAGTCCCAGGGCCTGGGTCAGTTCGAAGATGTGCTCTTCCCGCCAGTGGCCTTGCAGCGACTTGGCGATGGTCGCCTCGTCGGCCTTGATCCTGGGGTCGCGCAATTGCGTCAGCTGCTGCGGGTCCCGTTGGTCACCCACGATTGCCTCCATGATGTCCATGCCGGTCTTGCCGGTGATGACGCTAATGACGTGGTGCAGTTTTACGTTCATCCGGGTCAAGGCTTTCTGCATGTGCTGGATATGGTGGGATGCGTACTGCACCAGCATGGCCCGCTGCCGCAGGTAACTGCGTAAGCGTCGGATCTCCCCGTCGGGACGGAAGGCCCCCGACAGCAGGCCGTAGGTGTGCAGCTGCTGCAGCCACTGGCAGTCCAGCACGTCGGTCTTGCGACCAGGCACGTTCTTGATGCGTCCGGGGTCCACCAGCATCACCTGGAAGTCCCGCTCTTCCAGCACCCCGAACAGGGGTATCCAGTACACGCCGGTGGACTCCATGACCACGGTCTCCACACCGCACTAGGCCAGCCAGTCCGCCAAACGGTATAGGTCCGCCGTGAAAGCCTCAAACTCCTGCACCGGCTGCTCCGCGCGGTCGGCGGGAACCGCCGCGAAATGGCTGGTGGCCCCCACGTCAATGCCCGCCGCGTTCAGGTTCAGCTGGAACAGCCCTGCCGGTTTCGCGCTGCTCTGGCGTCTATGGCTCATCATTCCCTCGCACGCCTACAAGGTAGACGTGTCGCCGGAGGGAGCCACGGAACGTAGCCACTCTCCTCAACGGGATCGCCCCGATCGGGGCGTCACCAATGATGCCGTCGTAAGACTCCCTGACTATGCTTTGTATCGGGCAAAAAGCACCAGTGTCCTCTCGGTCTTGGTCCGGACGACGCGCCTTACCATGAGCATACATCCTTGGGCGGACTCACCAGTTAGTCGCCTCTGCACGGCCCGGATAGGGGCATAACTCTGCTACGGTCTGGCCAAGGAGGGAGCGCGCCACCTCAGCCTGCCCCGTACTCGATACGGGGGCTATACCCGCAAGCGGGGCTATCACCCGCTGCTGGCCGTCGCCGCCGGCACAGGCGATGTGCTGATGGCCCGGCTGCGCGAGGGCTGCGCCAACACAGCCCGCGGTGCCGCCCACTTCCTGCGTGAGACGGTGTGGCGGGTGCGCTACGGCGGGGCCAGGGGACAACTCACGGTGCGGGCCGACAGCGGCTTCCACGCTCATGGCGTGGTATCCGTCTGCCGCAAGATGGATGTCCGCTTCTCCATCACCATCCGCCAGCACAAAAGCCTGCGCAATGTTATCGAGGCGATACCCGAAGATGCCTGGACGCCGATTCCTTACTGGATGGACGGCGCCGCCGATGTGGCCGAGACCACCTACAGAGCCTGTCTCAAAAGTCAGCAGTAGTGCTAGCGTGTACACTGTGAGCCGACGTTGGGAGAGGAGACAGGAAGATGCCGCTTCGAGATATGGACCGGGAGCAGATGTGGCTGTTGCCGCCGTCTCTTGACGAACTGTTGCCGTTGGACCACCCAGCGCGATTTGTCGCCGAGTTCGTTGACGGGTTGGACCGGGAGGGTTGGGCGGAGCTTGGCCTGGAAATAGAAGGGGACCCTCGGGGAGCGCCAGCCTATCACCCTCGCGCGCTACTTTGCGTGTGGCTATACGGGTTCATGACTGGGTTGCGCTCGTGCCGGAAGCTGGAGGCGGCGTGCCGGGATCAGATACCGTATCTATGGTTGACTGGCTGGCAACATCCCGACCACAACACCCTATGGCGGTTCTACAAGGCTCACCGGCAGGCTATGAGGGAGTTGTTCAAGCGCACCGTACGCACGGCCGTGGCGATGGAGTTGGTTGATCTGGCGATGCAGGCGGTGGACGGGTCGAAAGTGGCAGCCAACGCCACGAGAGACAGAACCTACGACGCCGAAAGGGGAGGCCGCTTGCTGAACCGGCTGGAGAAGGCGATAGCCGACCTTGAGGCTCAGAACGAAGCTGGAGAGGATACCCCGGCCGTCCATCTGCCGGAAGCGTTGGCCGACAAAAGAGCCTTGAGAAAACAGGTGAGGCAGGCGATGGACGACCTGGCCAGCCAGGAAAGTCTCAAGCACATCAACCTGACTGACAAGGATGCCCGGTTGATGAAGACGCGGCAGGGCATTGTGCCCAGCTACAACGGTCAGGCAATGGTCTCACCGGTCACGGCGGAGGGGGACCTGAATGGGATGTTGATTACTGCAGTGGGCCTCGTAGATGAACCGGACGATCACACATCCTTTACCCCGATGCTGGAGCAGGCCGAGGAGACTACGGGGTCCAAAGCGCCGATGACTTTGGCTGACGCCGGATATTACTCGGGGACCAACTTGGAGGATTGCGCTGGCAGAGGCCAGGCGGTGGCCATGCCGGAGTCATCACGGCGACAGTCTCGAGATCATCCGTGCCACAAGGACCGGTTCGCCTACGATGAGAGCAACGACAGTTTCATGTGTCCCCAGGGAAAGGTGCTCCCCTTCAAGCGTATCCACATACCCCCCAACGGAGTCCATTACCGGTTTTACCAGGCACCCGGTGCCGTCTGCCGAGCGTGCCCTGCCTTTGGCTCGACTTTACGCAAAATCCAGGAAAAGTAATGGATGACATCACCTTTGTGCGTAGCCACTGGTGGTTGGTGTCGGAGGGTTTTTCACTATCGACCGCCAACTCCGATGTACAGAAACTCCCCGCCACTCTGTACCATCGTATTGCAGATTCCCTCGCTTATGCCGCTTAAAATGCGTAAAGTCCAGTTTGGGGTGTGTACGAAAAGCAAGGATGGCCGCAACGTAACCGTTGGACCGAACGACGCGGCACTACGACGTCACCGCACTTGGATGGCCACCTCGGCGGCCACAAAGGTTTACAAACTGAGGAAGCAGGTGGTCGAGCCGGTGTTCGGGATTATCAAGGAGCAACAAGGCGGCCGCAGGTTCCTCTTACGCGGTCTGACCAACGTAGCGGCTGAGTGGACCGTATTGGCCACAGCGTTCAACCTGAGAACCCTTTGCCGAGTGTGGCGCGCCCGCATATTCGACCGGGTATTTGGACAGTCGCAGTGTCCCTCCCCGTGGCCCCCGGAACCTCACTGCGGTTGGTGAATCGTGTCGATGACACGTGCTCATCCGCGCTGTTCTACCCATCCCCGATCTCTGCCTGGTCATGGGAAGGTCAACGTATGGCTATCGACCTCTCAAGCCTTCCAATTTCTCATTACTCCTAATTTATTGAGACAGGCTCTACACCCCCTTCCAGGCCGAGGCGGATGCCGCGCCGGTACGGCTCATCGTCCGGCGGGTGTGAGGCCCACGCCCGGTTCCCAACTGGCTCTCTTCGCCACCTACAGCTATCACGGCTTCATCACCGACCGGGACGGGGAGATGCTCGAACTGGAGGCTGACCATCGCCGCCACGCCGAGATCGAGAATGCGATACGCGACCTCAAGTACGGCGTCGGGCTGAACCATCTCCCCTCGGGGCGCTTCGCCGCCAACGCCGCTTGGCTGGCGGTACAGGTGATGGCCCACAACCTGG
Source organism: Dehalococcoidia bacterium (assembly GCA_965237745.1). GTDB lineage: Bacteria > Chloroflexota > Dehalococcoidia > Lucifugimonadales > UBA3495 > VXOI01. Next base: position 59,499 of record CBDEGL010000002.1, on the reverse strand, counting down.
CCCGCTGGACGGCGCGAATCGGTCTGGGCCAGCAGACCGTGACCACCAAGACCCTCCGGCTGCGGTTCTTCGCTCTGGCGGGACGGCTCACCCGCTCGGCGCGCCGCCTCACCTTGCATCTTCCCAAGCATTGGCCTTGGGAAACCCAGTTCAGCCGCGCCCTGGCACGGCTGCGAGCCATTCCACTCCCAGCCTGACGGCGCCCGTCCGCCACGGACCCGCCATCCGGTCAACTGAAGGTCCCCGCAAACTCGCGCCAGCCCGGTCCGCGAGGGTCTCTTGCTGCGTCCTCTCCCCGCCATCTCACCCTGCCCAACGTCCGCAGACGGTCGCAAGGTCTCCCTGCGGCGGCTGAAGCCAGACACCGGCCCCCTCTACCAGAAATCGTGCCCGGACCATCGCCTCCCCTTGCCCCTCACCGCATATTCCGCTGCTGTAACCTCATCCCTTCGGTGGATTCGGGCTTAATCTGCCTCGAACGACTCAATGCCCGAGATAGCGGAGCAGCACTCCTGATGTTTGATTGCGGCGAAACCCGCCACAATTGGTATATGGTCGTATCGTCGTTTCACAATACTGCGATGTTACAATTTGGCGACACTACTGATAGAGGCGTCGTCATGCCACCCATCGTGGGCTTTGTAGGATTCAAGGGAGGGTCCGGGAAAACGCTCCTAGCCTTTCAGATGGCTGAACGCGCCCAAGACGCGGGAATCCGGGTGATGCTGTGGGACCTTGACCCAGAGCAGTCGGCCATGCACCACACGGCATGGCGAGCTGAGACTGACCGGCCACTGTGGGAAGCTGAACCACGGCGCATAGATGTTCCCCCAGAAAGCGGGCTGGACATGAGCACCCTGATCGACATTGACCTGGTTATATGCGATTGCCCTGGGCATAACACATTCTTCTCGGCGGCATATATGGACAAGATGGAACTGCTACTCGCCCCGATCAGCACCACGGCGCAGGACCGAACCGTTATGACACGAATGGGTTGGCTGGCGCAAAGTCGCGGCTGGAATTTGGTTTTCGTCCCCAACAATCTCCGGCCGTCGCGAGCCAGGCAGAATGGTCTAGTGGAAGACTTGGAGTCCGGCTCCTTCTCGGTAGCCCCGGTGCGGATTGGCCGGTGGGTGTCGCTCCAAGACTCATCGGAGATGGGGTTGGGCGTCTGCGAGTACGAACCGGAGAGTCAGGCAGCGGACGAGATCCGGGCACTGTGGGGCTGGCTCGCAAAACAAATCAATTTGGAATCGAGGTGCCTATGACACCGAGTTCGAGAGGGCGAGGGCGAACCTTTGCCCAACCTAGCCAACCAGCGGCAGCGCCGGCCACAGGGCCAGAGGAGCAAAATAAGCCGCCGATTTCCCCTCCGGCAACTCAAGTCCGGTGGCGGCGCACATCGGTAGGCAGACCAGACCAGAGCGGGGCCTTCAGCACGACCATCAGGTTCAGGGCCGAACGTTACCAGTGGTTGCACCAGGTCGCAGCCACCACCGGAAGGAGCAAGTCGGAACTTGTTGATGAGGCTCTGGAGCTTCTAGCACAACGAATGGGGTATGGAGCCAAGCCTACCGGCTGACTACATGCCTACCGGCTGACTACATGCCTACCGGCTGACTACATGCCTACCGGCTGACTACATGCCTACCGGCTGACTACATGCCTACCGGCTGACTACATGCCTACCGGCTGACTACATTCGGATATTGTAATATCGCAGTGTTACCAGCTTACAACATTTGAGTGTCATCTGCCAAGGGTTTTAGATCAGCCTTCGGCGCGACCTTGCACAAAAATGGAGCGGATACCATTTTAGTGCAATGCCCGGCATAGGGCGGCAAGGATAACTGCCAGTGAACCCCAGTAACCTTAACCGCGACCCGTCGGGAAAATAACATCGGACAGGAGAGAAAAACGGGGGGGCAGAAATGCCTACCAGAATGGAGAGGGCGACGGAACGGATCGCCCTTGCGGTCCTCCGGAGGGTCAGCGCGGCGGCGGAACCGTCCCTCCCGCTGGAGAAGCTGGAAAAGAATTTCTACGCAGGATGGCCCACAGAGGGCAGCCGGCTTCCCATGACCGATGCCATGCGCGTCGTCCTGAAAGCAGCGGCTGCCGACAGGGAGCAGCTGCCCGGCTGCCGGGACGAAGGACAAGCAAACGAGACGACCCCAATGGCGAACGCATGGGAATGCGCCGTGTCGGAAGCCGTCGAGGAATACTTCGCGACAGCCCAGAGGAGCTTTGCCGAGGGGAACCAAATGGAAGGAACCGAGGCCCTGACGGACGCCGTAAGAGCGGCACTCGGCTACATCGCCGCCAGACGGGAATGGCCCCACGGCACTCAGACCGACCTCTACGACGTACCAACAGCCTTGGCAACCGGCACCGTCCCTGAGGATGACGATAAGGCTTCCGAACTGCTGGACTCCGCCCAGAGGAAGGCATCGACCTGTGCAGCGATTTCGCGGCAAGTATGGGACAGCCAGCATCCGTCAAGTTCGGTATGTTCTACGACAGCCGCGACGGCTGCGACGCGGACGCGACCATGTTCGCAAGAAGAAGCATAGAGTTGGCCAGACGCCTGGGCAGAGAAAAGGCGGTGGCCTCCTGAATCAAGAAGAACACATCATGGCAGCCCAAGGGCTGACTCAAAGAGCAGACCAAGAGTTGAGAGGCGGCGGCAACGAACTGATTGCCGCCGAATTCTTGTGGGGAGCATTCGCCCACTGTCTCATTACATTCGCACAGAACGAAGGGCTGCCCCACGACAGCCACGGGGCATTCAGGCACATTGCAAGGATACTGACAACGAAACGGAACCTGCAAAGATGGCAGTCGGACTTCGAGGCCGCAGAGCAATTGCACCTCCACTTCTACCACAGGCACATCGAGCCGAGAGAGTTCCGGTCCCACAGAAGAGCCGCCACCAGAGCCACCCAGGAACTACTGCGCATGTTACAGACGATCAGCTGAAGGCAAGAAGCCTGCAATAAAGATCAATCAAGACCGGAAGGAGCGCGAAAGGGGCGATCTCGTTCGATATTTTGTGCGCCGTCGATGGCACCCTGAAAGCTGGCGCGACCACGAGACCCCATAACCAGGGCGGACGGGGCGAGCATCCGGCAGCCAATAGTAAAAACGCCATCAGGGGGAACGAGCCGCGCTTCTACGCCCAAGGCCACCTCTGCCGGATGACCGGGGTGGACCTGACCCGGATCGACGGCATGGACTCTTACGCGGCGCTCAAGGTGGTCAGCGAGATAGGCACGGATATATGGCCGAGCGCGGGCCACTTCGCCCCCTGCTGAGTCCCGAGAACCGCATCACAAACGGCATAGTGATCAGATCCAAGACCAAGCCCAGCGCCAGCCGGACGGCCAAGGCCCTGCGCTTGGCCGCCTTCCTGCGCCGGAAGATAGCACAACTGGGAGTGCCCAAAGCTATCACTGCGATGGCCCACAAGCTGGCCCGTATCATCTACTCGATGCTGCGGGACGGCCAAGAATACGTGGATGCCGGCGCGGAACACTACGAGCGCCAGCATCTCCAAAGAGCGTGCGGGCCGTGAAGCGTCGGGCGGCGCATCTGGGCTACGAACTGGTCCTCACATACGACGCCAAAGACACTGGCCTGGCCACGACTGCCGCAGCCTAACGGCAACAGCAAGTGAGGAGCTCTTCGGCACATATCTGAAGACGACAAGAAGGGTTGAAAACTTCAAGATGATATTGCAATATCATAGTATTACAATGTGGTAATCTGGAAATACTGTAATACAGACACTAGCACTTTGCATCCACCCAAGAAAGTAAATTATGTGGGATGTACATCTACCTAATCTGCGACCCAGACAACGAGTTAGGCGACGACTACACTCCGACGTTCTACGAGAAACACGCAACAGAACCGCTTAGAGCGAATCTCGCCGTCCGCCCTTGACCGTGGAATTCGTGAGGGAGCAACTGCGGCACCAGAAGCTGGGCGCGGCGGAAGGCGTACACGACCGGCTGTTCCACATGCTGACTCAGTCCGAAGCCTAAGCTCATCCGCTGAAAGGAGGCAACCAGTTCCAAAAGCGCACCACGCATTACAGTCTCTTAGTATTACAACGTCAGTTAGTTTGATAGGATGACTGTGTAGCTGGAGAGGGAACAGGCAGGTGAGGTGGGGATGTGGATGCGGCAGCTTTCGAACAGGTGTACGGGGCCTTTGGGGATTTTCACGCTTACTTCGCTTCGCTGTTTGGCCGCCGGGAGACGCGGGAGCACAGCGGTCATTATCTCCAGGCCCTGCTGGTACAGTCCGGGGAGCGGCGCAACGCTGAGAACCTGTCGGAGACGGTTCCGGGGTCTGCCCGAGGGATGCAGCGGTTTCTCACTGATTCTCCCTGGGACGATGAGGCGATTATAGGACGGCTGCAGGAGTACCTGGGAACCCGGCTGGAGCATCCGGAAGGGGTGTGGGTGCTGGACGGCAGCGACTTTCCCAAGCAGGGACGGAAGTCGGCGGGAGTGGCCCGGCAGTACTGCGGGAGGCTGGGGAAGGTGGCCAACTGCCAGGCCGGAATGTTCTTGGCCTATGTCAGCCCGTTGGGACGGGCCCTGGTGGACAAACGGCTGTATCTGCCGGAGAGTTGGACCTCGGACAAAGACCGGTGTGAGGCGGCGGGTGTGCCGGAGGATAGGCGGGGCTACCGGTCGAAGACGGAGTTGGCCTTGGAGATGGTGGGGCGGACACAGGAGCGGGGCCACCTGAAGGCTGGATGGGTCGCTGCGGACGATGCCTTCGGTATGTCGCCGTCATTCCGCGACGGCCTGGCGGCCTTGGGGATGTGGTACGTGCTGGACGTTCCGTCCGGCTTTACGATGTGGCCGCCGGAGCCTGCCTGGACCAGTGTGGAGTATCAGGGATTCGGGCGTCCCCGCAAGCCGAGGCTCCGCAGCGGGCAGCGTCGGACGATGGCGGAGCGGGCCGATGCCATCACGGAGGAGGCGTGGCGTGAGATTACGGTGGCCGAGGGAAGCCAGGGACCACGCAGCTACCGGTTCAGTGCCCAGAGGGTGCGTCCAACCAGCAGGCGTAAGCCCGGCGAAATCCACTGGGCCATTTACCGCCGGAATCTGGACGGCAGCGAACCCCGCTACTATCTGTCCAATGCACCGGAGGATACCCCGTTGGAGACCCTGGCATACGTGGGAGGATCCCGTTGGCGTATAGAAACGGAGTTCGAGACGGAGAAAAGCGACGTGGGGCTGGACGAGTACGAGACCCGCACCTGGGCTGGCTGGCATCACCATGTGGCCCTGTGCCTGCTGGGCGGAGCTTTTCTGCTGAGCCTGCAACAGGCTTGGGGGGAAAAAGATGCCCCGGATCACGAGGCCGCAGGTCTACCGGGTGGTGCGGGAAATGCTGCCCCGGGAACGGTTCGGACCTGAAGAGTTGCTGCGGTGGCTGCAGGATACGCAGGACAGTAACGAACGGGCCCGACGCTCCCATGCCAAGCGCCGCGCCGCCATGCGGGCATCACCCCACATCCCTCCCTGAACTGACGTTGTAATACTAGCGGCCCGTCCGAGAAATAGGATTGGTGAGCCGTTGGGGGTATGATGGAGCGGAGCATGAGACGAGCGGAGCGGTCAATGAGCAAGACTTACCTTCCCTACGATCCGGGCCAGCAGTTGCTGCTGCCTGCGGCCCTGCAGGAATGGCTGCCGTCGGACCACCTGGCCTACTTCATTTCCGACCCTGGCCTACTTCATTTCCGACGTGGTGGACCAGTTGGACCTCTCGGCCATTACGGCCCGCTATGAGGAGGAAAGGCGGGGCGGCCCGCCCTACCTCCCAGGATGATGGTCAAGGTGCTGCTCTACGGCTACTGCACCGGTGTGGCCTCGTCCCGTCGCATCGCCCGGCGCCTCCACGAGGACATCGCCTTCCGGGTGCTGGCGGCCAACAACACTCCCGACTTCCGCACCATATCGGACTTCCGCAAGGACCATCTGGAGGCGTTGGGGGGCCTGTTCCTGAGGTGCTGGAACTGTGCCGGCAGGCAGGACTGGTGAAGCTGGGGCACGTGGCGCTGGACGGCACCAAGGTCAGGGCCAACGCATCGAAGCACAAGGCGATGAGTTACGGGCGGATGAAGGAGCAGGAAGGGCAATTGACGGCGGAGGTGGCAGAGCTGCTGCGGCGGGCCGGGGAGGTGGACGATGACGAGGACCGCAGGTACGGCAGGGACAAGCGTGGGGATGAGTTGCCGGAGGAACCGGCCTTCCGGGAGAGCCGGTTGCGGAAGATAAGGGAGGCCAAGGCGGCGCTGGAGGCCAAGGCGGCGCTGGAGGCCAAGGCGGCGCTGGAGGCCAAGGCGGCGCTGGAGGCCAAGGCGGCGCTGGAGGCCAAGGCCCTGGCAGAGGCGGAGCAGGCCGAGTCCGAGGGCCGGAATCATCCCGGAGTGCCCGATGACAAGGCACAGCGGAACTTCACCGACCCGGACTCCCACATCATGCCCGGCCGGGGCGGGCGGGACTTCCAACAGTCCTACAACTGCCAGGCGGTGGTGGACCGCACCCATCAGGTGATCGTGGCGGCCCGGGCCACCAAGTGATCGTTGCGGCCCGGGCCACCAACCAGCCCTCGGACAAGGGTCAGGCCATGAGCATGATTGAGGAGACCGTGAGTAACACCGGCGCGGTGCCGAAAGAAGTATCCGCCGACGCCGGGTACTACTCGGCCAAGGCGGTTGAGGAACTCTACTCGATGGGAGTGGACCCTTTCATCGCGCCGGAGAAGACCCGCCACGGCAGGGTGTTGGAGCCGGCGGCCCGGGGCCGCATGCCCGAAGGACTATCTGTCAGGAACCGGATGCGGCGCAAGCTGCGGACGAAACGAGGACGTGATCGCTACGCCCTGCGGATGGAGACGGTTGAGCCGGTGTTCGGCCAGATCAAGCAGGGCCGGGGCTTCCGGCAGTTCCTGCTGCGGGGCCTGGAGAAGGTGAACCGGGAGTGGCTGCTCATCTGCGCTGGCCACAACCTGCTGAAGCTGTTCCGCTTCGGTCAAATGCCGGCTGACAACCCATGTGGTTTCCCCTTCTGGGCAGTTCTACTCTTACACCGGCAACATCCAGACCAGCGGGTGGCGTGATCAGCCGCCTCGGCTGGAGTTCGTCCGGCCCAGCCAGTAATCCCCAGACAGGCTGCTAGTATTACAACGACTGTTTCTCTGGCAGGGCGATTTTCGCGAACAATTTGAACCTGACAACGAGATGCGATGAGCCTACCGCGATAGCCCGTTGGCAGCCGAATACGAAGGGTAAGACAACATATTTGGCAATCCGTCGTTGTAATACTAGGGGGTGTCGTCAAAGTAATTTAGTCCAAATCGCCATGGCCCGAATCTGGCAGATGGCCAGGTAAGAAAGGGAGTTCTTGACATACCGGGTCGCCACTCCCCGCCACTGCTTGAACTCCAGGAAACCGTTCTCCACCAAATGCCGCAACTTGTACAGCGCCCGGTCGTAGTCCCGCTTTTCCTTCCGGTTGCTCTTGGGCAGTATCACCGGATTCATCCCCCGGGCCGAGGCCCCGGCCACGATTTCATTGGTGTCATAGGCTTTGTCCGCCAGCAGGTGTTCCGCCTTGATGCCCTCAATCAGGGGCAGCGCTTGGGAGCAGTCAGCCACAGTGCCTGCGGTCACCGCCAGCCTTACCGGCATTCCGTGGGAGTCCACCGCCAGGTGCAGCTTGCTGTTGAGCCCCCTTTTGTGCGGGCAATGGCTTGGTTGCCGCCCCGGGCCCCGGCGCTGTGGGGATGGGCCTTGATGTAGCTGGCGTCAATCATCAGCCATTCATAATCAGGGTCATCCATCACCGCCTCCAGCAGCCCGGCCCGGACGTTCCGGTCCCGCCAGCGGCAGAAGCGGCGGTGGGTGTTCTTCCAGTCCCCGTAGTCCGGGGGCAGATCCCGCCAGGGGGCGCCGGTGCGCAAAATCCAGAACACGGCGTTGATGAAACGGCGGTTATCTTGGGCCGGCCGGCCTGTCTTGCCCTTGCCGCCGGGGAGAAGGGGTTCCAAGATTTCCCATACCCGGTCTGAAATATCGTGGCGCCGGTGCGCCGGCGCTACGGCTACTGCTGGCATTGCCCAATCCTGCTGTACTAATTGCAATATCAGCTTATTATCACACTCTCACTTTGACGACACCCCCTAGTATTACAACGACGCTTCCTCAGTTTGGTTAGTTTTTGATCGAAAATCACTTCGCAGAAGGCAAGGCCACAAAGCTGTCAAGCGCGTGGGCAGGTCCCCATGAAGAGGTGATTAAAGTCCCTTTCCTGCGAAGCGTCGTTGTAATACTAGAAATCTGGCCGGAAAGTGGCGGCAGCCGGGCCAGTGGCTATACTTGGGGTCAACAAGCATAGCGAGGGCTGAGAATGCTGGGAGAGCGATCGGACCAGAGGGGACTTTGGGAAGCGGACCGGCTGTACCTGGACCACGTGGGGCGGGAAAGCTTCTACGGTTTCCTGGCATCGCTGCGGGGCCGGCTGTTCCGAGACGCCGAATTCGCCGAGTTCTACTGCCCCGACAACGGCCGGGACAGCGTGCCGCCCAGCCTGCTGGCGACGGCGCTGCTGTTGCAGTCCCACGACAAGGTCAGCGACGCCGAGGCGAAGGCCCGGGCTGACTTTGACCTCCGGTGGAAAGTGGCGCTGGGGATTGAGGCGGAAGACCGGCCCTTCGCCAAGAGTACGCTGCAGGTGTTTCGCGCCCAGCTGATCCTGCACGACAAGGTACGGGAGGTATTCGAGTCCAGCCTGAGACTGGCCCGGGAGTCGGGCTGCCTGAAAGGGCGCGGGATGCGGGTGGCATTGGACACGACCAACATCCTGGGGCGGGGCGCGGTGAGGGACACCTACAATCTATTGGCCGACGGGATCGTCAAATTGTTGCGGGCGCTGGCGGCGGTGGAGCAAGCTCCGGTCAGCGAATTGGCCCAGGCCCGGGGATATGAGAGATACCGGGCTCCAGCGTGAAGGGCGAGGCGGCCATCGACTGGTCCGACCGGCAGGCGCGGGCGGCGCTGTTGGCTGGGATTGTGGCTGACGCGGACCGGCTGTTGGAGTTGTCTCGGCAGGCGCAGGGGGAATTGCCGAGGACAGCGATGAGCGGCAGCGGATTGTGGCCGCGGCGGAACTGCTGGGCCAGTTGCTGCTCCAGGACGTGGAACGGGCTGAGGGTGGAGTGAGCCTCAAGGATGGGGTGAGCCGGGACCGGATGATGTCGGTGCACGACCCGGAGATGCGCCACGGCCACAAGAGCAGCAGCCGGCGGTTCGACGGGCACAAGGCGGCGATTGTGGTGGACACCGACTCCCAGCTGATCACCGCCGTGGACGTACTGCCCGGCAACGCTCCGGACAATCTGGGGGCGCTGGAACTGGTGGAGGAAAGCGAGGCCAACACCGGTGTGTCGGTGGCAGAGGCCATGGGCGATGCCGCCTATGGCGACGGCGATACCAGGCAGGCCTTCGCCGATGCGGGCCGCACCCTGATTGCCAGGGTGCCGGGGCGTCCCAACCGGACCCACTTTCCGAAAGAGGACTTCCATATTGACCTGGAGGCGGGTTCTTGCACCTGTCCGGCGGGGAATGTTACCCGGACGATGGTGCCGGCGGGACGGCGCACCGGCCAAACGGGTCGAACTTACCGTTTGGAGGCCTTCCGATTCGACGCGGCGGTCTGCGGGGTATGCCCCCTGCGGTCCCAGTGCGTGGCGGCAAAACCGGGTACGGGACGAACGGTGCAACTGCACCCGCAGGAAGCGCTGTTACAGCAGGCCCGCGCCCTGCAGCAGAGCGAGGCCTTTGCCGAGTACCGGCAGCGCCGCGTGGTGGTGGAGCACCGGCTGGCGCGGCTGGTCCAACTGGGAATCCGACAGTCTCGCTACTTCGGCCGCATCAAAACCCGGTTCCAGCTGTACCTGGCGGCCACCGTGGCCAACCTGACCCTGGTGGCCGCCAAAGTCGGTATGACGGGAGGAACCGGCTCCGGTCCCAGTGCCGGCAGCGCCCAGGTCGCTGGAATGGTCAACTCCGCCACCGCATGGCTCGGGCAAATTTGGACCCTCACCCTGCTCGTATCGGCCTTACTGACCAAATCCCTCTTCCCAATAAGGGGTTTCCGTCCGGGTTTCTAGCCACCCTGAACCTTTTACTATGAGAAGTATGTGAACCAAGACTCTCTGCTCTGGAGACCGCGGGCATCCAGCTTAGCGCACAACCTCTGGATTTCCGCGTCAAAGGACTGGCGGGGTTAAGTTTCTTCATTGGAGGCTATTACTACAACGACGGATTGCCGAATAAGATGGCTGACGGTTCTTGTCCAGCTGCGAATCAGCGACCGTGGAAAGATCGCAGCGGCGCTGTGCCAGGTTCAATTTCCTCACAGGAATCACCTCGCCAGTTAATCCATCGTTGTAACACTAGAGCCGGTCAACAGTCATTACGCACCCACGGCTACCCGGTCATAGGCAAAGACGCCAAGGGTCCTCAGGATTCTGATGGTCTCTACGCGCGGTGCCGCCGTCGACACTCAAAGCTCGCGGTGTTAGGATGCCAGCGTCTTGAGACCTACTGACAAAGGGCACGCACTGAAAACTCTGGAGGATCAGCCCATGCCCGGGAAAGCCCTGGATTACTCATCGCTCTTCAACAGGGAACTGCCTCCTCCCCCGGCTCCATGGCAAGGCCACCCAAAATACAACTTTATCGGTGGCCACAGCGATCCCGATATGGTTCCGATGGAGGGATTCATCGAGTCCGCCACCCGGGTATTCCGGGGCGACCCGAGAAACATCTCAATGTACAACTTTGACGGCGGTCCGCAGGGTATTATCCCGCTGCGCCAGTTCCTGGTTGACAAGCTGGCGGCCCACCGCGGCATTGACACGTCGGTTGACGAGGTCCTCATCACATCAGGGTCGGGCCTGGCGATCGAGTTGATCAACGAAATTCTGCTGGAAGAGGGCGACACGGTTATCGTGGAGGCGTTCAGCTTCTCCGGCGCCCTCGTCAATATCAGGCGCCGCAAGGTCAACATGATCGGGATCGAAGTTGACCAGCACGGCATGCGCATGGACCAGTTGTCAGATGTGCTCGAGGACCTGCGGACTAGGGGAGTGCGCCCCAAGTACATCTACACGATCCCCACACTCCAGAACCCCACCGGCACCGTGATGAGCATGGAGCGCCGGTGGCGGATGCTAGAACTGAGCGAAGAGTACGGAACCCCCATTTTCGAGGATGAATGCTACGCCGACCTCATATTCGAGGGAGAATACGAGAACGCGATCCGGTCTCTGGACGACTCCAACCGGGTGCTGCACATAGGCTCCTTCTCAAAGACCCTTGGCCCCGGCACTCGCCTCGGCTACATCGTGGCACATTGGGAGGTGATGAGCCGTTTGTTGTCCCGCAAGAACGACGCTGGCACCGGTGTCTTGGACCAGATGATTGTTGCCGACTATTTCATCAACCATTACGAAGACCACATCCTGGATATGCGTGCGGCTCTGAAGCGCAAGTGCGATGTCCTCGCCAGCGCCCTCCGCGAGTCGTTTGGTCCGACCATCGATTTCGAAGTACCCCGCGGCGGAATGTACCTGTGGGTCAAGCTCCCCGCGGGGGTTGATTCCCGTGCATTGAACGCACCGGCACTCAGGGAGGGCGTCGCGTTCAACCCGGGCCCTGACTGGTCTGCCGACCCGGACGACGCCGCCAACTACATCCGGCTATGCTTTGCCCTCCCCTCGGAGACCGAAATTTGGGAGGGGGTCGAAAAACTGGCCGAAGTGTTTCGGAAAGAGGGCGCGATCCCCTGACCTTCTATCCCCGTGGCGGCCGCGGCTTGGGGACCGTCACTTCCGGCGAGTTCAGATACCTGAGCCCTGTATTGCGCGCAAAGCCCAACCCCCGGGCAATCGCCCGGGCCGAGCGGCCCCGACCATGCATCTCGTAGACTTCTTTCACGTCTCCACCTCTTAGCATTCCTGGCAGGCACCTCCGCGGAATGTCCGCCGATGATGCCCCCGCTATCGAGGTGGCTCAATTCCAGTCCGTAATTTTTGGCTCAGTTTAAGGTAACTGTTCAGACTTGAGGGGAAGTCAGCAGCTTGTGGCATTCCACGAGAGGATCGAGGCCCCGGACCCGCCAAGTCCCGAAGAGGGAAGCCAGGGTCATCTTGGTGTCGGTGCCCTGCCCCGAGCGGGTGCCGCCGCTGATTTTGCGGCTGACCACCAAGGGCCGCAGGCTGCGCTCCGCAGCGTTGTTGTCCGAGGGCACGCCGGGGGCAGCCACGAAGACAAACAGTTCCTTGATGTGCCTCTCGATACGCCGGCACAGGTTGCCTTGGGCGGCTGCCGGGTCTTGGGCGTAGGGACGGCACTGGGCCAGCAGTTTCCGCTCCAATTGCTGCTGGACCCGCTGCCGTTGCCGTGCCTGGGGATGGGCGAAGCTCTTGGCCGCCGAGTAAATGTGATGGACTGCCGCCGCCCACCGGGCCAATTGCCGGTCTTTGGGGTAGAGGAGCTTCAGGTCGTGGATGTCCCGCAGCAGGTGCACCCAGCACCGCTGCTTCAGTCCCGGGTAGTGATGATAGGCGGCATAGAAGTCGCTGACCAACACCCCACTGAAGGACTCATCCAGCACCTCGTCCACCACCTCCTTGTGGCGGCCACGCCGCAGGAAATACCGCTCGGTGGGAGTGCTGAAAGTCCAAGCGTAGCCATTGGCGCCATCCTCCCGCCAGCCGGTCTCGTCGGCGTGGACCACCGGGCTGCCCCGGATGCGCTCCAGAATCAGGTCCACCGCCGGTTGGGCCTGCCGGGCCACTTGGTGGATGGCTCGGACGATGGCGCCGAGGCTCAGGCGCAACTGGTGGACGGTGCTCAGATACCACTGGACGGTGCGGAAGGGCAGCCTCCCCTCTTCCCGCAGGGCCGCCATCAGGCTGAGCAGGTTGATGCCCAATCGTTGTTTCCCCAGCGCCACCCCGCCCAAGTCCACCTTGGGCACCCGGCGTTTCTCACACACTGGGCAAGTCCTGGCGATGAAGACATGTTCGGTGACTTGGACCGGAACCACTGGCAGGTCGATGACCTCCCGGGTCCGCTGGGTCCATCCGCCGGACAGGCCGGTGCCGCACTGGAGGCAGGCGTCCAAGACGTGCTCCACCCGGTGGGTGGGGGTCATGCGCTGGCGGGCGAAACCGTGGGGCCGAGGCTTCCTGGGACCTTTCTCCCTGGGAGTCTGCTGGCGGCCGGACTTGGGCTTGATGCCGGGCATACCTTTGGGGCCGCCCGGTTTGGCCTTTCCCTCCAGCGCCTCTATCCGCCGCTGCAACTGGGCGATAGTGTTCTGCTGTTGGGCAATGATTGCCAACAGGGTTTCTCGGGGGGCGGCCGTCAGGTCAAGGCTCGTATCCATGCTGCAGGTTTAACATAACCGCGAAACTGTCCCCCTTTGCTCTTTCGGCAACTTTCTGCCAATTCGCCTCATCAAGTCTGAACAGTTACAGTTTAAGCCCGTTATTAACAAAACATAACGATTGTGGTATAAGTAAAGCCGGACAGTTCAAGCTGTCCGGCTAAATATGGGCCGACGGTGCTGCGACTAACACCGAACAGCCAGCCAGTGAGCGTAAATCAAAGCTCCTACTGGATGCGTTCAGTATATCAAGTCAGACACCTCGGCGCAAAGGCGAGGTGTCTTTTTTGTTGCCTGAACCGCCAGGTTAACCCCCGCCCGGAAAACCAGTGCGGGACCGGAGCAACCACCTGGGCCTCGACAACCCAGGACGAAGCCCGGATCCGGCACAACCCGGTCGAGAGACCGGCGAACATAGCTGAGTGACGCGAAAACGCCGCCTGACACTTTCAAAAATCAGCGGCGTCATGCGAACCAGATAGCTTTCCATAGGAGTTCGACTTCTCCCATGACTAGCGAAGTTTACCCCAATTCCAACGGCGGCGCAACAATATCAGGGGCAGGATCAGGGGCGGGATCGCCCATTCCCGCGGGCCCGTCCCATGTGGTCCGGTACGCTCTGAACAGCGGCCCCGGCCTGAACATCCCCGCCTGGGCCGTCTACATCGCGCTGGCCCACTTCAGCGATGACCACGGGCTGTCCGAACGAACCCACCGGGAAATAGCCGACGCCATCGACGCCGGCAGCGTCTCCACGGTCAAGGTGGCCCTCCAGCATCTCGAATACTTCGGCAAGGTGGAGGTCACCCGGCGCCCCGGATCCACCGGGGGCAGGAACCTCCCCAACATCTACCGGATAACCGGCGAGGAATTCCACTGGGAGCCGACACCCAAGGAACCCCGGGAGCCGGGCCAGATCTTCGCTGCCTACCGCCGCCGCCACGCGGAGATAGAAGCCGAGCATCGCCGGAGCTACGAGGAACTCGAGCAGAGCCACCGCCTCCGCGAGCAGGACCTGCTCCGGCGCATCGACGAACTCGAGGCCGCCGTAAATGGTCATGCCCCCCACCAAGGGGAAGAGGCCGTCCTCTCAATGAGCGAAACCCCCGGCAGCCGTGAGGCGGCCATCCTCCCCGAACCTGCGCCTCAGCCATCACCGGACACTCCCGCACTCCACGACCCCCTCAGGAACGAGCCTCCCGGGCTCGGCGAAGACAATCCCCCCGGCGTCACCGCCGAACTGCCGAAAGCGCAGGGCCAGGGGCTGGACAGCCGGGAAACGGCTATCGCTCCGGACCTGGATCCTCCAGAGGAAGCAGAGGACGAGGTCGACCTGCTGACGCGTGAGTTCTGGCCTTGGATCAAGGGCAAATGGGATGACATCAACAACGCCATCCACTGGTACAAGCGGAACCGCGGCGAATGGGCACGGCAGCTGAAGAACGCCAGGGCGGCCAGGGCGGCCGAGGAACGCAAGCAGGCCAAGCCGGAGGACCAAGCGGACAGGCATCGCCCGGAATACGAGCAGGAAGGGCAGGAAACAGAGAGAATCCCGGTCTGGGACAGCAGCATACAGGCGGACCCCGACGCCAGGTCGCTGTGGAGCGCGGTGCTGGCAGACCTGCAGCTGCAACTGCCCCGCCCGACCTTCGACACCTGGCTGAAACCCACGGCGGGCGTGGCCTTCCAGGGAGACCGGTTCATAGTGGTCGCCCCGACTCCCTTCGCGGTGGAGTGGCTGGAAAAAAGGATGTTCCACGCATTGCAGAGCACCCTGGAAAGGGCGGCAGGCCGCGGGCTGCAACTGCAGCTGCAGTCCCTGGAGGCCCACAACGGCGATGACCCCCCGGTGGGAGATGATGATCAGGGGAACCCCTCAGGCCCGGATCACGAACCACCGGATTACGAACCAGGGGGTGAAACCGGTGAGTGAGGGCCCGGTGAGTGAAGGCAAGGCAGCCAGGGTGGCGGGCGCCTCGGTCACGTACGCAGCCATACGCTACCGGAACGCGGCCAAGGCGGCCCGGAAGCGCGGCGAGAGCCCCCTCAGGGACGAGGTGGCGCGGGCCCGGGCCGGACTCCTGCTCAGTGCGGCCGCGGCATGGCACCCTCTATGGCTGAAATGGCGGGCCTCCCTGGGGGAGACGCACCTGCCGGATGCACCCATCCCGCCGGCGCAAACCCGCTTGGGGGAGGTGTTCCAGGCCGCCAAACGTTTCGGTTTCGCCCTGAGCCAGGGGAACCAGTCCCACACCCTGGCCGGCGAGATGCTGAAGGCGGCGGAGCGGCTCCGGAGGAAGGACTATACGTCAATGCCCTGGAGGAAGACCGCAGCAACCGATACGGCCGCCGCCCCAGTGGAGTGATTCGCGTGCCACCCACGCCCGGAATCCCCGGATTGCGGTCACGCCCCGGATCCTGAGGGGGTGACGTCCGGACCGTCCAGTAACGACCGCTCCCAACAAGACGGGGATTCAACCGGTGCCGGGTTGTCGACGCACTGGAGAGCATGACCGTGGCCCACGTGCAGGCCGAAGTGGAAAACCCCCCGATAAAAGAAGACGCCAGCCACCTCGCCACGGTCAGACGGTTCCCAACAGCGGGCCGCAGCACCGGACAGGGAGTGGACCCGGCCAAGCTGAACCCCCGAATTCACTGCCGGGGCATCCACCGGTAGGAATGATTGACGCCCATCAATCGTGCCGGCCCGGCCGTTATTGCAGATATACGGCACATCCGCAATAGAACCGGCCCTTATTGCACGTTCCGAAGTTACGGCCGGTGCAGACTGCACCAAGATTGCCATCAGCGGCCTGACTGAGTTCCAAGCATCCCGCGGGGGCGAGCACTCTGCGGAGCCCGGTTGCGGCTTCCAGAGCTGGGACGACTGTATTCAGCTCTGAGACACCGGCTGCATCACCCGGCCCTGCCACCCCTGCGGTATTCCGGCACCTCCAGGAGGTTCACGGCCAGGTTCCAGTGATCCGGCTCCAAAACACCGGGGACTCCGCCGCCGGCAGCGCCGGGGCGTTGTGGCTGCAGGGCACGGTCACTGATGAACTGCCCGAGCTGATCAACGACAATTAGTCTTGCCGGTGGCGACGACTATTTTTGCCGGTCACATGTGGTAATCATCCGGTACAGGAGGTGCCGGATTGGTTACGGATCAGCAAGTCGCATTACCGAGGCAAAGACGGATGGAAGGAAAGAAACAACAGACGGCGGCGGCCATGGCGGGGATGAGCGAGCGGTCGGCGCGGAAGTGGCAGTGTGGCCCGTTGCCCTCGGAGACCAAGCAGGAGCGCCGGTGGCGCACCCGTCCCGATCCCTTTGACGGCGTCCGGGAGGAAGAAATCCTGCCCCTGCTCAGGGGCGAGGCCGCCGGCAGGCTCAGGGCAACGACAATTATCGAGTGGCTGGAGGAGAAATTTCCCGGCCGGTTCAGCGCCTCCCAGCTCCGCACCCTGCAACGCCGGTTACAGGACTGGCGGGCACTCAACGGTCCGGATCAGGAGGTCTACTTCCCCCAAGAGCATCCACCTGGCCGGGAGGCGCAGCTCGACTTCACCCACTGCAACTCCCTGGGGGTAACCATCGGCGGCCGGCGCTACCGCCACCTGCTGTTCCAGCTGGTGTTGAGCCATTCAGGGTGGCGCTACGCCGAGGTGGTTGCCGGCGAGACCTTCCTGGCCCTGAAGCAGGGACTCCAGAACGCGCTCTGGGAACTGGGCGGCGCGCCCCAGGTCATACGCTCCGACAACAGCTCGGCCCTCACCCATGAGATAAAGCGCAGCCGCGGCCGGGCCCTCAACGACAACTACGCCGAGCTCCTGGAGCACTACGGGCTCGAGGCCACGCTGATCAATTCCGGGGAATCCCACGAGAATGGCGTGGCCGAGCAGGCTCATTACCGGTTGAAGGACGCTTTGGATCAGGCCCTGATGCTGCGGGGCAGCCGGGACTTCGATTCCGCCGAGGCCTACACCGGTTTCGTCAGGAAGGTGGTGGACCGGCGCAACCGCCTGGTGCAAGGGAAGCTGGAGCAGGAACGCCCACTTCTACAGTGCCTGCCTCCAGCTCCCGTGCCGGAGTACGTCAACCACCAGGCCCGGGTGCGCAAGTGGAGCACCATCCAGGCAGCCGGACGGACCTACACCGTCCCCTCCCGCCTCATCGGGAAGGAGGTGCAGATACGCTTGTACGCCGAGCGTCTGGAAGTCTACTACAAGGGCCACTTGGTGGAACGCATGGAGCGGGTGCGCGGTGAAAGGGAGGCCAACGTCAATTACCGCCACGTCATCGGCTCCCCCGGTCGTGGCCGAGGGCAGGCCCTGGTGCGCAAGCCCGGGGCCTTCGCCCGCTACCGGTCCCGGGAGCAGATGTTTCCCACCATGACCTTCCGCTCGGCCTACGACGCCCTCAAGAGGTGGCGAGGCGAACGGACCGACGTGGAGTACGTGCGGATCCTGCACCTTGCGGCGACAACCATGGAGTCGACGGTGGACAGCACCCTGACCCTGCTGCTGGAGGCCGGTGAGCCCTTCGACTACGCCACGGTCAAGGATCTGGCGAACCCGGCTCCGCCGCGGGCGCCGGTGCTGAGCCTGTCCGGGATGCCGGACCTGAGGGTCTATGACAGCCTGCTGGCGGGGGTGGCCTGATGCTGGAGGCCAACGCCATTCAGGTCCGGATCGGGGAGCTGTGCCACCAATTCCGGTTGCCCACCATGGGGGCGCAGTCGGTGTCCCGATTCACCGCCGCCGGGCATGGCGACGCCCTGGAGACCCTCTTGGAAGTGCTGGAGCAGGAGGCCGAGGACCGGAGGCAGCGCCGCATCGGCAGGCGGCGCACCGCATCCAGGCTGCCCGCCGGCAAGACCTGGGAGACCTTCGAGCACGACCGTGTGCCCCTGGCTCTGCGGCAGCAACTGGGCGAGCTGTCTGACGGCAGCTTCGTCGACCGCGGCGTCAACGTGCTGGCCTTCGGACTGCCCGGCACCGGCAAGACCCATGCACTGTGCGCCTTGGGCCACCGGCTGGTGGAGGCCGGACGCTCGGTCCTCTTCGCCCCGGCCTACCGGCTGGTGCAGGACCTGCTCGCCGCCAAGCGGGACCTGGCATTGCCGCGACAACTACGAAAGCTCGACAACTACGACTTCCTGCTGCTGGACGACCTGGGGTACCTGCCCCAAGGGGCCGAGGAGTCCGAGGTGCTCTTCACGCTCATCGCCGAACGCTACGAACGCCGGTCCCTGGGCATCACGTCCAACCTGGTCTTCTCCCGGCGGGAGCACATCTTCGCCAACCCAATGGCCACGGCGGCGGCCATCGACCGGGTGGTCCACCACTCGGTCATCCTGGAATTCGACGTCCCCAGCTACCGCACCGGAGTGGCCCAGCAGCGCAGTCGGAAACAGGGGGTGAACCGGCAAGAATAATCGACGGAACCGGCAAAAGTAGTTGACGCTGAACACGAGCCGCAGATCCATAGCCATTTCGCAGACTGGGCGCAGCCACGGGGACGGGCCGGCCGATAAGCTGGTTCAGGTACCTAATCGCCACCCTGGCCTTAACTGAACAGCCGGTGGCGCACGGCAGTCCGGTGTTGCCCAGCCCAGGCCGATCCCGGGAACTCGCTTCAGAACATGACGTTGCTGCCGTTGCCAGGTTTCAGGTAAGTGTGCCCCGAGACAGGGTTCCAGCATATCCACCACCCTGCGGATCAGCAGCAACGATCAAAGCAACACGACCCTATTTCAGAACCCAGCCATGCTCGTTTCCCGGAAGCAATCACAAGCCGTGTGCAAGCTACGTAGTAGTAGTATTAGTCTCATATTTATACTGAAAATAGATTAACTACTATTACTATGACTACAATTACGAAACTATATAGCCCGGAAACGGCTGTTCATGATGATAAAGCCACAACCTGCATCACGTGAAGCACTGCAGTTGGGATGGGACGTTCACACACTGCGCCATCTGGGGTTGGGAGAGGTCTAAGCCATCCTGGTGAATACCGGACTGAACCCACTACGCTGGGAATAGTGGTTTGCATTCTGGATGTCCATGCCCCTGGGAACCGGGAATTGCGCTTCACGCCGCGTTCACAGTCTTTGCAATCGTCCTGTGCCAGGGTCGCGGGCCCCGGCATCACCGGGTGGCGCACCTGCTGCAATAAACGCCATTCTCGGCCGGGTGTCCGCACCTGCGGCAGACTCGGGTGTAGACCGTGGAGTTGCAGGGTTCCATCGCTCCGTCGCAGTTGGACCGCCAGTAGACGCGCGTCCCGTCGGTGCCGGTGAGGAAGGCGCGCAGCAGGGAGTTTCCGGCATACTCCTCGTTGAGACTGGCACCGCACCAGGAGCACACGGAGATCGACCTGTGAATGTCGAGATAGGCAGCCAGCGGAGGCTGGAGCGTCCAGTAGTGGGTCAACTCCACCTCGGTGAAGACGGTGGAGTCCACGCAGTTGAGGGCCTCTTCTGAAGTGCGGCGGGTCATGGTTGCACCTCGCTGCGCCATGTTTCAGCTTTAGGGGGATCCTTCCTGTTCCGCCAGTTGTGGCGGGTAGCCGCTTCCGATTGGGATTGGCTTGGGTTGGCCTCTCCAAGTACAGCAGCAGCATCGGCTCGGGGAATTCGTGCTACCCATTGTAAATTGTAATCCGAGACGATTTCGCCGCGGTTCTCTGGTCTGATCACGCCAAGAGAAGTGAAATTGGTCAGGCTGGTCGTGGTCGTGGTCGTGGAACTCCACAACCACCAGGGTCGAGCGGGCCAACCGGTCTTCCTGAACGAACCTATATCAACTGTTCGGGCGCATTGCAGTACTAATGGACTGGTGTACATCAGTACTCCTGAACACGAATTACGGCCGTGCCGCAAAATAGCCCTCGATGGCGGCAACCACCAGGCTGGTTATGGTGCTCCTCTCCTCCGCTGCCAGAACCCGCAGCCGGCGGTGAAGGTCCGCCGGTATCAGGCAGTGGAGCTGCTCGGTATCCACCGCCGCGGCCTGCTCCACGAAGGCAGCAGTGCGCTCTTCCTGACGCCGCTTGGGCCTACTGCTAAGGGTCATCGATCAACCTCTCCACCTCGTCGCGCAGGGCGAGGATTTCGATGCGGGCGGTCCTGTCCCTTCCTTCCAGCACCGACTTCCCCTCTATGACCGCCTGGGGATAGGCAACCCGGTCCGTGGTGCGGGCCTGCAGCACCGGCAGCCCATACTCGTCCAGCGCGGCATCAATCTGCTGGCTCAGACGGGAGCGGCGCTTGGACATGGTGATGACGAAGGCCGCCTGGGGTAGCCCGGCGGCAGTTTCCTGGCGCGCCTTCACCGCATCCACGATATCCGACACGGCCCACACGTCCCAGGGGCCGGGTTTTACCGGTATCAGCACCAGGTCGGCGGCGCGGACGGCTTCGGCGGTGGTCCGGGCGATGCCCGGGGAACCGTCGATGATCACCCAGTGATAATCGGGTGCCCGGAGCCGCACGTCCTGGAGCAGTCGTCCCGGTTCTACACCCCTCACCTCAAGGGCCAGGAGAGGTTGGGCCCGGCTATCGGCCCAGTCCAGGGCGCTGCCCTGGCCATCGGCGTCGAGCAACAGCACCTGGAAGAGTTCCGCAAATGCGCAAGCCAGGTTGGTGGAGATGGTGGTTTTGCCAGTGCCCCCTTTCTGGTTGACGACGGCGATGACCGGCATACCTCAACCTCGCCATGTACAGGAGTTCAGATATACAGCGGTATGTGATTACAACGGTACAGGACTACACGGGTGAGCATATAACGGGATCCATGATGGCGTAAAGGGGCGTAAAGGGGAAGGAGGGTGAGGTTAGGCGGGAAGGGTCTGGACGTCGCAGGGCACCGGGGTGTCAATGGCGGCGGCAAAACGCACCACTGGGGCGGAGGAATGGTGGCAAACCCTGCCGGAAAGGGACGCTTTCCAGCATAGCCAGAACTTTGCCCGCCGTAGCATCACGCCGCCATGCCAGAACTGGGGGCCAGCGAAAAGTGTGCTGGAAACCGTATGGACACGCCCGCGTGTCGGTGGTTAGCGGCGCCGACGCCAACAATCTGGAGAACCAGCGCCGGGTGTTGGCTGACTGCGAGCAGGTCTATGAGGACGTGGGGAGCGGGGCCTCCAGGAACCGGCCGGGGCTGAATCCCCTGAAGGCCACCCTCGAACCGGGCGATTGTGTGAAGGTAGCGGCGCTGGACCGCCTTGGCCGGTCGCTGAGCGAGGTGCTGGAGCTTCTGGGCTGGCTGCGAGAGAGAGGCGTCGAGGTCATCAGTCTCCGGGAGTCCATTGATCAGGACAGCGCCATGGGGCGGGCGATGCTGCACTTGGCCATTGTCTTCGCCGAGATGGAGCGCGACCTAGCCCGGGAGCGGACGCTGGCGGGGCTGGAGCGGGTAAAGGCCGCCGGCAAGCACCTCGGGCGGCGCAAGGGGGTCAGCCGGAAGCGGGCCGAGGAGATACAGACCATGCGCCAGCGGGACGGCCTCTCTTGGGGCCGCATCGCCACGATAACCGGGTTGCCCTCCAGCAGCATTCGCCGGATCTGCACCTGGAACCTTGAAGAGATAGCGCCGCCGGCCTTCCCGGAAGGATAACCGGGCTGTTTGGGCCTGGGAGGTGTCGCCATTGACACTTCTGGGAGTTTCTACAGGGGCAGCATCTTTCCGGCCTCCCGGAGCCGTTGGCGGCGTTGTTGAGCGTCAGGAAGCAGGCTGGAAACCTGAGCCCAGTATTCCGCGGAATGACTGCTGACTTTCAGGTGGGCCAGTTCGTGGACGACAACGTACTCAGCGAGTTCCGGTTGGAGCATTACGATACGCCAGTTGAAGCGGAGCGTGCCGTCTGGGGCGCAACTGCCCCAGCGCTGTCGCTGATCGCGAATCAGCACTCCCGGCGTGTCCGGCCAGCCCATACGTTTCCGCCAGAGTTCAACTGTTCGGGGTAAACGCTGGGCGGCCCGCCAGCGGTACCATTGAACAATCGCCTTCCGGATCCCGTCGTAGCGCCTGGATTCGTCTAACCCAATGGGCACGGCGATTCGAAAGCTCCAGTGGTCGAACCGGACCTCGGGGGAGGGGACGTCTGCGGGCTCGACAATCAGACGAACGTTGCGGCCCAGATATGGCAGGGTTTCTCCGCTGACGAATCGTTTACGTGTTGCTTGAAAGGCTGAGTCCGGTGCCTGCCGGAGGATCCAGGGCGCCCGCTTTCGGACGAGGGCCTCCAGTTTTGAGTCCGGGGTGTCCGAGGGTGCGGCCACCAGGACGCGGCCACCGTCCATCGTTATCTGCACTGTCTTCTTGCGGCGCCCGCTCCGGTGGACATCGTATTCGATGGTGGCGTCGCCGAACTGGACCCGGCCAAGTTCAGCCACGTTACACCCTGCTCTTGGCCACTTGTACTATTCGGTTGGCGAGTTCGTCCAGCTGGCCCTCGTCATATCGGCCCGTGGCGCGGAGGCTGCCCTTCACGTCCCGGCGCATCTGCCGCTGCACATCATCGTTGGACTGCCACTCGATGACAGCGTGTCCGGCGAGCACTACCTCCACCCTCAGCGCGACATCCCGCATATCGGTATCCACATCGATGACATAGGAGCCGGCATCCTGCCGGGCGTGCCTCTCCTCCTCGCTCTCTGCGGACGGTCCTTGCAGGATTTCGTAGATGGCCAGGGACACTGTCGAAAGGCCATGCCGGGCGGCGACGTTGGCCTCGCCGTGGACATCCTTCTGCAGTTCCGCCATCTGCCGGTAGGCTTCGGCGGCGTCGATAAGCTTGGAGCGCATCTGTTCGATGATGCGGGCCAGGCGCTGGGAAAGCCGTTCGTAGAAGACCGGGTTCTGCTCCAGCCGCTCGTGTATCTGGGCGCGGATAGCGTGCTCCATCACCGAGGCCCGGGCCTCGGCATGGGGCAGGTGGGCTATCTTCTCTTCGAAGTCCTGGTCGAGGATGGAGACAGGCTTCATCATCTCGCGGACTTTGGCGCTGATGCGCTGGTCGATGAGCTGCTTGACCTTGGCGCCGATGTCGGTCCAGTTCACGTCGGCGTTCTCGCGGAGGAAGTGGGCGCGGATGTAAGACCGGATCAGGGTGAGCCGGGCTAGCCGGTCGACATAGGGCAGCCCTCGCGGGTCGGGCAGCAGCCGGTCCATCAACCGAGAGAACTGGCGATAGTCGGCGTTGAACCGCTCGAACATGTCGGCCTTGAAGTTGCCCTCGGTGCTGGCGTCAGGCGCGAAGACCATGACGCACGCCCAGGTGTCGCTAAGCTCCAGCCCCTTGAAGTGGGACTCTGCCCGGACGGCCGCGGCGTCGATAACAGTGGCGGGGTCCTCCTCCAGTGCCTGCATGGTGTCTTGCACGTCGGCCCATTCGAAGCTGGCCAGGGCCTGCTCCAGGTCATGGGAGATGCCGCAGTAGTCCACCACCAGGCCGTGGGTCTTCTCCGTTGGCGTGCCGTCCTTCTCGTGGGAGAATCGGCGATTGACGCGGGCAATTGCCTGCAACAGCCCGTGCTCCCGCAATGGCCGGTCCAGGTAGAGCACCTGCTCCACCGGGGCGTCGAAGCCCGTTAGCAGCATGTCAACAACGACCAGAACCTCCGGCTCGCCTTCGGGGTCGACGAAGGCGTTGGTGATCTGTTCCTGGTCCAGCTCCTTGGCGACCTGGAACTCGGGGCCGTCGTTGTGGCCGGTGGTGATGATGGGGTAGGCGCTCAGCCCGAAGCCCCTGAGCTGTTCGGTGTAGCGCAGTGCGGCGGCGCGGCTGGGCGCGACGACCTGCGCCTTGAACCCGTTGGGGCGCACCTTGTCCCTGAAGTGCTGGGCGATGTCCAGGGCGATCATCTGGATTCGCTCAATGGCTTCGGCCACCGTCTCCCGGTTGGCGTACCTGCGGCGTATCTCCTCGCGCACACTGTCCGTTTCCTCGCCGAACATGGCGTCGAAGAGCTTGTCCAGGGTGTTCGGCCCCTCGATGTGCAACTCCGGCAGGCGGGCCTCGTACCAGATGGGCACCGTTGCGCCGTCTGCCACCGACTGCGGGATGGTATAGGAGTCGATGAGCGGGCCGAAGCGTTTCATGGTGCTGCGGCCGAAACTCTTGTCGATGGGCGTGCCGGTGAAGCCGATCATCACCGCGTTGGGCAGCGCCCGCGACATCAGCCCGCCCAGCACGCCATACTGGGTGCGGTGGGCCTCGTCCACCATGATGAGCACGTTGCCGGAGTCGTTGAGCACGTCCAGCTTGCCGTCGGGGGTGGTCAGCGCCTCTTCGAACTTCTGGATTGTGGTCATCACCGTGCGGCCTCCGCCCTGCCGCAGGACAGTCTGGAGGTCGAGGGGCTGGGCGCGGTTGGGCGTTTCCCTGCGGCGGCGAGCTCGGCGCTCCTGCGGCTCGGGACGGGAGAGGTCCATGCGTTCCGGCGCGGGGAAGCCGCAGCGCCGGAAGGTGTCGGAGATCTGCTTGTCCAACTGGGTGCGGTCGGTGACCACCACGATGTCGGCGTTGGCCAGGCGCGGCTCGCGGCGGATCTTGGTGGCCAGCCACAGCATGGTCAGCGACTTGCCCGACCCCTGGGTGTGCCAGACCACACCGCCCCGCTCCTCTGGCCTGGTTTCCGACAGGATGCGCTGCATGGCCGACTTGACCGCCCGGTACTGCTGGTAGCGGGGCAGCTTCTTGACCACCCGGCCCTGCTCCGGCT
Organism: Dehalococcoidia bacterium; assembly: GCA_965237745.1. Classification (GTDB taxonomy): domain Bacteria; phylum Chloroflexota; class Dehalococcoidia; order Lucifugimonadales; family UBA3495; genus VXOI01. The sequence continues at coordinate 34,278 of CBDEGL010000002.1, read as the reverse complement.
CGTAGACCACGAAGTCGCGCAAGATGTCCAGCAGCGTCGCCGGGGCCAGCATCCCCAAGATGAGCTGCGCTTGGCCCTGCGGCTCCACACCGAACCGCTCCCGGACCTCGTCCTCAGAGTACGGCGCCGCCGACTTCCACTGGAAGTAGGCGTTCTCCGGCGCGCCGGTGGAGGCATAGGCCGCGCCGGCCCCGCAGTGGGCGACGCAGAGCAGGTTGTAGTGGAACAACTCAGGTGCGCCGGCGCCGTGCCACTCCGGCCCCGCCTCTTGGTAGCGGCGAAGCTGCCGCACCGCCTGGGACTTCCACACGTCCAGCAGCGACGGCGACTTGGCTTCCATCACCGCCAGCGGGATGCCGTTGACGAACAGCGCCAGGTCGGGCTTGATCACCCGCTGGTCGTCCTCGGTGTCGCTCTTTTCGTTGCCGCGCCGCACCCGCAACTGGGTGGTGACGACGTACTCGTTGATCCCACCCTCGGGGTGGTCGAAGTCGAAGAAGCGGACGTTGCGGGTATCCTGCCCGCGCGGGGTGTTGACGGTCAGGGGCAGGCCGAAGGTCAGGTACTCGTGGACGGCCTGGTTGCGGGCCATGCCGACGGCGTTGACGTGCTCCAGATCGAAGATGGCCCGCTCCGCCTGCTCCTCGGTGAGCCAGTCGTTGAGACGCAGCAGGGCGGCCTGCAGCCGCCCCTTCAGCAGTACATCGCGCTCGCCGCTGCGCTCTGCCGCCAGTGCCTCCCGAGGCACGTAGGTCCACCCCAGCCGCTCCAGCAGGACGCGGGCCGGCCGGCCTGGCTGTACTCGTTGAGCGTGGAGGGGGTGGTCATCGCGTTTATTCCCACGTTGGCTTTTCTGCCAGCGACGACATTCGCACAGGGATAGCTAGATCATATCGCCGAATCACGGACTCTACTAGCTCTTGGAACCAGTCATCAGCATAAGGGGAAATCACTACTTCATGCACCAATACGCTCAAGTTGACTCTCGAATATTCCCCGTAACCCATAAATGAAAACGTTCCTGAATCTACAATCCTTAATGCCGGGTCGTCTCCCAATAGGTAATGTGCGGCGCTCCTTATTATCGCCCTTACTTCTCGCTCGTGACTGAAACTTGGCCGCTTATACCAGAAAGGGTCAATAACGGTGCTCTCAGGAACCACGGTGGAATCATAGTCAATATATTTGACCCTTCCCACATAAATGTCTTGGCCGTCTATCAGGCTTGATGTGAAATCACTGAAATTAGTCCTTATGGCGATACCGGCACTGTCCTTTGCATATAACTTCCACATTGCTGCCGACTCATAATCATTTTCATGCCAGCAATTGAGCAATATGGATTGACGTGAATTCTTGAAAATGTCTAAATAGGCCCTCATTTCCTCTTCGGTAATTTGGCGCCCGAACCATTGTGGGCGTACAGCCGCGTTGGCCCTGGGAAATCTTCCTTCGAAAGGATCATCCAGCAAATCTCCTCGAGCGAAGAAAAGTGCTTGCTTGTCAAGGAGAGAAACAAATTTTGTGAAATCCATATAGCGCCATAAATTGGCATCTTCTGGCGGTATCTCAAGATCAGAGAGGTTCTTATACATCAGGCAGCCCCCTTTGCGTTACATTGAAAGAGCTTGGGTACGCAGATTGCCCGTAAGCAACGCGGCCGCCGTGGAATCTTTCAACAGTCGTAGTCCTGTAGTCTCTTGACCCGCAAGTTCGATACTTCGAGTCAAGCCCCGGATAGTACCTACGATCAAGTCCTGTTCATTCAGTGGAGGGCAAGGCAGTAGCATCGAGCCCAAGCTTGCAACACTGAGGTTGTAGTTTCCCGCCGAGGTCCGGATGTTGCCCTTTAGCAATCGTCGACCGACGCCTGATCTCAGGAAGTGACCTGCAAACCAGGGGTTCATACGAGATATATCAGCCCTCCCTCGAACGAGGTATGAGGCGAACCCCCAATTGCCTTCCAAGCCTTCGGACACCCAGCACTGACCACATATTTCTGGATTGCCGTTAGTACGAACCAAGAGAATGTCGCCTGTGGCAAGTTGAATACTCGTCGATTCCTTAGGCCCAAGGTGTGCGTATTTCAGGTCAGACAGGTTAAGAGATCCAGACGCGATGTTCGGAATGCGCAGAATCGGCATTCCCGCCGGCTCACTTGAACATTTGGTGGAGGTGCCGTATTCGAACTTGGGGACCACATCCCCCAGGCGCACCACGTCCCAGTCCGCCGGGATGGTGCCGAGGCCGGGGACGTCGCGGAACTCGGTGTGCTGGCCGGGGAGGCCGCGGGTGAGCAGGTCGTGGAGCAGGGCGTCGCGAAGGCTCTCGGTGGCGGCGATGACCGCCTCGGCGCCCTCGATGGCGTCGTCGATGCTGTCCAGCACGGCGGCGATGGCCCGCTGCTCCGGCAGGGGCGGGAGGAGGATATGGAGAGATGCAATATCCTCGGGATAAACGTGAGGTTGAGCAGAGCCACGGCGCCGATAATATATAGCGTCTTGGGCATTCTTTAGGAAATGAAAAACGAAATTGATGACCGCTTCGTTTTCCTTGTTTTGAACTGTACTGCAATCCGTGGCAAAGATTGGTCTCTTATGGAAGGCCACAAAACCAGCATGAGCACCGGAGGCACTGACAGTTACCGTTTCGGGTGGGCGATTCGATGTGACATGAAAATAGGCTGGGGACATGCCTCCAGCTATTACCGGCACATCTCCAGGCACCAAGTCTCTGCTGGTAAAGCTCTGCCCCTTTCTTATTTCCGCCACGTCGCCCAAGCGCACCTGCCGCCAGCCGTCGGGCAACTTATGATCGACGGGTGTCGGCTTGGCGGCGGTCATTATTCCCTCGCGTCCAGGCGGTCGAGGCCGCCGCCCCAGGACAGGATCCGCTCGTCAGCAGTCACCAGTCGGTGGCCGCCCAGCGCGGTGGCGACGATGATGCGGTCGGCCGGGTCGGCGTGGAAGTCTGCCAGGGCGTTGGCGCGGATGCCGATGTCGCCGTCCATGGGGATCTCGATCAGGCCCTGGCCGAGGAGTTCTCGGCGCCAGGCCGTAACGTCTTCCGGGAAATCTAGCCGACCCTTGGCCCGGAGCATAGCCACTTCCCAGAAAGTCATCGCGGACACCGCGAGTTCTCCGTTTCGCAGCGCTCGATCGATGGTTTGTCTAGCGCTTTGACCGAGGTGGCTATCGCCGGTCCAGAGCCATATCAGAGCATGGGTGTCTGCAACGGTCATGGATTGATCACCCGGTCGGGATCAGATTGGGCTTCCCATTCGACGTCCAGCGGGCTGATGATGTCTCCCTGTATCTTCATCCTGCCGCGGCCTATGCCAAACAATGTCTTGGGCCGCTCCCTGTAGGCGGTGAGCTTGGCCACCGGCTTCCCGTTCTTGGTGATGACAATTTCCTCGCCGTTCTCGGCGACCTCGTCCATCAGCTTCAGGCACTTGGCCTTGAACTCGGAGGCCTTGATAGTGCGCGGGCCATTGGGATTTTCCTGTCCCGTTGTCATTTGGACATCCCTTCTTTCTGCGGCTGGTCTCACTTGGCCGCAGTATAACCATGGTCAAGTCTATGGTCTTAGTTTAGCGTTGGTACCCCAGCTCCGCCAGCAGCGCGTCCATGCGCGCCATGGCCTCGTCGCGGCGGCGCTCGGCCTCCCGGAGCTGGGCCAGCGCCTCGGCCACCGACAGCGTCTCCACCGGCTCAGTGGTGTCCACGTAGCGGCTGATGTTCAGGTTGAAGTCGTTGCCTTCGATCTCGGCCAGGTCGGCCACGTGGGCGAAGTGCTCCACGTCCTCGAAGGCGCGGTGGGCCGCGATGATGCTGGCGATGTGCTCCCGGTCAAGGTAGTTATGGGCGCGCTCGGCGCGGTAGTATCCCGCTTGGGCTGCGTCCACGAACAGCACCTTGCCGCGCCGGTGGGCGGGCTTGTCGCGGTTCAGCACGCAGATGGCGACGGGGATGCTGGCCCCGAAGAACAGGTTGGGGGCCAGGCCGATGACCGCCTCGAACAGGTCGGCCTTGATGATGCCCTCGCGTATCTTGCCCTCGGCGCCGCCCCGGAACAGGACGCCGTGAGGCATCACCACGCCCACCCGGCCCTGGGCGGTGGTCACCGCCAGCATGTGCAGCAGGAAGGCCAGGTCGCCTCGGGTCTTGGGCGGGATGGCCCCGTAGCGGTCGAAGCGGTGGTTGGGGTCTCCGGGGGCGAACTCGTGGCCCCAGTTCTTCAGGCTGAAGGGCGGATTGGCGATGACCCGGTCATAGGACAGCAGCCGGCCCTCCGCGTCCACCAGCCCCGGCTCGGCGATGACGTCGCCGGGCTCCAGCCGCGCCGACCGCAGGCCGTGGAGCAGTAGGTTGAGCTTGCCGATGGCCAGCGTGCCCAGGTTGCGTTCCTGTCCGTGCAGCACCAGATTGCGGATGTCGCCGCCCTGCTCTTGGACGTACTGGGCGGCGTAGATCAGCATCCCGCAGGAGCCGGCCGTGGGATCGCAGATGCGCATCCGCTCCTGCGGCTCCAGCAACTCGACGATCAGCCGCACAACCTCGCGGGGGGTGTAGAACTCGCCGCCCTTCTTGCCGGCGTCGTCGGCGAACTGGTAGATCAGGTATTCGTATGCGTCGCCCAGTACGTTGCCGGCGTCCACCTGGCCGTCGCGGAGGTTGGCGTCGCTGAGGTCCAGGCTGGCGAAGTGGTTCAGGAGTTGGCGGATGAGGCCCTCGCGGTTGGCTGGGCTGCCCAGCTTCTGCTCATCGTTCCAGTTGACGCCGGTGAGCACACCGTCCAGCCGGCCGGTGTTGGCGTCCTCGACGGCGAAGCTGGCCACGTTCAGCGCCTCTCCCAGGCCCATGGCCTTGCTGGTAATGATGGACCAGCGAGCGTCCTCCGGCACAAAGAACTCGTGCTCGTCGCGGTCGGTGAGCGCCGTTTCCCGCGGCACGCCCCGGTCGTTAACCGCGCTCTCGACCTCTTCATCGAAGCGGTCGGATAGGCGCTTTAAGAAGAGGATGGAGAAGATGTAATTCTTGTAGTCGGCCGAGTCGATCTGCCCCCGCAGAATGTCAGCGGCCTGCCACAGTTTGCTCTGCAGTTCCTGGCTGGTCAGCGGCATGGTCACTCCTCAGAAAGTCCCTACGGCCCGCAAGGTGTCTTGCGCAATCTCGTCTCGGAGAACATATCGACGCATTTGAGCGACCCTCATCTCCAAAGAATATACCTCTACCGTCGTCTCGACGAGTTCCCAAGCAAGTCAAGCCTTCCTTATGTGGGTACCAGGGCAATCGCATTTGCGAGGGAGTGGTGTTGGAGGTGTTAGTGGGGCGAATGTTGGGGGAGACGCAGTGGTTTGGCGCTGAGCGGTGTGGAGGCAGTAGTGATTGGGATGACGATTGAAGAAATGGAGTCCTTGGAGGATCCCAGACACGGAAACGCAGAGCGGCATTCTCTGCACGACATCCTGGTCATTGCCTTATGCACCACACTATGTGGCGGGGAGACCTGTACCGACATGGCCCTCTTCGGCCACTCCAAACGGGAGTTTCTGGAATCCTTTCTTCCCCTGAGGAATGGCATACCCAGCCACGACACCTTCTCCAGGGTGTTCCGCCTGTTGGACCCGGAGGAATTTCAGAAGTGGTTTCTGAGGTTCATGGGCCAGTTTGCCCAAGGTTGTGAGGGGGTGCTGGCCATAGACGGCAAGACGCTGCGGCGCTCCTATGACCGCGCCCAGGCTAAGTCGCCGCTGCACCTGGTCAATGCCTGGGCCGCAGAACAGCGCTTGGTGCTGGGGCAACTGGCTGTGGACGGCAAGTCCAACGAGATCACCGCCGTGCCAAAACTCCTGGAAATGCTGGCCCTGCCGGGGATGGTGGTCACCGCTGACGCCATGCACTGCCAGAGGCGACTGTCTCAGCAGGTGCTGGACCAGGGGGCTGATTACGCGCTGGCCCTCAAGGGCAATCAGGAGTCCCTGAACGATGATGTGCGCCTTTTCCTCTGCGGTGGTATCCGCGGTTCCCCCGAGTTGTCATAGAGCTTCAGACAACGCCCTGCCGGCAAACAGGGCTCCCCACAGTTCTTGGTCCGTGCGGGATTCGACAACATCTAACCTCGTCGTCGTTCGTTGCTAAAAGAAGGCAGTTTGGTGCCTCCGCGGTAGGTAGCCTATCTTAGGACACTTCCACTTCGAGGAGTCCAGTATTCAACTCCTACGGGACCTTGCCCTTTTGTTCTTGCGATCCGTGTCGAACTTCTCCCATAGTGTCAAACCCCTGCCTAAAACCTTATTGCTAAACCACCCTTGGGGCGCCAATGTCATGATTTCAGAATAGTCCTTGAACACGTCCTCCCTGCGAGCGTCGAGGTCAACTACATCAATACTGAGGCAAGACAGCTTGCCTGTAGCAACCTGCTCTTGCAGGAATCCCTCTAGTGCTTGCTGGGACTCTATGGCCTCCCTGGTAAGTGCGAAATTGCGGAATTTCCTGATTTGGTAATCTCGTGGATAGATCGGTATCACTTCTTCTATTCCATCAGCATTGTTGAGTGTGATGATGAACTTGGCTTCCGATCCGTAGCTGTGACCCTTGTATGGCAAACGCTCTGCACGTACTACCCCTGTCGTATAGTTTCTTAGTATGGTATCCAGGAGAGGATCATCAAATGTCTTGGTGCCACGCTTGGGGTAGTAGCGTCCTTGAGCGGTAGTGAGTACGATTTGGTGCCTAGTTTTCTTGTCATCTAGGAAACCGGATACCCGGCTAAAGCCGTGGGAGTAAAACTCAATGGGATCATACTTTTGCTGGTACACGCCGTAAGCGTCTAGGGGAAGCGGACTCTCAGTGAAATCCTCGACCTCTATGTGCAGACCGTGGCCGATCTCCAAATAGATTTTGTATACCCTCACAGGGCGGTCCTTTAGGTTTTCCAATCTCACCTCAGAAACCCATCGTTCTTTGGACCAGACTGAACTCGCAACGCTGAAATCAACCCGGATGTCTATTCCACTCTTGCGTCGGTCGCCTCGGATGGAGAAGACCAGTGCAAGTGCTGCTATGGCAAATGAGGAGAGAGCTATGTAAGGCGCTAAGTCCCTTAGGTGTGTTTCTGCCAAGTGATTTGTCCTAAACCAAAGCCAAGGTGGGATGTACATTGAAGTGGCGATGATGATCAGTTGGGTTGCGCTGGTGAATCGCTCTCATCCGTACCTGGAGAATGACCCGGCTCCGTAGTTTGACCACCACCATCTGCGCGTTTCACCTTGGCTTTAGTTTAGTCTCGGCCTGTAGAGTATGTATCCATTCTAAACTAAAGCCAAGGTGGGATGTACATTTAAGTGGCGATGATGATCAGCCGGGTTGCGCGGGTTAATTCCTCTCATCCGTATCTGGAGAATGACTCGTCCTCGTCGCTTGTCTCCCACCGTCTGCGCATTTCACCTTGGCTTTGGTTTAGATAGGATTCATAGCTCTTGCCACGGTCTGTGGTTGGTGAGGTGGACCCGGTCAGTTGGACAGGACCGAGATGGAATCAAGCGGGAGCTCCGCTGTCCCTGCCGATGATGCCCAGCATCTGTTCTATTGAAGACTTCTTGGCCTGGCCCTGACACAGCTTGATCCGCTCGGTGGCCGAGTACACCTGAAAGGCCCTCGTGGGCCAGTATCAACCGATGGAAGAGCTTTGCCGCGGCGCTGCCCTCGCCGGTACCGGGGCAGGTTGCCAACCGGCCATGCCCCGTGCGGAGGCTGCGATATCCACCCAACCCCTACCCATCCACCTGTTGGATGGTCCAGCGGCTGACCTCCAGGCGCTTGGCCAGTTCCCGCTGGCTCACTCCCTTTGACCGCTCCACTGACCGCTCCACCCGAATGTACTCCCGTTGCTGCTCGGTCAAGCTGGGCCGCCGGCCAGGGAAACGCCCCTTGGTCCGCGCTTTCACCTGGCCCGCAACCGAACGGTTCCTGATCGAGTTCTGCCACCACTCGCTGAAGGTGAGCACCACTGCGAGCTACAGCTTGTCGGTGGACGTGGACGTGTCGAAGTCCTTCGACAGGGACCGTAACTCCACGCCCTGCCCGGTGCGGGCCCTCGATCACCTGCAGCCCGCAGGTCAGCCTGTAAGCGGACGCGCTAAAGTGGACCGTGTAGGCGGAAGATCGCCGACATCTGGCGGTTGAATCTTGTCAGCCTCCCCCATCGGTGACACCTGAGCAGGGCGGTCTTCGGACCAGCTTCTGGCCAGCTCCGGAGCTCTCCATGTGGATGAATCGCTCTGGCTGGGGTGGTTCACAAACGCGCGTTTGTGACACTGGGCCACAATTCACTCCCTTCAGCTTGTCCAGGTGTGGGTCACAAAGGGATAGTGCAATACGCACCGGTTGGAGAGAGAGCGCTGCCCGACACCTACGGCTACGTCCGCCCCAGCCGCCCCAGAGTCTCCGAGATGGCTGGCAGCGACCCGGAAACCCAACACCAGCAGTTGCTGGCTGCCGGCGTGGCGCTTTCCCACATCTTTCAGGACGTCGGCATCTCCGGGACCTCCGGTACAAACAGCCGGCGGGGCTGGCACTCTCTGGACTCCCGGCTGGGCCAGGGCGACACCTTAGTTGTGGTGTCCATCGACCGCATCGGGCGACGCTGGTTGGACACCATGGGCAACATCCACGACCTGCAACGGCGCGGGGTGAGGATTCGCAGCCTGGCCGATAACGAACAATCCTGGGCCCAGTACCTGCATGCCGACCCCGAATCGCCTGAGTCGTTCTTGGGCTATACCCTGGTCGGCTTCGCCGCCTGGGTGTCCGACCAAGAACTGGTGTCCATCCGCCGCCGTACCCGGGCGGGTTTGGAGAATGCGAAGGCGGACGGCAGGAAATTGGGCGCTCCCCGCCGGTTGTCCGAGGAGCAGGAAGCCGCCGTCATCGAGATGGTGGCCGGCGGAGTCAGCCAGCGGCACGTCGCCAGGTGCTTCGGCGTATCGCCTGCGACAGTCAGGCGCGCCGTAAAGCGTGAGTAGCGCCTGCGCAGCGTGCACCCGCCGTGGTGATGCGCGGCGTTTTTCGGGGTGCTGCTGTGTCGACCGGCGTGAACCGCGACGTGGCGCATGGTGGCGTTGCACAATGAATCCTTTTTAACTCCGATTCATTGTGCAGATTGTATTTTAATTCAGGGAGTCAGGTGCATGTTCGTCAGAGGGTGACGCTCTGGGTCTTCCGCTATTCTGTCAGACTGTGCCTTCCTGTCGGGCATGCTCTCGGAGCGTCTTCTCCGCCAGAGTCATCCACTTTGTTCCGCCGGTCTCTCCGTCCTCGCCCGTCTGGGCCTTGAACCAGTTGATGGTGTCACGGTCGAGGGTGATGGTGACATGCTCGAGCAGCCCGGCCTTGAGGGCGGCTTGTCTTTCCTTAGCCCACGTGGCGAACTCAGTGGATAGTTGTTCGGTGGTCATGGAGTTGGCCCAGTCCTCGTCGGTCCACTCCGCCTCGTCGGGGTTCTCGGCTATCTGCTTGGCTATCTCTGCCTCTTCCTCGGGGGTGTTGCGCACGAGCCTAGGCCTGTTCGCGTTCATATCGTGCTATCTCCCTGTCGTTAGCTTTCCTGAGGCTGATTATTCTGGTGTAGGGGTCTCGGCGTGTCCAGACCAAGTGGTGGAGCCGGTCGTCGAGCATTGCCAGCGAGGCATATCTAGTCTCGCCTCCCCGTTCCTGTCGACGGTAGGTGGCGGTGTCCCAGTCTATCCGGGTCACCAGTGCGAAGTCGAGTCCCCGCAGTCTGAGGGTTTCCTGGCGCTTGTCTTCGTCCCACTCGTATGGAGGTCTGGGCGTTGGGATCATATCAATCCTGTGTAGATGTTTACTCTATCTTCTGAGAGCAGTCGGCGGGCCGGTTCCGCTTTCGGTTTCCGGTCGGGTGAAGTGCCTGGCTGCAGGCTATTTGCTGTGCAGAAAAAGTTTCTTTGAGCGCCAGTTGGCATTTGTTGTGCAACGCCGGCGTTGGCAGTGTTCCCGGAGAGGAGCCAGGTGTCGACCCGGGCGAAGTTGGACACACCACTCAGGCCGTGAGCGTTCTCGGCTTTGACGTGGTACCCGTACCTGGTATCCGGGTCGGTCGCGGTGTTGCCCATGTCGGAGGCGCAAACGATGAAAGTTTCTTCGCCCTCCTTGGGCCTGCGCAACAGGACATGGTAGCCGGTCACGGGGCCGCCATCGGAAGCGGACCGAGTGAGGGTGATCGAGCCGTCCGAGTTGAGGGTTGCGGTCAGCCACGGGGCCAGCATGTGCGAGACGTTCGGTAATCCGATGCCCCGCTGTGCCCGCGACGCCGGTTCATCGCCGCATCATCAGTTGACAGCTGAATTCAGAGGTCGCCTCAACTGGATGACCAGGGACCCGGCAGGGTGTCCGAAGTGTTCCACCACCCGGCGGGCGCGCCCGGCGATCAGGGTCCCTGTCCCATGGCAGGAGGCGAAAATGCCCGTGTCCCCGATGGGCCGGGGCACGTTCAGTTCCCCGGCTGCCCTGGAATAGTAGGGCAGTTTCCTGCCCCGTATTTCAAGAATTCTCTCGAAGTCCCCCGGGTGGTTGCCGGGGGGTTACAGCCCCTATTCAGCTACGAATTCCTCCCTAATCGCAGCTATTTTGCACACCAGTTACCACTTTGCTCTCTTCGAGTACCAGGTTTTCACATACCTCTCAGCTGCTATTGCTGCCTCGCTTCATACAATCTTTGTAGCAGGTGAATATGGGGTGATTGTCCGTTCGCGTAAGTTGATGGTCTGAAAAAATAGAGGCGGCGATGGACCTTCCATCGCCGCCTCTGCGCCAGTTTGTCGCCGCTTGGGGGCGGCCCTTCCTACGGCACGTCCATCTGCCCCTTGCCATCCTGCAGGTGGGCCGTGCTGGCGAGTATGTACCGGCGTTCCTCTTCCGGATCTGCGGACATTTGGGACTCCCCTAAACTCGTGATAATCCAATAATCACGAAGGTTTCGCGGGGTATCCCCCGCCCTAAACAGGGCGGCGTTGGTACAGATTGAAGACGATTGCAAAACCCACTTCGTCCCTCAGACCTGGGCGAATGAAGCCGGCACCTTTACGGAACGATTCGTTCCACCCAGAAGGACAGAGCCCAGAGGCAACTTTGCAGTTCCCCTGAATTCGACCTCTTTCGATAACCCAAGCAAACACAGGCTCTATAATAGCGAGTCATATACTTGGTGCGGACAAGCCGTCAGCAGGACAGTATCAGACTTGCATCAGCCTTCCAGCCTGCAATGGAGAGAACGGACATGCAACCAAAGACTCCGGAACTGGAAACCACTTTTACCAACCTCGTGGATGAGTGGCAGAGGGACCGGTGCCCAGGCGTTGACCTCCACGAAATGACCAAGCATCCCGCATACCAACGGGTAATCAACCTAGGAGAAGAGGCCGTCCCGCTCATCCTTCGGCATATAGAGAAAAACCCCAGTCACTGGTTCCCTGCACTGCACGCAATCACCGGCGCAAACCCAGTGCCCGAAGGCTGTCAAGGCAACCTAGAAAAAATGACCGCCGCATGGCTACGGTGGGGACGCGACCAAGGGTATAGCTGGTAGGACAATGCCGCACTGGATTGAAGACTTCCTCCCCACCCTGGCCGCGGCGGGCTACGAAATCACCAGCGAGCCATCAGAGAGATACAATTGCGTCGCATGGGCTGCAGGGTACACGAATGATTGGTGGAGCCACCTGCCCGGGTATTTCTGGCCAGCCCGCCGCTCTCCCGAAATAGAAGCACTGATGGAAGTGTTCACTGGATTGGGCTTCTCAGCCTGCGACAGCGACCGAAGAGAAACTGGGTACAACAAGGTTGCTCTCTACGCCCGCGACGGCAGGTGGACCCACGCAGCAAGACAGCTTGAGAATGGACACTGGACCAGCAAGCTGGGCCCAGACGAAGACATCATTCACCCATCGCCGGAAGACCCGACAGGAGCGCTTTACGGGGACGTGCACTGCATCATGCGCCGGCCATCCGCGTGAAAGAAACGCAGGCGAAACGCCGTATGGTCACTTCGGACGAAGTAACGTGTCCTGACACCAGCACACGGGAGTATCCACTTCCATAGGACTCACAGGTCTACAGGCCACTGAGTCAGTTTTGCAATCATCTCAGATTGGCCAGTGCCCCGAGGATCAGATCTGAGGTGTCCGTTGAGAAGAATGCCCGTGCTGCATGTCCTGGATCAACTCCTTGGTCTTCAGCCAGGCGGATCGCTTCCTTCAGGTCGGTCGAGGCACTGATGAGCTTTTCGCCGTAAACCAGGACGTAGTGGTCCGGGTATGTCTCCTGCCACTCTTCCCAGTGGGCCTGGATGTAATTGGTGTCCTTCCTGAAGTGTCTGAGTCGGGCGGCAATGGCGTTGAAGTCTGTTTCGCTTCCTGCCGGTGCCGGCGTGGTGGACATGGTTCTTCTCCCTCGCGGGTTGTCGATCGGGGCAGTATTGGGTGCGTGCCACGTGGCGGGATGTTTTGCCGACATTATGCAACGGGGGATTGAAGGGGTTGAAGGGTGGGCTTGGTGTACGTCATCAGCCGGCTGGTGCGGAGTCACGGCCGTGTGGCCCTGCAGGACTCCGTCCTCGACCTCTTAGATGGAGATTGGCTCGTATTGCCCGTCCACCAGCCGGTCTCCGGTCAGCTTGGTGATCAACGACAATTAGTCTTGCCGGTGCTGTTGCCTCACTGGCGTGAGGTGTGTCTTCGCGGCCGTAGGCCGCGTACTCCTTTTGGTTTCGTCAGTTCAGCTACATGATCACCGGCTCGGTTGTGGTCCTCCGCCAGGGTCAAGGGCCAGGTCATAGCCGCTGAGGTCGCGGATCCGTTGCCACAGCGCATCCCGGTCCGCCTCCAGGTCCCGCCACATGGCTGGCACATCGGCGATGGGGTCCGTTACGACCACCTCGCACCCGCAACCGGAGTACTGGTCGATGCGGTCAAGGTCGCTACGGAAATCATGCCTCCAGCCGGCGTCGTGCGGGGCGATGGACCGGGCCATCTCCGCCACCGAGCCCCGGGGGTACACCGCGCCCAGAATGGACAGGAGCGCCGCTCCCGAGTTCCACAGCAGTCCGTAAGCATCACATCCCTGGCTGGTGTGGACGTTGATGCGGTGCCGACGGGCGGGCGGGTCGCCCAAGGCGTACCAGGGCGAGAAGCCCCTCAACGCCTCCATGCCGCGATGGGTCGAGGCAGCGCGGCGGAGCCGCTCCCTGGTCACGAGCTCCCACTCGTTGGAGACGTCGCCGTCGTGGCGGTAGCGGTGCTCGTTGCCCGGTTCCTTGCAGAAGACCAGGCCCTCCCGGGCGGCCCGGGCCATGACGTGGTTCTGGGTGCGGCGGCGGGCGCGGTAATCCTCCGGTGTCGAGACAATCAGCCCATCCACCACCCCGTGGTGCGGGCTTTCGTAGGCGAGATAGCCTGGGTAGTGGAGCTGTCTGAGCTGGTTGATGGCGAGTCCAACGAGGCTCGGCTCCTGTGCGTCATCACCGGCCGCTTGGTGGATGACGATGATGTCTAGGTCGGACTGGTCGTCCCAGCCGCCCAGGGCGCGGGAGCCGAAGAGGATGGCGCAATCCACGGGGGCCACTTCTGCCACGAGGTCCCGGCAGAGGGCGATGGCGCTCGGGTCGGGCCCGGCGTGGGTGACCGCGGGCATCTGGTCGCCGATGCGGTGTCGCCTCACCGGTGGCATGGCGCTGTCACCGTCCAGGTGGGAATCGGTGGAGCGCTGTGAAAAGAGGCTAGACCAGCCACTTCAGCGCTTCCCCTGCCGCTTCGTCTCGCGCGGGCCACCATGTCTCCGTGTTTCCACCGGCCCTGTCTCTGGACCGCCGCGGTGGGCGCTCCTGCTGCCACCATACGCCGCCCCAACATCCCGCCGCCCTTGACACAGGAGGTCCGGGCGAGTCCCGGGCTACAACGGGTGTGCAGTCAGTCGTTGGCAGGGGGTAGTGAGGCTCGAACCGTTGGCCCTGACCTAGCGGTCAGAGATCACGCCTGGTCAGCCATGCGATGGCGCACCGGATATCCAGGTGGTCGGCTATGTTCCCGTGCCACACCTTCCTGTGGGCGTTGGCGATGACGGGCTAGGCGCGGGTGTAGTTGCGCCGGGTATTGTGTGAGGGGGAATCCGCCACAGTCCTGAACAGATTGGTTCGGGCCACTCCAGGAAGTGTGGCCCGAACCGCTTACTCGGAATCCGGTATGGGGTGTGTGACCAGCGCCGCGGGGAATGGTTCGTCATGATCGTCGAACCAGAAAAGTGGGGCTGGCGATCGACTATTCCCTTGTTGGGAAGAACTCTCATCGGATTCCAGGCAACTGGATCATTGGCGCCTCGCAAACTGTCAGGATCGGCAAACCCAACATTCCGCCGCCGCCGATCCTGCGGTCGACCGGCATACCGTCAAATCCCCTTCTTCTCCGCGACGAGCCAAGTTATTCCGGCCAGTAGCTGAGAAATTAGACTACCTGCATTCCGCGCTCATCTGCTGCCGCAACTTCCTTGGCCCGGTCCTGGGAGCACTGTAGTTAGCAGGCCGGTAAGTCGCCTATGGAACGCTGCAAATTGTCCCGGAGCTGCCTGGCTAAGCTCCGTGGGACGCAGCTCAGGTTATTCCCAGTTAGGTTCAGGGCCTGCAAGTCAGCTAGGCTCGCAAGCGACTCGGGTATAGGCCCGCTCAATTGATTTTGATCAAGGCTCAGATTGGTCAAACCTGTTAGACCACCCAACTCAGACGGAATCTCTCCGCGCAATAGATTTCTGGATAGACCCAAAAGAGTCAGACTCGAAAGGTTGCCTAAGGCCGCAGGTATTTCCCCACTTAGCTGGTTGTCAGATAAAGACAGCTCTTCGAGGTTAGACAGATTGCCTAGCTCGGGCGGTATGCTTCCGCTTAAGCCGTTGTTGGCCAGCGCCAAATAGGTCAGATTGGAAAGGCTTCCCAGTTCAGGAGGTATGCTCCCGCCTAAGTCATTGTTGGCCAGCGCCAAATAGGTCAGATTGGAAAGGCTTCCCAGTTCAGGAGGTATACTCCCGCCTAAGTCATTGTCGTTGAGACCCAGGCGAGTAAGGCTGGAAAGTTTGGCCAGATCAGCTGGCACGCCCCCGGTCAATTCGTTTCTGCCAAGATCCAAGTGTGTCAGCTTGGTCAGGTTACCCAGTTCAGTGGGTATGCTCCCGCTGAAACTGTTGGATGTTAGGTCCAGCCGAGTCAGGTTCGAGAAGCCTCCCAGTTCCCGTGGAATCTCCCCTCTGTGGCCCTCTCGGCCAAAGTCTAGTCCGGTAATCCAGCCCTCCTCGTCGACTATTACGCCTTCAAAATCGTGAAGATTACCGTATCTCATCTCACGAAGGACATTACCTGAGCGCCCAAATGACTGTAATATCGCGATTAACGCCTCCCTCTCCTCCAAGTATGCGTCTTGACAGAATGGAATCCCAATTTCGAGGAGATCGTGTTCGTTCAGTTCGCCCGGGGCGCTGATCAGCACAACAGGAATACAACCGCGCAAATCATTTCCGCTCAGTAGCAGCGTTCGCAGGTTCCTCAGATTGCCCAGTTCCTCGGGCAGTTCTCCGTTTAACCCAATCCAGCTGAGGTCCAGCCCCACCACGCTGCCGTAAAACTCAGTGGTAACTCCAGACCACTCGCTTAACGGCGCATCACTCAGCCAGTTATCGCTGATTTCCCAGTTGGGGCCGTCAGTTGCATCGAAGAGCGCGGCTAGAGCTGCTCTTTCCTTCTCGGAGACGTCGACGCAGAAAGTGATGTGGTCAACCGAACTGTTGTCAAAGTCTTTATCCGGTATATCTTCAAAACTTGGCGGCAGGCAGCCCTGCAAATCCTCATTGCCTGAGATTAGGAACGTCTCAAGGTTCACCAGGTTTTTCAATTCGGCAGGTAGAAGGCCACTGAATTCATTTCCTCTCAGGTTGAGAACTCTCAGGTTGACAAGATTTCCCAGTCCGGGCGGAAGTTCC
Organism: Dehalococcoidia bacterium; assembly: GCA_965237745.1. Lineage (GTDB taxonomy): Bacteria > Chloroflexota > Dehalococcoidia > Lucifugimonadales > UBA3495 > VXOI01. Next base: position 18,241 of record CBDEGL010000002.1, on the reverse strand, counting down.
CCAATCCGGCTGGTATTGTCGAGGCTCAACTCCTCCAAAGCAGCAAGTTTCAGCACGTCGTTCCACTGCACGAAGGGCCGATGATCCCTGGGCGAGTGATCCAGAATAGATCCCAGATCCAGGCCGATTACCCGGCCTTCGGCGTTAACGGTTACATTTTCCCAAGCAGAGAGCGGCACCTGGTCCTGATTCCAGTTATCTGCCCGACTTTTCGTGTATAAATCCCACTTTATCATTCCGTGGTATATCTGGGACAAAGCTTCCCGGTCCGACTCAGGTGAACCGGGCAAAGGAGCAGGTGTGGCCGTCGGCTCTACTGTAGGTGTTGCCCTCTCAGGGGTCGTTGGCGTCGCTGCAGGGCGCGTTATTCCCGGCATCGGTGTTGCCGACTGTGCCCCTGCAGTGGTGGTGGGACTTGGCTCGACTTTACGCAAAATCCAGGAAAAGTAATGGATGACATCACCTTTGTGCGTAGCCACTGGTGGTTGGTGTCGGAGGGTTTTTCACTATCGACCGCCAACTCCGATGTACAGAAACTCCCCGCCACTCTGTACCATCCTATTGCAGATTCCCTCGCTTATGCCGCTTAAAATGCGTAAAGTCCAGCTGAGGCGTCGGCTTATGCTCCCCCGTCCTGACCTCCAGGTAGTCCAACACCGTGGCAGCGGTTTCCCACTCCTCATCGTTCAGACAGGCGATGGCCACGAAGACGCCCGCAACCATCATGTCGTTCTGTTCGTTGCCCATCATAGCTGCGAGCATCGCCGAGCGGAGGTCGATCCCTTCGAAAGCGGAGCGGATGCAAACCCCTGTCTCCAGGCTCAGGGGTGCCGGGTCTTGGACGTACCCGCCCAGGAACACCCGGAGAATGATCTCGTCTTGGAGACAGCCCAGCATTACGTTGAACTCCGCCGAGGTCGGCTCTTCCGTGCCGAAGAGTATTCGGTTCGGCCTTTCAATGTCGGCGGTCCCGGCCATGCAGGCCAGTTCGGAGTCCGAGAGTTCGGAGGCGAAAGTGTGGGGGTCGTCAAGCATTAGGGGCGCGATAACGTCCCGTACCGATTCTGCCCCAGGGATCTCGGCGGGTTGGCCATCGCCTTGATCAGCTCCGCCGCCGTGTTTGAAATGGGCGAAGGCCGTGCCGCCTCTGCCTTTGCTTGCGCCCGGTTCCAGGCCACCCGGCAACGCGCCCCGCAGAATTTCGCATCGCTCCGGGTTGCCTTGCTGTCGGCCCCGCAGTGTTGGCACTGGAATTTGAACCAGTACCAGCGTTGCCTTGTGGACACTGCCATTCTCTCTCCTTTCCGATCCTTAACCTGTAACACAAGAGAATTGTATGTTACGGGTTAGTTACACGTCAAAGGGTATGTCAACCCAATTTGTTACAGCTTACGGATCCGATCCGGCGCGATCCGCGTCAGGACTAAAGGGAAAGCCCCAGCCTTTCGGCCAGGGCATTGCGGAGATGGAGGATACTGCAGCGGGGCACTACACCGCTACGGTTCGGCGGTATCCCCAGGGTTGCACTCGCTGGCCCGCAGCTCCGCCAGCGTTCCCTCGGCGCCGCATCGCTGGCAGAAATACTTGCCTTGCCCGGCCCGCAGCCGTCCGCGCTGCGAGGGACGCGGTTTAATCTCATGCTGCATCAGTCCACCGCCACAATGTCAGCTATTAACCGCCGGGCGTCCTCTACGGTCAGCATCATGTTCCGCTCGCCATCCGGCGCGGTCAACCGGGTTGCCGGAATGTCCAGCCGCTTGCGGTGTCCTGACATTTCTTGCCAGCCTATCCTCAAGATTTTGGCAACGTCCTGGAGCGGTACATATTTGCGCCAGAACCTATCAGCGGCGGGCTTTGCCAGCTCTGCCAGTTCCGTCAGCACTTCGGCCCGGATTTCCTCCGGTGTCTGCTGAGGCATGGGAGGCTCCGGCGGCGGCTTTGGTTTGGATTCTCGCATTGTCGCGGCTCCCGCGCTCGTCATTCTTACGGGCGCTGGTGAAACAACGCATCCCGCACAGTCCGGACCCTCATGCTCCAGGAGGAAGCACTGGCAGATTCGGCAGTTCACCCAACCACCACCGGCCCCGTAGGTTCCACCACCGCCACCAGCGGATACCGCACAAAGGCCCCGCAGGTCAACGTCAACGCGAAAGCCACATCGTCGCGGCTCTCGTTCTTGTGTCCCTTCTTCACCATGCGAATGTTCCCACTGGTGTCTGCCTGAACCTTGGAATGCGCCAAGCTGGTAACAAGCAATGCCCGGGCTGACTCTGCCAGGCTCAAGGGGCCGTCCTTGACCAGCTTGCGACAGGCCCGTATGTCCTCCGATGCTTCTGACCACAATGCCCTGCGGGTCTCGATTGGTGCGTCCCCGGCAACGTCCTGGAGTTCTCGTAACCTGAACCTGTCGCAAACCACCAGCGCCGGCCATCCCCAGGATTCGGTCATGGTGTTCCACAGAAGGCCAACGGGCGGTACGCGCAGACCTTCCGCCACTATCAGACTGCCGTCGTCTACCAAACGCTGATAGGTGCCTCGTGGCACTTTGTCGCGGCGCTCTTGTTCCGCCACGCTGGGGATTCCGGGGCAGACTGCCAGCGCCTCGGTACGGCCATTCGCCCACGTCGCCACCGCAGCACTGAAAGCCCGGTTGCTGCCCAGGTCAACTCCTACGATTGGAGAGCCATCTCGTTCAGGGACGTCACGACCTATCAGGAGCTTATAGTCGTCGACCTCCAGCAACACGCTAGATTCATCGGCAGTCGGCAGGTTCAACCGATAGGACTTGAACCTTGCGGAGAGTCTGGTATCCCCCAGCGCAGCGTCGCGTTCCTCCAGGAGCTTGTGGCGAAACTGGGGAGAGATCGCGGTCAACGGGTTTGCCTTGCGGATGGTTGCCCAAGTGTCCCAGGTGTCGGGGTCGCCCTGGAGCTTCTGAACATATACGCTGCCCTTCGTTCCGGCGGCCACCAGGTCGTAATACCAACTCCCTGCCTGTACCTGGTTCGGCGCAAGTGTGCCGATGATCAGCAGCTTCAATGGGGAGTTCGGTTTGCCTTGCCCCGAAAACAAGGCATCGGCCATCATCTCGCCACCGACAATATCAAAGGCCCCGGGTTCGTCCAGCACGACCAGCCCCACGCCTAGAATCCCCATAGCGGACTTGGCGTTGCTGCTGATGACTCGCAACCGGGTGTTGGTCGCCAAGTGAGTGCAGCCGATTCGCTGGGTTGAATCCACCCAACGATAGCCACCCTTCGGCTCAAGCTCCGCCCGAACCACCCGAAAGACTATCCTTGCTTGTTCCAGGGAAGAGGCCAGAAGGATTACCTCGCCACCGGAGACCCACAACGCATCTCCCGGCGTCATCGCCCGTTCCAGGATATGCCCGGCCAGAACCCAGGTCGATTCCGACTAGGGGCGATCCCTCGGGTGCTGGTGCTGGTTTGGCTCTCAGCTCCAACCATTCATCGGCGGTCAAAAGTGACTCGCTTTCATCCGAGGTGGGAATGTTCTCGCGGAAGGTCATAAATCTTGCCTTCAATCTGGAATCGTGACGAGCCGCCGCCCGCTCTTCTTTGATCTTCTCTCGGGTGTTTACGTCTTTGTCTATGAGGGGGTTCGCCCGCCGGATGGTTGACCATTTATCCCACGTCTTGAGGTCGCCCCGGAACAGCTTGACCCACGTCTTACCCGTCGTTCCTTTGTGGCACAAGTCATACCACCAATGGCCTGAACCTGTCGCCATCCGCCCCAGGGTGCCGGTCAAGATGACCTTCAAGTTGCTCCCCACCTTACCCTGCGAAGTAGATATAGAATCCCAAAGTGCTTGGCCTCCCCTTACCTCAAGGCTTCCTGGTTCATCGAGCACCAAAAAATCGCAACCTACAATGCCGAAGCTCCCCTTTGCATTGGAAGACATGACCCTCAGTTTTGTACCTGATGACAGGTGGGTGATGCCCATACGGGTGATTGAGGTTTGGAATCTGTATCCGCCCAAAGGTTCCAAGGCTTCCTGAATGTAGTTATAGCAGTATCGGGCGGTGTCCAGTGTCGCCGCCGCTAGGATGACTTCGTGGCCACCAGCGTAGAGGGTGTCGCCCGGACTCAAAGCCCTCGTTAGGATTTTGGCAGCGAGGAAAGACTTAGACAGTGACCTCGGGCCAGACAAAACCATAGTGTCATACCTCGGGTCCTCCACCGCCTTGATAAAATCCTTCTGAAATTGCATCAGCTTTAGGGCCATTACAGGCAACACCCCATCCAGCGGTTCCCTAGCGTTTCACAGCAATCGGTTCTAGAGTGCTCACACCCTTACCCTTCGCCTTCAACCTCCGACACTCTGGACAATCACGATGTTTGCCACTCAGTTGCACCAGCTTGTTACACGTATAGCAGTTCGTGAACTTGTATCTGCTTTGTCCCATGCGTCCCGGCATATCAAATCCTCTCAGTCTGGTTTGCACATGACGTGTTTGCTCAAGAAGAACTTAGCAATGGCCGTAGCTTCTTCAAGGTCGGTTGCGGTATAGGAGCCTTGCCCACCACATCGGTTGCATTTCATGGTGAAGACCATTGTCCCACCATTCTTCCATTCTAGCCCCTTGGAAATGCCTGCGGGTGCAAGGAGGATACCCGCAGGCCGGAAACGTCGAATCAGTGCTTACACTTACTCGCTCCCAGCTCCAATTGCCTGCCAGGACCGCTCCCAGCACTTGCCGCACACCTTGGCGTCCGGGTTGGTGCGTGGATGCAGGATGCTACGAAGCCGCACTTCCTTACCGCAGCCCTCGCACTCTATGGTAGTTTCCTTGGACATGGGCGGAACAAAGGTAGGGGATTCAGCAGCGATCGGGGTGCGGTCGCCCAGTTCACTCCCGTAATTCTTGGCAGGCTTTGGCATGGCTTTGGCTCGAGTCATACGCCATTGGGCCAGCTCTACTCGGTATTTGTTCCAGTCCTCTCGGTAAGTATTGACCGCCGCATTTGGCCATTCCCATTTCTGCCCGTCGTCTTTCCCGTATTCCTGGAGCGATGCGCGTACATAGGCTTCATCAAATTCTCTCGGCGGGTTGGTGCAGTCATAAGCCGCTTGCACGTCACATGCAACCGGGTCAGAAGGTGCAACATCAGGTACGGAGAATGAAGAAGAATTTACATTTTCATAATTGGGAATTGCAATCTCTTCTTCTTCTTCTTCTTCTAACTTGCAAATCCCACCCGCTTGCATGTGAGCTGCAAGTGGCTCGCTTCCTACAATCTCGCCAGTAGCCGGATCGCAGCCCTTCAACCGCGCCAACTCCGCTTCCAGTTCCTCAACACGGTCACGTTGCCGTGTCAGTTCCTTCAGGTTATGCGCCGCTATGGTTTGATTGCCCAACGAAGGTTTGGGATCGGGCTGCCAGTTGGCCGCGAATCCACGGGCGTACTCATAGATGTTGAAGGGGGATTGTGTACCAATTTGTCACGAAGTGATAGCTGGCGATAGCTGGCCTGTCTAGCGGGATTGAGTAGAAATTTGTTTTGCCCTGCCGTTGTGAACAGGCCTGTACGAAGTGCAGGCGCGAATCACAGGACGAGATGAAGGTGTTTGTGTGGGTAGTGGAGTCTGGTTTCCCTTCAGGAAACCGTGGCTTCGCCCTACATAACCCAAGTCAGAACACTGGCACAAGCTTCAGGAAAGCCGCAGGTCAGGGAGGAGGATGCATATGTAGTTAGTCAAGCGGACAGCAAGGAAACTGGTCACCGTCAAGGCCGCACCGCAGGTGCGGTTTTTCTTATTCAACGTACACGAGGAGAAATCATGGCAATAAGGATGAACCCCGAGGAATTTCCGGCACACCGCCGGCAGGATCCCAAGAGGGCCGCGGAGGCCCGGGTATTCGACGCTCTGCAGAATCTGCCGATCAACGGACACGCCATCTATGAGTTCCGCTGCCGCGAAGGTGGCAGGCAACTGGACTTCGCCCTCTGGCTGGACCGGCGGGGCCGGTTCGCCCTGCAGATCAAGGGCGGAACCTACATGCTGGATAGCGAGGGCCAGTGGTATCTACTCAAGCCGGACGGCAGCTGGGTCCAAGTGCAATCTCCCTTGGAGGAGACGGAGGAGGGATGCATCGAAATGCACAACGCCATCGATGATGCCACCGGCTACTACGGTTTCGTGGTCGGCGTCTTGGTCTTCCCGGACATGGAGCGCGACGAACAGATTGAGTGGGCGGCCCGCAACCACCACCATGTGCACATCATCTGGGGGTTGAACAGCATGCAGGAGGACCTGGAGCGCATCGCCACGCAGGTGGGAATCGAGCGTCCGCCCAGGCCCTATCACTCGGAAAACGAGTGCCGGCGAGTCTTCGAACTGCAGTACCGGGCGCCCGACGGCATGCCCGCCGGCGACCCTCCGGCGCCGAACCCCTCCCGGGACCAAGAACAGGACTTCGCCAGGGATGGGCAGCTCCAGGTGGGCTCCGCCACCTTCCACATCCAGCACGTGGGCAAGCTGGTGGTGCAGCACATCCACGCGGGAACGGACGACGACGGGAGAATCGAGCTGCCCGAAGGTTAGCCGTACCCCTGCAGGGGGAATTCCCAATTCTTCGGGCATCTGAATCCCTGAGGCAGGGATCGGACACACAACAGCCGGTCCCTCCGCAGGCTTTCCGGATGAGATTTCGGTCATCGCCTGAAGACGCACGCCAGTCCCCCGTACCACATCTTCACCAAGGCATCCCGGAAACCAAGGAGACCCATGACCATCGCACCCATGATCCGACGCCTGCGCCCGGAGCTCGACGCCCGGCAGAGGGAGGTCGTCGGCCACACCGACGGCCCGCTGCTGGTAGTGGCGGGACCCGGTTCCGGCAAGACTCGCTGCATCGAGCGCAGGGCGGTCAACCTGCTGCTCCTGGGAGAGAGCGCTCCCGATGAGCTGCTCCTCTGCACCTTCGGCAGGGACGCGGCGGTGGAACTGAGAGAGCGATTCGCTGCGTCGGCGCAGGCCTGCGGTATGGCGGGACCCGCCTCCGGCGTGCGCATCGCCACCATCCACGGCCTCTGCCACCGGCTGCTGGCTCCCCACGCTGGCCAGGTAGGCCTGCGGCCCGGTTACCGGGTCTTGGACGAGCGGGAGCAGCACCTGCTGCTTTGCCGGGAGTTCGACACCATCTTCGGCCCTGACTGGGACATTCTCTCCGGGCGCGGGTGGCGGGACGGTGTCCACACGGTTGCAGAGGCCGCACGCTATTTCGACCGCATCTGCGACGAGATGATCGACCTCGAGGTCCTCACCGGTTCCGAACGTTCCTTCATCGCCGCCCTTGGGCGTTGTCTCCGCCGCTACCGCGAGCTGCTGCTGGCAACGAACAAGGCGGACTTCGCGCACCTGCAGGTGTGGGCCGAGTGTGTGCTGCGGGACGGCGACATCGCCGCCCGGGCAGGCGCAGCCGTGCGGCATCTGATGGTCGACGAGTTCCAAGACACCTCCAGGATACAGTTGCGCATCCTGAGCAGGCTGACCCAGACTCACGGCAACATCGTGGTCGTTGGCGATGACGACCAGTCCGTCTACCGTTTCAGGGGTGCCAGCGTCGCCAACCTGCTCGAGTTCCCTTGCTGGTTTCCAGGCTGCCGCGTGGTGGAACTCACCACCAACTACCGCTCCCACCGGGACATCGTTGCCGCCGTAGGCCGGTGGATGGACACCGCCGCCGACTGGGACGTTGAAGGCCGGCCCTTCCGCTATGCCAAAGGTATCGTGCCCGCCGCCCCGGAGACCCACCCGGACTACCCCGCCGTCATCGCGGTGCAGGGTGCTGATGCCCGGGATGAGGGCCGCAGGGTTGGCGAGCTGATCCGGTTCCTGAGGTGCAACGGCGTCATTGCCGCCTACGGCCAGGCTGCATTGCTGCTGCACAGTGTCAAGGACGGGGTGAGCGGCCCCTACCTGGACGGCCTGAAGGCGGCGGGCGTACCGGCCCGCTGCGAACCCGCCGGTCATGTCCGCGTGCATGCGGGCGACGAGATGCTGGTGACCACCATCCACCAGGCCAAGGGAAGGCAGTGGAACGTGGTCATCGTAGGATCGCTGAACGGACCGGACCTGGAAACCGACCGCGTGGGCCATAACTTGGCGGAATACTGCGGCCCGTATCCCGGCGAACCGGTGGAGCGCATCGGGGACTTCGATCGGGCTCGCCGGCAATACGTCGCCTTCACAAGGGCGAGCAATATTCTGGTGCTCACCGCCAGCGGCGAGCCGCAGGCCAGGTTCAGCTCCATCTGGGAGGGCGCTGTCCGCTGGCCTTGCGTGGACCGCGAATCCTTGTCCCGCCAGCGCTTCGGTAATCCTGGGCTACAGCCGCGAGATACAGTGGTGCAGATAGGCCACCTCGACCGTCTGGTGGTTAATCTGATGAAATCTAGGCCAATGAAGTGAAGTCAGCCCTGGCCAAGTATCAAAGGCCTTTGACCGGTAACCCCTGAAGCATGTGGTTAGTTGGTTTCAATGATCTGCCAAAAGGTCAGCGCCGGCATCCGGCGATTGCTACATGCTCGACGGATACCGGCGCTGTTGGTCCACTGGAAGACCGTTGCTGGACGAGGGCTTAGTGCCGCTAGGCTGCGCGCGGCATACGCTTTGAGGATGGCGCCGGCTTAGGTGCGGCCTGGTTCGCTAATAGCTGCAGATCCAATTGGAAAGCCAGGAGGGCCTCGGGCTGCTCCTTAGGAAGCCGACTCCACACCTGGTGCGAATTGCAGAGGAGGGCGCGCATCTGGTCGACAATGGGTTCGCGCTGATGGCCGATGTGCCAAGCCGCCGCCGCCACATACAGATATAGGTGGCGTAGGTCACCGCGCGGTGTATGCGGAGGAACGATTTCAGGAGCGCCCAAAAGCTTTCGATGGTGTTTGTCGTCACCAATAGTTGACGCTTTTCGATCCAGCGAGCCATCTCTGGTATGGAATGGTTCACCGTCAACCGTTTCCTGAGCCCGTAGGGATACTTGCCTGACTGATCCGTAAGCAATTGGGCGTCTTTTGTGGTGGCAGTCTTGATGAACTGGGTGGAATTGTCTTTGTTGATCTCTCCGACGATCACTTCAGCCCGTATTTGACCGCTCTCCTGTTCCACGCAACCGATCACCGATACCGACACACCGTTGACGGTTCCGATGAGCGTGTCGTCAAGTTGGCAGATCCCGGAGAACGGAGGCAGCTCCTCTTCCATGGCCTGGAAGATATGATGCTTGAGGCGCAGCACAGTGTGATGGCCTTTCGTTTGATGATCGGTCTTCAGGGCGCAGGCCATCGAAAGACCCGTGTATTGGGGAAATTGGATGCTGCAATATACCGCGAGAACGATCGAGCGCCAGGACCCATGGATACCCTGCAGAGTGGTGCATGTCAATGCGTTGAAGCGCCGGCCGCATCCCCGACAGCGCCAGGTCCGCATTTTGTGGCTCCGTATCTCTACGACGTCTAGGGAGTGTCGTCATATTCACCGTCATTCCCGCTTTCGCGGGAATGCAAGGGCCATTGGCAGCAAATGCGTATTTGCCAGCTACCGGATTCCGGGTTCCCGCTTTCGCGGGGATGACGGAAACCGACGCTTGGAGACCGATATTCTTAAATTGACGACACTTCCTAGTATTACAACGACGCTTCCTCTATTTGGTCACATTTGGTCAGTTTTTAGCCGGAAATCGCTTCGCGGAAGGCAAGACCACAAAGCTGTCAAGCGCGTGGGCAGGTCTGAAGAGGTGCTCAAGGGCCCTTTCTTGCGAACCGTCGTTGTAATACTAGGGGGTGTCGTCAAAGTGAGAGTGTGATAATAAGCTGATATTGCAATTAGTGCAGCAGGATTGGGCAATGCCAGCAGTAGCCGTAGCGCCGGCGCACCGGCGCCACGATATTTCAGACCGGGTATGGGAAATCTTGGAACCCCTTCTCCCCGGCGGCAAGGGCAAGACAGGCCGGCCGGCCCAAGATAACCGCCGTTTCATCAACGCCGTGTTCTGGATTTTGCGCACCGGCGCCCCCTGGCGGGATCTGCCCCCGGACTACGGGGACTGGAAGAACACCCACCGCCGCTTCTGCCGCTGGCGGGACCGGAACGTCCGGGCCGGGCTGCTGGAGGCGGTGATGGATGACCCTGATTATGAATGGCTGATGATTGACGCCAGCTACATCAAGGCCCATCCCCACAGCGCCGGGGCCCGGGGCGGCAACCAAGCCATTGCCCGCACAAAAGGGGGCTCAACAGCAAGCTGCACCTGGCGGTGGACTCCCACGGAATGCCGGTAAGGCTGGCGGTGACCGCAGGCACTGTGGCTGACTGCTCCCAAGCGCTGCCCCTGATTGAGGGCATCAAGGCGGAACATCTGCTGGCGGACAAAGCCTATGACACCAATGAAATCGTGGCCGGGGCCTCGGCCCGGGGGATGAATCCGGTGATACCGCCCAAGAGCAACCGGAAGGAAAAGCGGGACTACGACCGGGCGCTGTACAAGTTGCGGCATTTGGTGGAGAACGGTTTCCTGGAGTTCAAGCAGTGGCGGGGAGTGGCGACCCGGTATGCCAAGAACTCCCTTTCTTACCTGGCCATCTGCCAGATTCGGGCCATGGCGATTTGGACTAAATTACTTTGACGACACCCCCTAGGGAACTGCAGTTCGGCTCCGGGCACTTGACGACGCCATCCGGCCACCGGGCATCGACGATAAACTGTTCGGCTGCCTCGTCGTTTGGAAACATGTCCGCAACCTGGAAAATCCCGAGTGCGCAATCGAGTCGCGACTTGCGGTAGTCCTCAATTTTTTTCCAGTGGCGGTTCCGCTTGAGGGGCACCCTGCGTTGGGAGTCCTCGCCCTCCTTCTGGGTGCGCACCCTGTCGCGGTCCACCCGGCGCTTGAGGCCCTCCGCTATCGCCTTGGGTTTTCCTCGGGTTTCACGCTTGGGCTTGCCTCGCTCTTTCCGCAACAGCTTCGTAATTTGGGTCTTGACGATGCGCGTCTCGTTTTTGAGCGCGTCCAGTTCCGCGAATACCTTGCGGAGGGTAGATCTGCTGGGTATGCGGTCGAAACCGCAGAGAGTTGCCAGGCCTTGCCGGTCGGTCTTCAGCCATTCCAGCAGTTCGGTTGTTTTCCGGGGGACCCTGGTCTGTCGGGATCGGCTGGCCATGTGCAGCATTGCCATCGGCTCCCGAGGCAGAGCCGAGCGTCCCTTCGTGGAGGATGGTATGAGGCTGGTGAGAATCGGGTTGAAGTCGGTCTGTTTCGCAGTCTTCAGGTAAATGGGGACCGTGTAGACAAGTTGCGTCCGTGATGGTCCTTCGGTAGACTCGGGTACGTGGGCAGTTGCCATCTAAAGCTCCTTTTCCGTGCGTTGGGCGGTGGCTGTTCTGTCTGGGCGGTCGCTGGAGTCATTACCTCCAGCGCCGCCATTGTTTTCTCCTCGTCCTCCTTTTGCGGCGTACGGCGATGATGCAGACGCCGTTTTTGCGTTTCCGGACTGGGGCGAATACTTTTTACCAGATTCAACACCCTGAAAAACTCGTACACAATCCCTGTTTGCCGCTCCTTCTGCCGGTTTTTCCGGTTCGTTGGGGTGGTCGATGGGTTGCTCCCCTTGCGTCCCTTCGTTTGATTTCCCTCAGGTGGTGAGGTAGTCCCGCAGTTTGACGGACTTTGTTGAGTGTCTCATTTTTTTGAGGGCTTTTGCCTCGATCTGCCTGATCCGCTCCCGTGTCACGCCGAATTCCGTGCCGACCTCTTCCAGTGTGCGGTCTCGTCCATCGGTGAGTCCGAACCGCAGTTGGAGCACTCTTGCTTCCCTCTCGGTGAGGGTTCTCAGGACCTCGTTGATCTGCTCCTTCAGCAGTCGACTGTTGGCCTCTTCGCTCGGCGAGGGGCTGTTCTTGTCCTCGATGAGGTCTCCTAGTTCGGCATCCTGCTCCTCCCCGATCTTCCCTTCGAGGGATACCGGGTCGATTCCGATTCTGAGTATTTCCTCGATCTTCTCGGCGCTCATGCCCAGTTCGGCCCCGATCTCCTCGTGGGTCGGCTCTCTGCCGAGTTCCTGCACCAGCCTTCTCGAGGTTCTGATTGCCTTGTTGATGATTTCGTGCATGTGGACCGGGATTCGGATGGTTCTACCTTGGTCGGCCACGGCCCGGGTCACCGCTTGGCGGATCCACCATGTGGAGTAGGTGCTGAACTTGTAGCCCTTCCGGTGGTTGAACTTCTCCACGGCCCGCAGCAGTCCGATGTTGCCCTCTTGGACCATGTCCATCAGGCTCAGGCCCCGCCCCATGTGTTTCTTGGCGATGCTCACGACCAGTCTGAGGTTGGCGATTGAGACCTTGCTCTCCGCGTTCGTTCCGTTTTGTGCGATGGCGTTCAGGTGTTCTTTCAGCAGTGGTTCCAGGCGGATCAGCTTGGCCATCTGGTCCGGGTCCCCCGGCTGTCCGTCGTCTTGGGGGAGTTGGCCCCCCGTCTCAGGTGCTATGATTAGGCTGTTGAGGGATAGCCCGGTTATCCTGTCCTTGACGCTTTCCGCGTTGTCTCCGGTTGCGGTGGCGGCTGCGGCCAGCAGTTCCGGGTGTACCTTGCCGTCTATGTATCTCCGCAGGCTGTCGTCCTTCTTCAGGTCTCCCGACCCTGCACTCGGGTCTTCCTTGGTTCTGTGCTGTTCATCCTGATACAGTTCCGTCGCGGTTGGGTTCCAAGGTAGTATCCAGTCCTTTGCCTCCTGTATGAGGTCCAGGCCCACCGACTCCTTGAAGGCGGTGTTGACCAGCATTTCCGATAGCCTGCTGTCTTGGCCCGGTGCTCGTCCCGCGTTTCTCAGGGCGTTTCTCAGCCCCCGTTTCGCCGCTTCGGACACCTCCGGGTTTTTCAGGACGTCCCTGGCGGTTGCGTTGGCTGGCAGTATCTCATCGTTGCCCCACAGGGCTTCCGAAAGTTCTTCTCTTGTGTTGGTGTCCAGCCATGGCATTTCCATCACGTGGAGTATCTCGGTGTTTTCGGAGCCGTTCTTGTTGTCCCCGTTTTGGGACATCGCCGGCAGGGGCGTCTCCGCCAGCTTCTTCAACGTGGCTGATTTTCTGGCCTTGAGTTCTGCCCTCAGGGCTTCCAGCAACGGTTTCTCGGCCTGAGTCGCCATGATGGCGTGGCTTGTGATTTCCCAGGCCTTTGGCGGGTGTCCTAGGTCTGTTTCCAGTTGCGTCCGTATATTGACTAGGTGCCGACCCAACTCGATTTGCAGTCCCAGCTCCTGCTCTTGGTGGTAGTCCAGCAGTTTTACCCTGCCTATTTCCGTGAGGTACATCCCTGTGGAGTCTTGAAGCGTCTCCGAGAAATTCTCGTCTGCTTCGGTTCTATCCTTGGTTTCCTCCACTTGGGCGCTTGGCGTGCTCTCATCGGGAGTCACGCCGTCGCTGTTTTCGTGTCCCTCGTTGTCCGGTGTCCCGTCTTCATCTTGCTCTGCAACCTGTTCGTACCACCGTTCGGTGTCTGGTGCGGCCTGCAGCTGCAGGCCGGCCCCGGCCTCGTCTTCCTCTTGGGGTTTGTCCTCTGCTGATTTCTGTCTCAACCCCAGTTCGTTGAGGATAGCCAGTCCCTCCGTGTCCTCGTAGGTCAGGGTGTTCGGTTCGTGTTCGGCAGCCGCTGCTTTCATCTTCCCACGCATCTGTCGCTCTTGTCTCCTGGAGTTCGTGCTCCCCTCTTCGGACGATTCCACAATCCGTTCGGAATCTCTTCCGGTCACGTGCGCGGCGCCCTTTGGTTCGGGCCCGTGGTACCGGCCTTTGCCATCTCCCGTCCGTTCAATCCGCTTCCGGTGGTGTGGTGTGGCGGTGCCCCTTGGCGGTCGTCCGTCTTGGCCGGGCTTGAGTGGTATCCCGGCCCGGCGTTTTCTCCCATTCGTTCGATGGCTGACGGCGTTTCAGCCTGTTGCTGCTGTATTTCACCTTGGCCCTTGGATCTCCTCCACCGTACCTGCCGGGGTATCCGGCCCGGTACCTGCTTCGGTCTCTCCAAGTCGGTGTTCACTCTCCTCGTGGTGGAGCCAGGTATGGTCTTGGGGCGTCCGGTGCGAACCGGGTCGTTTTCCCGGCGCCGCTAACCGGCAGTGCGGTAGTTCCGCACGTTCGGCTGTCTAATTTGTCCGTGGTTCTCGCTCCGCGTCCGGCGGTGGATGTCGAGGGCCTCCTGTAGGAGCTGTGGCTGGGGGAGCGTATCGTCCTTCCGTGGGTAACGGGACCTCTTGGATTCAGCGGTGCACCGATGCGTCTGCCCGTTCCCGACCCCATTCTGCGTCTTATTTTGAAATCCGCTCCATTTTGATTCTATCCCAAGTGACAGTCGTCTGCTCTCGGCCTCCCTTGGCTGGTCCCGCTTCAGGCGGCTCGTCCCGGTTACGCTCCGGCCTGGCCTTTGCCGGGACGGTTCTCGTCTTGGTGTGCCCGGCCCCGTATTGCTCCGGGTCGTCTCAGTATTCCCGCCGTATCAATCTTGCACTCTCACCTCCACTGTGGTGAAGGGTTTCCCGGCGTACATGAGTGTCACAATCGTTCTTCCTGGACCCTTTGCGGTGATGGTGTGTCTGCCGTCCTCGCCTGAAGCCACATCTTCGTTCAGGCTTCTCATTGTGATGGAGTCCTTCTCCTCGGCCGTGAGTTGACGGGTCGTGTTGTCCGTCAGAATGCCGGTACCGAGGTCTAGGCGGAACGTCGACCCCGGCGCGATTCTGATGCTTGACTGGTCTGGAGGCAGCAGTGGTTTCACCAGTTCCGGCGTCTTTTCCGCTTCCGTTGGCCGGTATTCGTGGGCTGCGGCCACGCCTGGGTGCTCCGTTGCGAGCGCGACCGCGTATTCGAGGTGGCTTTCCTTGGAGCAGGGTATCCGCAGCACTGCGCCGTTGAAGCTGGGGTATTCCTTCACGATGGTTGCTGAGAGTGCTTGTATGAGAAGTTCGAGCTCTCCCTTCCCTCGACTACGCCACGGTCAAGGAACTGGCGAACCCGGCTCCGCCGCGGGCACCGGCGCTGAGCCTGTCCGGGATGCCGGACCTGAGGGTCTACGACTCCCTGCTGACGGGGGTGGTCTGATGATGGAGGCCAACGCCATTCAGGTCCGGATCGGGGAGCTGTGCCACCAATTCCGGCTGCCCACCATGGGGGCGCAGTCGGTGTCCCGATTCACCGCCGCCGGACACGGCGACGCCCTGGAGACCCTCTTGGAAGTGCTGGAGCAGGAGGCCGAGGACCGCAGCCAGCGTCGCATCGGCCGGCTGCGCACCGCATCCAGGCTGCCCGCCGGCAAGACCTGGGAGACCTTCGAGCACGACCGTGTGCCCCTGGCTCTGCGGCAGCAACTGGGCGAGTTGTCTGACGGCAGCTTCGTCGAGCGAGGCGGCAACGTGCTGGCCTTCGGACTGCCCGGCACCGGCAAGACCCATGCACTGTGCGCCGTGGGCCACCGGCTGGTGGAAGCCGGACGCTCGGTCCCTCTTCGCCCCAGCCCACCGGCTGGTGCAGGACCTGCTCGCCGCCAAGCGCGACCTGGCGCTACCGCGACAACTACGAAAGCTCGACAACTACGACTTCCTGCTGCTGGACGACCTGGGGTACCTGCCCCAAGGGGCCGAGGAGTCCGAGGTGCTCTTCACGCTCATCGCCGAACGCTACGAACGCCGGTCCCTGGGCATCACGTCCAACCTGGTCTTCTCCCAGTGGGAGCACATCTTCGCCAACCCAATGGCCACAGCCGCGGCCATCGACCGGGTGGTCCACCACTCGGTCATCCTGGAATTCGACGTCCCCAGCTACCGCACCGGAGTGGCCCAGCAGCGCAGTCAGAAACAGGAGGTGAACCGGCAAGAATAATTGACGGAACCGGCAAAAGTAGTTGACGCTGAACACGTGGAACTGAGGAAGGTCACCACCGCCATCGCCCGGCAGCGAACGATGCGACTGCAATGGACCTGGACGGTTGCATGGACAATGCCAGGTGCGGGACCTTTGCCCTTGAAGAAGATCTCCATCCGGTGGCCGCGAATCTTCATGGCCACCCGCTGGCCCAAATCCTTGAAGCGGGGAACAAGTGGCGGGTCAGCGCGATAACCGGAAAGGATGCGGAGATGGGGAGAAGCCGTTTTCGCAAATGAGGTCCAAGGGGTCTTGAGGATGACTTCGGGGCGGGCAAATTGCCCGCCCCGTGATTTTGCCGGGATCAACCAGGAAGGGAAAAGGCTGGCTCCACCGGGCATCCACAGTGGCAGCTGGCTACCCCGGCGGGGATGCGGTCCACTCTCAGGTATCTGGAAGCCGGGCAGGACGCCGCATTGTCCTCAGAACGCCGCCCTCAGCACCTCCATGATCGGGCCGGCGTCGGTGACGACCTTGGGGTTGGTGCTCAGGCTCCGGTCGTGCAGCGCCGCCGCAGCGATGAACTCCAGACCGTCTTCGGGGACGTCGACCTCCCGCAGGGTGCGGGGCAGGCCGAGTTCCCGGCACAGGGCGTCCACGGCGTCGGCCGCCGCAAGCCCGGCGTCCTCGTCGATCATTCGGCTGTTCGCCACCCCGATGGCTTCAGCGATCAGGCGTTGGCGGCCGGCGCTGGCATCCAGGTTGTAGCGCATGGTGTGCGGCAGCAGGATGGCATTGGCCTCCCCATGAGGCACCCCGTACAGCCCGCCCACGTGGTGGCAGGTGGCCGTGTTGAGGCCGAGGCCACCGAAGGACCCCAGGGATGCCATCGCGCAGGCCGTCTTGGTATTCAGAAGGGTGTCGATGTCCCCATCCCTGCAGCGGGGCAGGTTCTCGAACAGCAACCGGATGGCGTGGAGGGCCATCCCGTCCCCGATGGGATTGTGACCCGTGGAGTAAACTGTTTCAATGGCGATGCGCATCTGTCCGATGGCCGTGGAGACCAGGATACGCAGCGGCGTCGTGGCCAATGCCTGCCCGTCGATGATGACCGTGCGGTGCGTCACGCCATCGCCGGCGATGCTGAGTTTGCGGCCCAGACGATGGTCGGTTATGCCGCCCCCGCCGCTGCTGAACTCAGCACATCCCATGGTGGTGGGCACGCTCAGTATCGGCAGCTTGGGGGAGGGGGTCGGCGGCACGGTTATGCGGTCGGGAGGCTCGAAGATAATCGCGTAGTCGCGGATGTCGCCGCCCTCGGCCAGCAGGGTCGCCATGGCTTTAGTGGTGTCGTGGGTGCTGCCGCCGCCGACGCTGATGAACACGTCGGGCTGCACCTCCCTGGCCATTTCCACGCCGGCCTCCACGGTCTCCACCGGAGAGTGGGGCGCCACCCCAGAGTAGGTGCCGGCATAGCGTTGACCCAGCGCCTCCTGAACCCTCGGCACCACATTGCACGCCCGCAGGATGGTTGGGCCGCAGGTGATCATCGCCCGCCCGCAACCGAGGCCGTCCAGCGTCCGGGGCAGTTCGTCGATGGCAGTCTTGGCGCAGATGATGTCCTGGTGCAGCGGGTTGTATCGGTAGCTCGCTGTTTTGTCCGCCATTCTCACTGGACCTCCTGTGCAGATTCCCCATCACGTTGGCGGTGATCGGGTCCGGCGGGTTCCGTCCGGGGCCCGGCTGCATCTCATGCGGCCCGCGTCTGGGCCGCCGGCTTCCAGGGCGCCTGCCGCGATTGTAACAGCCTCCGCGGGAACTGTCGGGGGCGAGGACAGCGATATAGATGTAATCGGCGGAGTTAAAGCAACCGTCCTCACTCACACGCCCAGTGCCGCTGCCAGCCTGTCTCTTTGACACTTCTCCCGAACAACTGGCGCGGACATTTACGCTGGCCAATGACCTCTCTGGTGGTACACTTTTGCTCCGCCCCACTGGTATGTTTTGTCGACGCCCTTGACAAACGGTCCTTCGTATGGAAGGACGCGAGGTCGCGGAGGCTTTCCACCAGGTCGGCGGGAACTGGGACCTCGCGGCCCTTGCGAGCCTTGTTGCCCGGCGAGTCGGCCTTGGACCACGACGATTGGCGGGTCCTGGTCCAGGCGGAGGTCCACACGCCGCAGCGCCAAGGCCTCCGACACTCGCAGGCCGGTCCTGAGCATAATCCGGAACGCCATGCGGGCGGCGTAGCTCGGCGCTGCCTCCACCAGGGCGACGGCTTCCTCTTCGGTGAAGTAGTCAGGGATCTTCTTGAGACTTCGTGGCATCCTACCGCCGTACAATTACCCTTTGGAAAGCGATGGCGAAAATATA
>CBDEGL010000001.1:0-40763 GCA_965237745.1 Dehalococcoidia bacterium | reverse complement strand
CGTTGTCACAGCTCCCTCGGGCGTGGCGGCTGGGCTGAGACAGGCGAATGTGGCCATCAGAACTGCCAGGGCGGCCAGCGCCGCTGGTTTCGGCATGCACGAATCTCTCTATCCGTCTTGAGCTGATGGAGAGGTAAGGCATTTCACCCTTGGTGCCCTGCTTCTGTCCAGTCTTGGTGTTTCGCGGGGATCTTCACCTTGAACTGCCCTACTCGCACACCACGCCGTCTCCGTCGGCATCGCGCATGTACTGATAGGCTGGGTGCCCGCGGTGGACTGGCGCGATGCCGTGGGCCCGGGCTTCTGCACACGTGATTCGGCCGTTGCCGTTGTCGTCGTACATGGCCAGGGCGTCCACCTCTGGCGCATCGGTCGGGGTCGGAGTGGCGGCCGCGGTTGTTGCCGGTCCCTGCGCCAGGATGACCATCTCGGTTGATTCACAGCCGGCTAGGACCCTGTCGATGGCCTCGGCCTCAGCTTGGTCGATGGTCAGCTGGTATTTCCTGCGCACCTGCACCACCCGGTCAACGTACCAGCACTCGTTCAGGTCCGGCAGCCACTCGCTGGGGTCCTTGGCGACCTTCTGGTGGCGGTTGACGCTGGGAGATGCCAGCGTGAGGTTCAGGATGTCGGAGGCGAACCGGTCCCGGGTTTCCGGGTCAGCGTCGCACAGGCCGCTATCGTGGGCCTCAGAGCGTGCCACGATGTGCTCGATGTCGGTGTCCCGGATGCTGTCGAACCAAGTCCCCGTGTAGGGGCCATAGATTCCGCCCTGGGCATCGACGATCCTGGGCTCAACCGACGGCGAGTAGTGGTAGTCGCCCACTTCGTAGTCCGAGCATCGGTCCTCGGACGCTACAGTGATTCCCCGCCACATGGCTGCGCTTTGGACTGGCGTCGGCGTAGGTGTTGCTGTTGCGATCGCCGTTGGCTCTGGCGTAGGGCTGCTCGTCGCCGTGGGCCCGGGCGTCGGTGCCGGCGTTGCCGTTTGGGTCGCTGTAGGCTCTGGCGCAGGGGTAACCATCGCCGTGGGCTCGGGTGCAGGTGTTGGCGTTTCGGTTGGGGCAGGGACCGGGGTTGGCGTGGCCGTCGGTGACGGCGTCTCGGTCGGTGTAGGCTCGGGCTTGGAAGCCGGCGTAGGTGCCGCTGTCGCCGTAGGCCCCGGTGGGCTCGTGGACGTCTGTGCAGGCACTGGTGTTGGCTCTTTGGTCGGCCCTGCTACTGGAGTAGGCTCTGCCTGGCCGACTGCCGCGACAGTCTCAGTGGGTGCTGAGATCGTTGTTGGCTCTACGACAGCTGTCGGTGCCGGGTTTGCGCAGGCGGCCAGGGTGAACAGGACAATGAAAATCGCTGGTATCAGTAGCTTCGCCATGCCGGGGTATCTCCGTTCGTGCAGATGTCCGGCGGCGATTCTACTACTATGGTCTGCCTTTCTGTACCTTCATCAGCGTGTTGCTTTGACGATTCTCGACTTGCTCTCTACGTACCTGTCGGCAGGCTTGTGCACCCGCGCCGCTATTTCCAGCCGAATGGCCACCAGCGGGGGCGACGTTGCTTTTTCTCTGCCGGAGCTGCTGCGGCCGGTGACGCGGTGTCATCCGATTCATCTTTCGGTTCAGGGAGGGCCCTGCTCAGGGTCGCGATCGTGTCGTTGCTCTGCTTGAGCTGGTGGATAATCTCTTGGAACCGCCACTCGGAGTCGCTCAGCAGCTGGCGGTGGTAGTCGGCCAGCTCCTCGAGGGCCTTGTTCCGTTCCTGCAGCCTGGCCATTTCCACGGCAGGTGCCAATTCAGAGGGCGGGGGTGTTGCTACACCTGTTTCGACAAGAGGTTCGTCACGTCGCAACACTGATGCGACAGGGGTTTCAACAGATGTTTCTGCAGGTGTCGCGACAGCTGCTTCGACAGTCTCGTCATCATCGAAGATCACCCAGACCCGGTACCGGCTCCCGTGGGGTTCCTTGTCGGCTTTGAGTTCGCCTCTCTGGATTTTCCGCTCGATGGTGGCCGTTGATACCTCGAGCCTGGCTGCGGCTTGCTGTTTCGACAGGCGCATAGCTGCGTGTTGCCTCACGTGACTCGACTTGTGGCGACACCGTGAGGATAGCTGATGCGACACCTCCGGAACCCACTTTTAGATGGCTAGTAGCGGCGATTTTGAGCTCGGGCTGTCGTTAGGGCGAAATAAGGAGGCCACCGGGATCCCGGTGGCCTCCTTAAGGTATGCCTTCCCCAGGGTTGCTTACTCCGGCCCTGCGATTGTGATGGTCGTCGAGTGCGAGAGCATCTGGTCGTCGTAGGTGCATATCCCACGTTGGGAGCTGCAGTCGGTGGTCGCAGGCAACGTGATGACGATGTCCTCGTTGCCGTCCGGTTACACCTCGATGGTCCACGTCCGGTTGCTGCCCTGGACCTTTCTCTGCGCCTTCTCTATGTCGCCCTCGTCGATGGTGAAGGCGTGGTCCCGGATGCGGGCGTAGCCCGCCCTGACGTTCTCGCTGAACGCTAGGTCAAAGGTGAACGTCGAGCTCCCGTCGTGGGAGGCGGGCACGTTGAACAGCGTTGCGGTCAGGGGTACTGGTTCACTGCCCGTGATTGTGGCCGTGGCGTCGGCGTCGCTGATGGTGCCGCCCGACGGGTTGCTGAGGGTGAGGGTCAGCGTCTCGTCGCTCTCATCGACCGTGTTGTCGATGATCAAGACACTTACGGTCTTGCTGGTCTCGCCAGCGGCGAACGTGACCGTTCCGCTGGCGGCGCTGGCGGTGCCGTCTGCCGTGGCGTAGCTCACGCTGACCGCGTTGTCGCTGGCCGGTGTGGTGCCCCCGGTGAAATCGGAGTCGTCGTCCGATGTCGTAGCGACGTTAAGGCTACGCCCCCGGTTCTTGGCATGTATGTGAAAATGTGCTGTCTCAACCGTCAATGGGCAGGGGCACTGCCGATGCGAATGATAGGTCGGCCTAGTCCGGTTCGTGATGGACCTGCTTCGCTCTGGAAGGACCGTTATGACCAACTTCGCTGATAAAACCATCTGGACTGGGGACAACCTAGACATCCTGCGCGGAATCAACTCCGATTCCGTGGACCTTATCTATCTGGATCCTCCGTTCAATTCCAACCGCAACTACGCGGCTCCGATCGGCAGCGCTGCGGCCGGGGCTGCCTTCAAGGACACTTGGGCCTTGGACGACTTGGACGTGGCCTGGATGGGGCTGATCGCCGACGAGCAGCCGGCGATGTACAAGGTGCTGGAGGCTGCGGGCCTGACCCATGGGAAGGGGATGCAGTCTTACCTGTGCATGATGGCGGTGCGGTTGTTGGAGATGCGGAGGGTGCTGAAGGACACCGGGTCCATCTACCTGCATTGCGACCCTACGGCCAGCCATTACCTCAAGCTGCTGATGGACTCAGTGTTCGGGTCAGGGTTGTTCCTGAACGAGATGACATGGAAAAGGTCGAGCGCCCACAGCGACACTCGGCAAGGCATGCGCCGGGCAGGCAAGATCCGCGATGTGGTTCTCGTTTACACCAAGAGCACTGAGTACGTCTGGAACCCACAGTACATACCCTATACGGATGACTACCTGCAGGCGGAATATCGGCACATCGCCGCCGACGGGCGTCGCTACAAGGAAACTGACGTCACCGCTGCCAAACCCGGCGGTGACACGGGATATGACTGGCGTGTCAAACGCCCTCTGCTTGAGAAGACCAGATGGTCGGCTGACCTGTCGGACGAATACCACGAACCGCAACCAGGGTGGGAGTACAGGGGCGTCGCTCCCTACAAGGGCCGTTTCTGGGCATATTCGAAGGCCAACTTGGTTGCCTTCTGGAATGATGGGAGGCTCATCCATCGGGAGACGGGCATGCCGCGGCTGATGCAGTTCTCGGATGACATGCCAGGAATTCCCTTGCAGGACCTATGGGATGACATCCCTCCTGTCTTGGGGAGTGAGCGGGTCGGCTACCCTACCCAAAAACCCCTGGCGCTGCTGGAGCGCATTATCAAAGCGTCGTCCAACGAGGGAGACGTCGTGCTGGACCCGTTCTGCGGGTGCGCGACCGCGTGCGTCGCCGCGGAGAACCTCGGCCGTCGCTGGATCGGCATTGACATTTCGCCTAAGGCAGTGGAACTGGTGAACATCCGGCTGCAGCAGTCCATGGGTAGCCTGTTCCACAACCGGCTGGTGACTGCCAGGACCGACATTCCGAAGCGAACGGACATCGGGAGGCTAGTCCCCTACCGCCAGAACAAGCACGTCCTCTTCGGCCAGCAAGAGGGACACTGTGGAGGCTGCCGGTCCGCTTTCGAGTTCCGCCATCTGGAGGTCGACCACATCATCCCCAGGGACTCGGGCGGCCAGGACAACATCGAGAACCTGCAGCTTCTCTGCGCTCACTGCAACCGGGTCAAGGGCAACCGGACCCAGGAATACCTGATGGCCCGGCTCGTTGAGATGGAGATTGTGGCCCGCTGATTGTGGATGACCGGTTCATCACCATCCTGCCCTTCCGCAGTGCGGGCATGGGCGCCTGACCACCCGCCGCCACTCGACGGAGCCGGTGGCGGTGATCTCCCGGCGGCAGTGGAGGCAGTAGCCCCCTCTCGTATCGGCCAGTCGCTCAGCCTTCGTGCAGCCGTCGCAGTTCCGCCTCTGCCGCCTCGGCGCGAGCTTCTGCCGCCTCGGCCCGGGCGGCGGTTTCCATGCGGGCGGCGCGTTCGGTCTCTGCGAGACTCTGCGCGTTGTCGGCGCGGGTACGCTGGTCGTCGTAGGTCAGGATGTGGCGGCCCGTCGCCGGATCGTGCCAGCGCAGTTCCCCCTGCTCCCATCGGAGGTGCAGGTTCAGCGCGGCGCTGTATCCCTGCAGGACGCCGTCCGCCAACTCCTCGACGGCGATGGGTTCGTAGTCGCCACCCGCCAGGCGGTCGCCAGCCAGCCTGACACGGTTGGGCCCGTCTTCCTCATCGAAGCGCCAGTACTCGACGACCTCGTGGCGGGCGTAGAAGTCCCGCTTGCCGGCGTTGTCCTCCGCCCTGGTGCTTGGCGACGCTATCTCCAGCACGAATTCCGGTGGCTTGCCCTGTTCGGACACGACGTAGCCGTTGTTGCGCTCGTACAACTCCGGGTCGGCGTCAAAGGCAATCAGGAGATCGGGGACGCGAAATTCCGCCCCGGACCCGCGGCGGCCCAGCGCTAGGTACAGCTCGGACTTGACGATGGTCGTTTCCGGGTTGCCCAGGTGGAGCTTCAGGTGGTGCATGTTGCCAGTTTCGGCTAGGTGCTTGGCGCTGGTCATGTCCTCGGGCTCTCGCTCCGGCGGGTCGGGCAGCCGGAAGGGGTTGTCTGCCTGCGGCGTCTTGACGCGGCCGGTGGTGTCGGCGGTGGTCATGCTCGACCTCCGGGGGTTGGCGGCTCTCGCCGGTCAACGAGTGGATGGCGGAAATTATATGGCATTGGGCAAAGGGCGGCGAGACTGGGGCCGTCGGCGCTCCGTAATTCTGCTTGTCTAGATCTTGATCCGCTGCTTACTCCCAGTCAGCCCTCGCGGGGGCCTGGGTCTCTTCGACGAAGAGGCGACCCTCGAAGGCATGATGACACAACATCCAGTGGATCTGGCGGGCAGGATACCATGGCTCACTCCAGAGTGACTGCTAGAGTAGTAGTAGTCATATAGATATATATCTCTTACTACTACTACGATAGTGGTCACTTCCAAGTGCCCTACGGCAGGGTTCCGCGGGGCTGCAGAAGAAAACCGCCGGTGATTCACCGGCGGCTGTGTCGATTTCCAGAGTCATTGACCCAGCGATTTACACGGTCATTGACCCACCCTGGGGCATGGTGATCTGAGTATTATCTGGTTGTGGTGGTCCGGTCAATCACCTCCTTCCCTGCCTGCGCCCAGCAGGGCACGGTGCGGCGACTGGCGCTCCCGGTAGCTGCTGCCTTCGATGACGATCTGGTAGCTGGCGTTGGCCAGCCGGTCCAGGGCGCTGTTGCCCAGGATGGGGTCGTCGAAGAGACCCAGCCATTCCTCCACGGCACGATTGCTGGTGATGACGAAGCTGGACACCCGGTGCCGGTGGAGTATGAGTTCGTAGAGATCGGCGGACTGCTGGGCGGTGAGCCGGTGCAGGCCCAGGTCGTCGAGGATCAGCAGATCGGGTGTCAGGAAGGACCGGAAAGTGCGCTCCAGCGAATTGTCCACTCTGGCTTGGGCCATGGTCCTGAAGTAGTCGTCGGCGTGGCTGAAGCGGACGGTGTGCCCCGCCCTGACGGCGGCGTATCCCAGGGCCTGGGCCAGGAAGCTCTTGCCGACTCCCGCCGGGCCCACCAGCAAGACATGCTCGTGCCTTGCCAGGAATTCCAAGGAGAAGGCGGCGTCCAGCAGCCGCCGGTCCATGGTGATGGACACCGACCAGTCGAAGTCCTCCAATCGGCAGATCTCCTGGAAGCCGGCGCCCTGCAGCCGCATCTCGATGCGGCGGTGAGCGCGGCGGTTGACCTCGTCGCTGAGGATGATCTCCAGGAAGGAGGCGTAGTCCAACTGCTCCCTGCGGGCCAAGGCGATGCGCTCGGGCAGGGTGGCGGCCATGGGCCCCAGCTGGAGACGCTTGAGCAAAGGTGTGAGATCGTTTGCGCGGGTCATGGCAGTCTCCTCATGCCGTATGGCGGCGATATTTGTCAGAATGGGCGAAGACTGAGCCGGGCCGGGCGAAGCGGCCTGAGGTCAGCGGCATAGGCGGTTCGGGCATGGCCTCCTCCTCCAGGGCCTGGACCAGGATGCGTTCCAGCCGGCGCACGTCTATGAGGTCGACCTCCAGGGATCGGCGACAGGCGCCATCGAGACGCTTCGCCGTGTAGCGTTCCCCGAGACGGAGCAGCTTGTGTCCCTGCCTTACCTTGGCCCATGGCAGTGGACCGTCGAACAGCCGCTCGGCAAACTCAGCCACCGCTGGGCCCAACTCGATCGCGCGGCGCTTGATATGGTCGGGCGCCCTGGTGGTGTAGGCGGAAAGGTGGGCGGGATAATCCTGGGGATCGGTGGCGCGGCCACCCTTGGGCTGACGGAGGTGGGTCTTGATCAGCCTGCCCCGGTGATAGATATGCACCAGTTTGCTGTCGACTCGGATCTCCACCCGCTGGCCTGGCGGGCACAGTGCGGACGGCACCGAGTACAGGGCCTGCCGGCATTGGACGTGATGATCGGGATGCACCTTGGCATCGCGCCAGTCTGCGATCTCGTAGGGCTCGCCGTCCCAGGGGATCAGGGCTTGGCGCTCCTCGTCCTGGAAGACCACCAAGGGTTTCCTGTGGGTGGTGCCGTGAATGCGGAGCCCCGCGACATCGCGGCACCAGAGCTGCGCTTCTGCTCGGAGGTGTGGCAGGCCCTCGAAACTGCCGCCCTTGAAGAGGCGCTCCCGGACGTACTGGACGCCCCGCTCCACCTTGGGTTTGTCCTTGGGATGCCTGACTCTGGCCGCGTCGGCGATAAAGCCGCGGCGCTGGGAATATTCCAGGAATCCCCGGGTGAAGACGGGATGCAATGCGTCCGCTCCCGCCACCGCCGCCGGAAAATTGCCGATGACCAAGTAGCGGGGGATGCCGCCGAAGAAGGTCCAGGCCGATTCCAGGCCGGCGATGACGTCCTCCAGCGTCTGGCCGAAAGTCGGCCAGACAAAGCAGTGCCTGGAGTAGGCCAGCACCACGATAAGGGCCCACACGGTACGGCGGCGGCCGGTGCCGGGATCATGGATCAGGCCCAAGCGCCCGAAGTCCACCTCCGCCACCTCACCCGGCGGCGTGTCCTCCATGCGCACCGTGGTCCTGCTGCGCCTGCTCCAGTTTCGTTTCTGGATGAAGCGCCGCAGCGACTGGTACGACACCGGGCAGCCGCGACCCAGCAGCAACTCGTGAATACGGGTCAGCTGCAGCCGGTCGCCGGTGAGCCACTGGTAGAGCTGGTCGGCCCACGGGGCAAGCAGGTCCTCGCTGGGCGTCTCCGCCTGACGCGGGCCGGGCTGGCCGATGACCGCCAACCGGCAGAGCTGATCATCAGTGGGAACGGGCCCGTCCCTGGCAATGCCATCGGCTTTCGCCGCAGTCAGGTACTTGCGCACCGTGTTCCGGGACAGGCCGGTGCCTGATGCGATCCGGCGGTATCCTTCCCCAGCCTGCCAGCGCCGGATGATTTCCTGTATCTCCACTCTGGTAACCTCCCGGTACGCCATCGCCACACCTCAATCTCTCAAGTGCAACAATGGTCGCCCTTCCGGCTCCCAGGGTGGGTCATAGACCTTGTCAATTTTCCGTTCTACCGGGTCAAAGATCCTGGCAATTCATGTTGATGTTCTACGATTCGGTCACCTGTTAACTGGTCAGCGAAAATGTCATCCTTATGAAGGATGTAACGTTGAATCAGCAGGAACAGGCAAGGATTCAGGTGCTCAACAGCGTTCTGGAATACCAGCTTCCCATCGCCCAGGCTGCCGAGATCATGGGAGTGAGCGAGCGTCACACCAAGCGCCTCCTCGCGGCTTACCGCAAGGTCGGTCCTGCCGCATTGGCCCACGGGAACCGGGGCCGTCGGCCCCACAATGCCGTCCCCGAAGCCGCTGCGGCTGCCGTGGTGAAGCTGGCCAGCAACGGCTATGCGGGCGCCAACCATACTCATCTCACCGAGCTGCTGCGGGAACGCGAGGGCATCGACCTGAGCCGTCCCACGTTGCGCCGAATTCTGGTCAAGGCAGGCATCGGCAGTCCTCGCCGCCGCCGCTCCCAGCAACACCGGTTCCGGCGCCGGCGCATGCCCCAGGAGGGCATGCTGGTGCAGATCGACGGCAGCAACCATCCCTGGCTGGAGGACCGGGGACCGAAGCTGACGCTGCTCATCGCCGTGGACGACGCCACCGGAGTGGTTGCCCAGGCCGTTTTCCGCACTACCGAGGACACCCGCGGCTACCTGGTGCTCCTGGAAGGGCTGGTCCGGCAGTGGGGAATCCCCCTGGCCCTCTACAGCGACCGCCACGCTGCTTTCAAGTACAACGCCCGTCAGAAGCCGGTGCCTGTTGAAACCACCCAGTTCGCCAGGGTGATGCGGGATCTGGGCAGCCAGCAGATCTTCGCCCTCTCTCCTCAAGCCAAGGGACGGGTGGAGCGGATGCTGGAAACCTTCCAGGACCGGCTGGTAACCGAGCTGCGCCTGGCCGGCGCCAGCACCATCGACCAGGCCAAGGAGCTCCTCCAGGAGTTTCTGCCCCGGTTCAACGCCCGGTTCGCGGTCGCGGCGGAGCAGCCGGAGACGGCCTACCGGCCGGTGCCGGCCGACCTGTCCCTGACCGAGACCATCTGCATCAAAGACACCCGCAAGGTGGCCCGGGACAACACGGTGAAGTACCACTGGCGGGTACTGCAGCTGCTGCCTGGGGCGGAGAGGCCCAGCTATGCCGGTCTAAGGGTGGATGTCCTGGAACGGGCCGACAAGGAGCTGATGATCAGATACCAGGGAGAGGCCGTGGATTATCAGGAGGGGCCGCCGCCCTCCTCGGCGCTGTGGGGCGCAGCCAGCGCCTGCTCCCCCGGCCCGGAACAGCAGGAGGGTGCCGATGGGGTGGTCAACAGCCATCTGAACGAGGCTCAACGGGAACGCCTGGCCGCCCTTGAATCGTCAGGATCGTCCGATGAGGACGAGGCCAACGACGAAGACGTAGCCACCAGGGGCAGAGGCGGAAAGACAAAGCCAGTTCGCCACCAGTTGCGCCGGACGCCCACGGAGACCCAGCAAGCTCGCTGGGAGGCGGTCCAACAGGCCAGGGAGCAGGGGCTTTCCCTCCGGGCCATCGCCCGGAACTTGGCCATGGCCAAAAATACAGCGAAGAAATACGCGTCTGCTGAGAGCCCGCCCACCAAGAAACTAAGCGCCAAGGAGCGTGCCAAGGCGGAGGCCCAGGCCGGATCACCAACCTCCGCCGACTAAACCGGGTGACATATTCGCTTTTCACTTAAGGGGACGGAATCGCTGGACAACAACAAATTCACAGGCTGTCCTTTTTCAGGGTGAATGGCCGAATCAGATGGACTCGAAGCGCACCAGGTTGTCGACGAACTCCAGCCGCACGCTGCCGGTGGGCCCCTTGCGGTGCTTGGCCACGATGATCTCGGCGATGTTCCTGGGGTACTCCTGTCCCGGGTGCAGCTGCTCCCATTCCTCCTCGGTGGTGTAGACGTCCTCCCGGTGGATGAACAGCACCACGTCGGCGTCCTGCTCGATGCTGCCGCTGTCCCGCAGGTCCGAGAGCCTGGGACGGTTGGTGGGCCGGTTCTCCACCATCCGGTTCAGCTGCGAGCAGGCTATTAGGGCGACCTTCAGGTCTCCGGCCAGCGCCTTCAGCTCCCGGGAGATCTCGGTGATCTCCTGCACCCGGTTGGACTGGCCCCATCTCTGCTTCCCCTGCACCAGCTGCAGGTAGTCCACCACCAGCAGGTCCAGCCCCCGCTCCAGAGCCAGCCTGCGTGCCTTGCCCCGCATCTCCACCATGCCCTGGTAGGGGGTGTCGTCGATGTAGACCGGGAGATCGGACAGTCGGCCGATGGAGTCGATGATCCGGGCCTCCTCCTGATGGGTGTACAGGCTGAGCCTGAGGCGGTGGGAGTCGACCTCGGCCTCCGAGGCCAGGATGCGCATGGCCAGCTGCTCGCGGGTCATCTCCAGGCTGAAGACGCCGCAGACCTGGCCGGTCCTGGCGGCGTTGACTGCCATGTTGACGGCCAGGGAGCTCTTGCCCATGGAGGGACGGGCGCCCAGGATGACCAGGTCGGCCCGCTGCAGCCCGCCCAGGTACTCGTCCAGGTCCGGAAATCCCGACATGATGGGCATCCCCGAGGATCCCGGGTCGGCCGCAGCCGAGGCCTGCTCCTGCAGGTACTGGTCATAGATCTCCCTGAGGGGGACGAAGCCGCGGGACTGGCCAGCGCCTCTCACGGCGAAGAGGGCGTCCTCGGCCTCCCGCATGGTGGCCTGAAAGTCATCGGTGTCGTTGTATCCGAGGGCCGAGATCCTGGCCCCGGCGTCGATGAGTCTTCGCATGTTGGAGGTGCGGGAGACGACCTGCGCGTAGTCCTCCGCGTGGGCTGAAGTGGGGGTGATGGCAACCAGGTGGGACAGGTAGGCCATGCCGCCGACCAGGTCCAGCCGCTCCGTGCGGGCCAACTCCCCGGCCAGGGTTATCTGGTCCACGGCTTGGTCGCGCTGGAACAGGGCCATGGCCGCGTTGAAGCAGATCTGGTTCCGTTCCCGGTAGAATTCTCCTTCTTTCAGCAGCGGTGCCAGCTGGGTGAGGCACTCGCCGTCGATCAGGATCGAGCCGAGCACCGCCTCCTCGGCCTCAACGTCGTGGGGTAGCAGCTTCTCCGCGTAGATGGTCATGGCGTCGTCTCCTCAGTCTGGGGCAGCAGCAGTCCGGCGTTCCACAGGACCTCTGCGGAAACCACCCGAACCAACTGGGCCGTCTCGTTGTCGTCCCCGTGGTGCCAGACAATGAGGGCTTGGTCCCGGTAATCGGACACGCGCAGTTCCCGAGGTGATGCGATCTCGTAGATGTATCCGTTCTGTTGATCCTCGATGGTCTGACCTCCCGCTTCACCATGAGCGTCGCGCGAACCCGTTGCGGTAGGCCCTGATCTCAGGGGTGGGTGCCGGCGGTTCCGCATCCGGGTCGTAGGCGTGTCGGCCCATGGCCAGCACGTTTCGCACGCCGTCCTGGACGAGTCTGAGCCGGGCGGCTATCTGCCCGGGTGTCAGTCCCTGGTCGGCCAGGGAACTGATGCTGTCGAGTAGATCCCTGGCTTCCTCGGACATGCCGGATGAAGCGGTCCGGTCGCTGTGGGACGCGGCCCTTTCCCGGGCTTGCTCCTCCCGCTTCAGTCTTTCGACCTTGGCCAGGTCCAGCGGCCACTCCTCGGGGCGCTGCTCGGTGTAGTAGCGCGGGAGCCCGCCCGGCCGCTGGAATCCCAGGGCCTCGAAGTAGCGTTCGTGTTTCTGGATGTACTGGCGTATGTATTCCAGATCGTTCTTCTGGTCGCTCATCAAGCCTCGCTCTCTCGCCGTCGGCGGTCGGTGCAGTCGGGGCAGCGTTCCTCGCCGTTGAAGGTGGTGTAGGGGGAGTTGCAGTCCGGGCAGAACTCGACCTCCCGGCGGCCGGTCTCGGGGTTCACACGTGGGGGCGGGCCTTCGTTGCCTTTGGGAGGGCCGGCATCCTGAGCGCGGGGGTCTTGGCCAGCCTCCAGGATGCCGGCTTGGCGTAGCAACTCCTGCTCGTTCTCATCAGAACGCGAGAAGAACTCGATGGCGGTGAGAACGCCGCCCCGGAAGGAGCGGTCGTAGTAGGGCCGGTGCTCCAGCACCAGGGCCTCGACCCGGGCGCGTCGGGAGAGGTACTGCCGTCCTTCGTCTGGCTCACCGGTCACCTCAGAGTGACCAGTGGCTTCCTGGGGCGTTGGCCAGGGTCCTGGATCCGGAGCTTCGTGGCTGCGGGGGGTTTCCTTAGGCATACTCTCCGCAGAGCCATCGGTCACTCCAGAGTGACCGATGGCTCCATGAGTCCCTGTAGGGGTGCTGGAATCGGGGTTTTCGTAGCTGTGGGAGGTGGGTTCGGGCGCCTCAGCCTCTTGGCCATCGGTCACTCCAGAGTGACCGATGGCTCCATGAGCTTCGGTAGAAGCGCCGATTCCGGGGGTTCCATAGCTGCGAGGGGCGGGGCCATGTGCCGAAGCCCCGTAGCCATCGGTCACTCCTAAGTGACCAATGGCCAGGCTGTCCCGGAGCCGGGCGATCTCTGCCCTGAGCTCTTCGTTCTCCCGGCGGGCCTGGGCCAGGGCTATCCAGGGGTCGGTGCCGGGCCGCTCCGTGGGCATGGGCTTCCAGTTGCGCTGCTCGCCCAGGAACACATAGGTGTTGCTCTTGCGGTCATGGCCACCTTTCCCCGGCCTCTTCTCCAGGACACCCATGGCCACCAGGAGGCGGATGTGATGCTCGGCCGTGTTCTTGCTTCCCAGGCCGGTGATCTGGCAGATGAAGGGGACCGCCATTGAGACCACGCCCTGCGCGTTGGCGTAGCGGCTCATCCTGTCGCCCAGGAACCTGACCGGTATGGGCAGGTGATGCAGCGAAGCCTCTACGAAATTTACGACGTGCGGCAGCCCGAGAGGGATGGTTGGATGGACATAGGGGTCTGTGGATTCGACGGGGGTGGCAATGGCGCCGTTTTCGTGGGCGCCCAGCGAGCCGGCTGAAGGGTCGGAGTAGGAGTCGTGGCCCTGCATCACTCGCCTCCTATGCCGTGGACCCGTGGTTTACGGAGGCGTGCTTCAGGTTTCTGGAGCTGCTGGGTTCTATGGCCGCCGCGGCGCGCAAGAGGGGGATGTAAGAGGCGTCTGCTGAAAGGGTGGCGGGGGTTTTGGGCGCTGGAGGAATTGCCAGCAGTCAGATCTGAATGGTAAACTGGTAGCGTCATGGCAGACAGCTCCTGCCTTGGCAGCCCCGCCGGAGGATGGCAGATTTCCGGTGGGCACTGGGCCCCAGCCCGCCGAAGTCACCTGTTCAAAGCAGGTGGCTTTTCGGTTTTTATGGGCAGGAACCGACTGTATCTTAAACTAAGTTATGGAAAGTTAAAAGTCTTCCACTGACCTCGTGGCGGACGTCCGCAACAGTCGACGGGTAACCGTTGCTTCCCCGGTGCACTTCCATGTCCGAGAGTAGTAGGACTGTGGCGCCGCGAGTAGGTCAGCACCACGATCAGTGCCCACACCGCGCGGCGACGGGCCGTGTCCGGGTTGAGGGAAAAGGTCTGAAATTCTACCTGCGCCACGTCGGTGTGGTTGCTTCCGATGAGGACTTCGAAGCCTGGTACATGCAGCGCCATTTGGGTGGCAGAGTATGGTTCAAAGTCTGCCACTTCTGCTGTTCGGGGGCAGGGTCCACGAGGGGCGGAACTGATGACAGTTGCCCCTTTTGGCAGAGTTGATGCCAATGTACTCTGCCATCTATGCGCCTGTGGCTGCGGTTCCAAGATCAGGACGCCGATAGGCCCAACAGAATGGTCAGTCAAGGAGACAGATTATGGTCCTACTCTTTGGCCATCGGTGGGCAATTGGCAGAAGTCCTGCCAATCCCACTATCTGATCACCAACGATCACCAACGGTGAAGTTATTTGGGCCGAGCGCTGGAGTACCGAGCAGATCGTCGAGGGACGGCGTCGCGAGGAAAAGCGCCGGAGCAAGATTCTATAAACCGCCTGTGCTATAAATGAAAGTAACGAATCCAGCTATGGAGGTTCGCATCATGGATGCATTGATGAAACCGTTCGTGTCTGCCGGTTTGCTGATTTCACTGGCGTTCTTGGGTTTGGGCCTTACCATGGAAGCAGATGGCCCCTAGTCTCACTGACTAGACCAGTCGGTTCCGCGAAGACTTTGTGGAAGTGAGGTCGAGAGTTGAAAGAGATATGCGAGATGCGCGGCCCGTCCCCGGACCCGGCGGGCGAACGCGACCTGGTTGCGGTCTACCGCCGGCGCGACTCCGGTGCTCTCAAGAAGACCTACCGGCGCGACTGGTCGCCGGGGACGCCTCCCTGCACCTTCCGTTCCTGCAAGTCCGTGGTCCGTCACAAGCACTGCTGGCAGTCCCGCGGCGCCGCCTCCGGCTGGTTGCTCCTGCTGTGGGAGCCGAGCGACGGCTCCGGTGATCCCGCCGGTCCGGTCGTGGTCTGCGAGGGCGAGAAGGCGGCCGCCGCCGTCCAGCGCGCCGGCCTGACCGGGGCGTCCTACGTCTCGGGAGCGAGGTCCGCCGGGCGGGCCGATTACTCCCCGGTCTCCGGCCGCGACGTGGTGGTCTGGCCCGACGCCGACTCGGCCGGGCTCCGGGCTGGCGCGGCCTCGGCGCTCATGTCCCTCGAGGCCGGGGCGGCCTCGGTCCGGATGGTCGACGTCTCCGGAGACGGTCCGGGGGCCGACGCCGCTGACGTGGAGGCCGACACGGTGCCCGGGCGCGTGGCGTCGGCGCCGCCTTGGCGTCCCGGTTCGGAAGAGAGCGGCGATCCCGCCGAGCCGTTCTCCGGGCCCCCGGACTACATGGCCGGGGAGTTCGTGGCCCACCGCCATTTCGTCGGCCGGGCCGTCTACACCCGCCGCAACGGCTGGTGGGCCTACGAGACGGACGGCGGCTACTGGTACCAGTTCGACCGCGACGACTGCTCCCTCGCCGACGAGATGAACCGGGACCGGTTCATCTACGCGCGCCAGCTCAAGCAGTCGGGGTACTCCGACATGGCGGAGGAGGTGGCCTCCATGATGAAGTGGCGCCACCTCACGGTGTCCGACGGCGGCTTCTGGTCGGCGCTCCGGACGGTGCTCGCCGGTCGGGTCCCGGTCCCCAAGCTGGGCCTCCTGAACTGTCCCAACGGGACCGTGGACCTCCGATCAGGCAGTCTGGCCCCGCACTCGCCGGCCCACGGCTGCCGGGCGGTGACCTCCGGCCGGTTCCTGCCGGGGGACGCTCCCCGTCTCGAGAGGGTGCTGAGGCAGAGGATGGAGCCGGTGTTCTCCGACCTCGTGTTCGATGCTTGGCTCGACCTCTGCGCCCTCGCCATGACCGGCTGGGCCCAGTCCTACCGTTCCTTCGTCGTGCTCCTGGGCATGTCCGGCTCCGGCAAGGGCGGGGCGGTGCAGGTGTTGCACCGGGCCCTGGGCATGTACTCCTACGCCCTGCCGGCGGGCTGGCTCGAGAAGTATGCAACGGAGATCGACGCGACCCGGGCGGACCTGCTCGAGCGCGAGGTGCGCCTCGTCTGGCTCGATGAGATCGGGGCGCAGACCAAGATGGTGGAGCAGAAACTGCTGACGGTGCTGGGCGACTCCGTGGACAACGCCCGCCGGCCCTACGGCAAGACGGTGGAGGGCAAGCACCGCTGGATGATGTTCACCACGGCGGTCACCGTGCCCAGGCTCTCCGCCCACGGCGGGGCCTCACGCCGGATGGCGGTGCTGCCCACCCTGGGCGTGGACCTCGAGGCCGAGGGCCTGAAGCTGCCCGAGGACTCGGTGGACCAGGAGCTGCTCGACGCGGTGGTGACCCTGGGCGCGCTGCGGGCTCCGGCGGTGTACGCCCGGGGCTACCAGGCCACTCACGGCGACGAGTCGGCGAAGGCCGAGGCCGTGGCCGCCATGGACCCGGTCTCCGACTGGCTGAACAGCCTCGAGCTGCCGGCCCTGGGCCTGCCCTTCTCCGAGGTCTACGCCAGCGCGCTCCTGGTGTTCCCCGAGCTCACCCGCACCGAGCTGGGCGTCAGGATCTCGGCGCACCCGAGTCTTGAACGCCGCAAGCGCGGCGAGGCCAACGTGGTCTACGTCTGTCGTGCTTCTTCCTGATCTCTCCGTCCGCCTGACCCCGGCGACGCCAGTTCTCCGAGCGCCGTTGGCTGGCCCTCCGAGTGTCCGCGCTCCTGTGTGCCTGTGCCCCCGCGCTGCTGTGTGCCTGTGCCCCCGCGCTGCTGTGTGCCTGTGCCCCCGCGCTGCTGTGCGTTCGTGCTTCCGTACGTCTGTGCCCCTGTACGTTCGTGCTCTCCGCCCTGGTGTCCTGAAACTGATACTTGGCGTCAATTTACGGGTCGGTACGGGTCGGTTTTTTCAGGTTTTCTCTAGGGGGTGTCGTCAAAGTGAGAGTGTGATAATAAGCTGATATTGCAATTAGTACAGCAGGATTGGGCAATGCCAGCAGTAGCCGTAGCGCCGGCGCACCGGCGCCACGATATTTCAGACCGGGTATGGGAAATCTTGGAACCCCTTCTCCCCGGCGGCAAGGGCAAGACAGGCCGGCCGGCCCAAGATAACCGCCGTTTCATCAACGCCGTGTTCTGGATTTTGCGCACCGGCGCCCCCTGGCGGGATCTGCCCCCGGACTACGGGGACTGGAAGAACACCCACCGCCGCTTCTGCCGCTGGCGGGACCGGAACGTCCGGGCCGGGCTGCTGGAGGCGGTGATGGATGACCCTGATTATGAATGGCTGATGATTGACGCCAGCTACATCAAGGCCCATCCCCACAGCGCCGGGGCCCGGGGCGGCAACCAAGCCATTGCCCGCACAAAAGGGGGCTCAACAGCAAGCTGCACCTGGCGGTGGACTCCCACGGAATGCCGGTAAGGCTGGCGGTGACCGCAGGCACTGTGGCTGACTGCTCCCAAGCGCTGCCCCTGATTGAGGGCATCAAGGCGGAACACCTGCTGGCGGACAAAGCCTATGACACCAATGAAATCGTGGCCGGGGCCTCGGCCCGGGGGATGAATCCGGTGATACCGCCCAAGAGCAACCGGAAGGAAAAGCGGGACTACGACCGGGCGCTGTACAAGTTGCGGCATTTGGTGGAGAACGGTTTCCTGGAGTTCAAGCAATGGCGGGGAGTGGCGACCCGGTATGCCAAGAACTCCCTTTCTTACCTGGCCATCTGCCAGATTCGGGCCATGGCGATTTGGATTAAATTACTTTGACGACACCCCCTAGGGATTTTTCTCTTTCGCGGGAAAACCTTGAAAAACCGACTCGTACCGACTCGTGAAATCATGATATTATTGCTATTGATACCTAAATGTGCCCTGTTTCAGATACAAGACTACAGACCGCCCTCTGTTTTTGATACATGCGGAAATCTCTCCGCAAAGTCTTTCACGAGTGACACAAGGCTGCATTTGACACCGTTTTGAGTGTAAAAAGCACTCGAAAATCTGCATTTTGCCCCTCTGGGACTGCATTTTGCCCCATTTTCAATGTCATTTTTCAAGAAATGCAGGTCCGCAGCGGGCAAAAGCGCGCTTTTGGGCCCCTTTTCGGGGTCTCCGGCGGTCCGGAACGGGTCTGTCTCCCGTCCTTGGAGAGCGCCTTCATAAAAGAGGGGCCGGCGTCTGCGGCTGGCCCCTCTGCGCCGTTTCCGGGGTCTCCGGATGGCTCCTAATCGCGGTCGCGGGTTATATCTGCGTGGGTCTCCGAGCCCCTGCGGACGGTGATCACCGCCGTCACCCCCTCGGGCAGCGTGTATTTCATGTACGCGTCGGCCAGCGTCTCCATCGCCACCCTCAGGGCCTCGTCTGATCAACGACAATTAGGGCCTGTGGACAATTGATTGGCTGACTGCATCAGTCCCCACCTCCCGAGATGGATACAACGACTCCGTTCTGGTGCTCTTTCGGATCGGTTATTCCAGCTGTAGGTGTATCTGGCGGTCGACACGTCGCCAACCAGCCTCCGTCAATGCCGGCCAAGAATCGTGGAAGCCGCTCACCACAACTTTTGCCTGCCTCGCAGGGGAGAGCAGGGTCTCCAACAGCGATTTGGATTCAACTGGCAAAGCTCGAATCGCTGAGTACAATTTGCAGTACCTCGAGGAAGTGTTGTGGGGAGGAACTGGGTTGGAGGCAAGACTGACCTTTACAAATAAGCAGTGGCGGCTTATCGAGCCTGCCTTACCTGGTAGGTTAGGACCTGGCAGGCCAGGGACACCAGGCCGTAGCGGTAACAACAACCGAATGTCGCTGGAGGGAATGATCTGGATAACCCGGACAAGGGCACCTTGGCGGGACCTGCCCAAGGAGTTCGGAAACTGGAACACCGTGCACCGACGCTACCGGCGCTGGGCGCAGTCCGGCGTATTCCAGCGAATCTTCGACGTGATCGAGGAGGACCTCGACCTGAGGGCCGTTATGGTGGACGGGACATTTGCCAAGGTCCACCAGCACGGCGCTGGCGCAAAAAAAGCGGCTGCCCGCCTGACGAGTCGGCTGATCGACAAGCTATCGGCCGTAGTAGAGGCGGGCTTACCACAAAGCTTATGGCCATGGTTGACAAGACCGGACGCCTTGTCAGGTTTACGATAAGACCAGGGAACGCCGCCGAGGCACCTGAGCTGCCCACTCTCCTCGACGGCGTCCTCACAGGCGAACTCATCGCCGACAAAGCCCACGATTCCGACCCCATCAGGCTCGCGCTCGCCTCGGGTGGAATTGCCGCAACCATTCCCCCGCGGGTCCAGCATTGGTACGACCCGATCCGGTACCGGACCCGCCACCTTGTCGAGAACTACTTCTGCGACATCAAGCAGTTTCGAGCCGTCGCCACCAGGTACAACAAGCTGGCGGACAGCTACTGCGCCATGGTTAACCTGGCCTCCTGGATCATCGAGACCAGGAGCACCAGGAGAACTGCGAAAGAGCCGGTCTATCAGCCAAGCGACAAGTTCCCCTCGTACAACACTCAACTACCCTTGGCCTTGGCCATGGTGGCCTGATTCATGATCCTTCTGTAAGGGCTGGAACATCTGAATATCCACAGGCCCTAGTGGGGGAGATTCGCCCGCCGCCTCCGGAAGGCCGGTTCTACACTCAGCCCACATTCACCGTGGAGCAGGAGTTCTGCCGGAGCCCCTACGAGATCCCTGCGGATGTGCCCGCGCCGGCCACCGTCGAGGAGTCCCGCAAGCTGTACGAGAAGGCCAGGGCCTATGTCCGGACCGAATCTGTAACCGGCGCTTTCATCACGGCCTCTGTGTACGAGATTGTCGGTGAGGAGTTCGACCTGGTGGCTGACGTGAGCGAACTCCTTGAGCGACATGGCCCCGGTGTCTACACGGTGCAGGTGTGGGCGCGACTCGACGGGGAGATGGAGGTCATCTCGAGTCACGCGAGCTTCCACGAGGTGGAGGTGCCGGAGGGATACGAGTAGGTTTCGTTGATCGCCATGGAGGTGAACTCAACGAAAGTGCTGGCTATGGCGATTTCCGTGGATCAGATATCTAAACTGCTTAATGCAGTCGCTTCCATCAGTGCGAAAACGGCGAGCGTCACCAACGCGACGATCACTCCGAATTCCTTTCCCCATGATTTGGCTGTGAATTCATACTTTCCAGATCTCAATGCGACCACGAAGACAATGAATCCGGCTACTGCTCCGCCAATGTGTCCTAGCATTCCTACGGGGAGCGTCCATGGCTCTTCTGCGATTAATGCAGCCCCAAGTCCCAAAACAAGGAATGTCAGGACCACACCGACGCTAAGCTTCCGTGCGCTTCCTGTGAAACAGTTGATCAGAATGGCTGCGACCGGAACGAGCACCATCCAGCCGATAATGCTCAGCCCCTTCCCGGTGTCCCCGTTCGTCAGTTCAGCGCCGATGGCGACCTGTACTATTAGACCCACTGCCAAGGTTGTTACGGCACAAGTCGCGGTAAGCCATTTCGTGCGCAATTTCCATTCCATGAAAGTGGCTGTAAGTGCCCATTGCCCTATGTTCTTCCAAGCGTGTTCGGGGTCTGTGTGTATGGTCCAGTAGGTGAAAGTCGTGTACCAACGGTCCGAAGAGAGGGCCAAGATGTTGCAGAACTCTTCCCTTTCGTCTGTTCCGTTAGCTAGTGCCTCAATCGCGACGACCGTGGCCAAGATTAGAATCGTAGTCCATGGAATTACTGCTGTTATTTGTCTGCGATATGTCTGGAAGTCCATATTGCGGATTCTACATTCTCTGATCCCGCCCTTGCCCCACCCGGCGGCAAAGGCCGTGCAGCGCCGGATCGTGGCGGCGTCAGCGTCGGCGTCGGCGGTGCTGGGGTTCAGCATGATGAACAGGACCGGGTCGACGTCAGGATTCCAGATCCGCTCGAGCGTGTAGCGATAAACGCGATCGGCGTCCAGGACAGCGCGACGCTGCATCACGGGCTATCACCTCCGACTCCCGCAACCTTGACTGTTTCCTGGGAAACGGTCAAGCTTCCCGGAGATCCGCAGGTGATGGACCATCAGGTTGGCCACCAGCTCGCGCAGGTCGCCGAGGAGTCTCGTGCCCTCTGGCGGGCTGCCCGGGAGGCAATACGCACGGAGACGGTGACTGGCTGGTTTGTGACGCCTACCAAGCGGGATGTCGGCGAGGACCAGTTCGACCTGGTCGCCGACATGGGCGAGGTGCTACGGGAGCACGGACAGGGCGTCTATTCGGTGGTGGTCTGGGCCTGACTAGACGGGGAGATGGCGGTCATCTCAAGGTACGAAATTTTCTACGAGGTGGAGCTTCCGGAGAAGTACAGTGGGTTCCGGAAGTGATGCCTCGCAGCGCACGAATTAGTTCGTTTGTTGACAATTAGTCAGCAAGCCTGTTAAATTGGTTTGCGATAGAACCCCCCACGCCTCTCGTAAGATCGGCGCACCACGGGGGGGCATTTTTGTGTCTTGACACAAACGAAGGTAACTGTTCAGACTTCGTGGGATATGAGCGGAGTCCCAAGCGTCGGAATTGGCAATCCAGCTATGAAAGACCGCTCCCGTTGAACGGATATTCCGAGAGGTCCCCTCAACTCTGAACAGTTACAAACGAAGGGCTTGGCTTTTGTGAACAAACAAGATCCGATCTCCGTAAAAGAGCAGATAAAATATCTGCAGGACAAGGGAATGGCTGTCCCGAATCCAGAGTTTGCAGAACGGTCTCTGAACCACATCGGCTTCCATAGGCTCAGCGCCTATTGGAAGCCGTTTGAGTCTTCTGACGGCAACAGTTCAGAGACTGTATTCCTAGAGGGCACGTCTCTCGAGACAGCACTTAGTCGCTATCTATTCGATCAAAGGCTGCGCTCACATCTACTGGAGGCATTCAGTTTCATCGAAGTCTCCATCCGGACACATTGGGCGCACCAATTGGTCCATGTGTTCCACAACGGTGAATTTGCGCACCAGGAAAAAGCGCTGTTCGACCAGCGTTATCACAAGAGCAATCTCAACGTGCTTCGGAGAAACTGTCAACAGTCGGGGCTCCTGCACAACAGCAAGTTCCAGTGCCTCACCATTTGGGACGTGTTGCGGGTAATAACTTTCGGGCAGCTCTCCAAGTGGTATTCGAGCTTGAATGATAGAGCAATCAGGCAGGCCATTGCGAAAACCTACGGGATGGACGAGGCTATTTTTCGTGCCACACTGCAACGCCTTACCGACGTCCGCAATAGGTGCGCACACCATGAGCAGCTGTGGGACGTCAGAATCGGGACAAGACTCAGACCACCTAGAACACTGGAGGGATCTTCAGAAACGGCCGCTGCCTTCAATTCTCCAGACCAGGGAAGGATCTACAACGCGCTCGTGATGATTGTGCATCTGATGGACGTGATTACTCCAAACGGTGACTGGCCCGAGCGCCTTCTGGACATGAAAGAAGAGCGGCGCTTCCGCTCCATACCTTATGAAGGCATGGGGTTCCCTGAGAATTGGCACGAGCAAACCTTTTGGCAGAGATACCTTCCAGAAGAAGACTGACCCAGCTTGTCTAGGTTGTGTGGACATTCAACCGGGGGTGTTGTCGCCGCAACTAAATTTCCCAGGAGGCAATGATGGCACTAAAGGAGCCCCACGGGGTAGTTGTTGTCAGGTTTTCATCCGGTACTGTCCATAGAGCGGAGACCGGCCAGGGGCACGGTGAGAGTGCGCTTGAAACAGGTGACTGGGAGCTGTTCCCCAACGTGGTGGCGGCCCGGGAGGCCGGGTACCAACTTTGCCAATCGTGCTACAACGTCCCGCAGCCCCGATGGGTAATGGGCGGCCGGGACGACCGGGCAGCCTGAATGTCCACAGGCCCTAGCAGACGATTCCAAGGCGGAGAAGCATTCACGTTGGGCCTCGTTCAGGCGGCTGTTGACCGCCCCGTCGGCGCCCTCCTGAAGCTCTCAGGAAGTAGAGTCCACGGAGATGGTGTAAGGGGAATCGGTATGGAATGACAAAGACCACCGCGTCATCCTTGAAGGAAGCACCACCTAACCGAGAGGGAGGGACGCAGTGGCAAAGGAAAACATCGACGTTCTTGAGTTGTTGCGCAAGAGAGGTATGACCAGCGACGTGGACTTTCTCGAGGGAAGCCCTGAAAGTTCTGGTGGATGGGATCATGGACGCCGAGGTTTCGGGCCAGACCGGCGCAGGGCACGGCGTGACGAAACCCTGATCGCATCACTCACCGCAACGGCTACCGTACCCGCGCCTGGGACACCAGGGTGGGCACCATGGACCGGCACATCCCGAAGATCCGGGAGGGCAGTTATTTCCCAGCGTTGCTGGGACCGCGCCGGCGCAGCGAGCGGGCCCTGTTGGCCGTGATCCAGCAGGCTTACGTCGAGGGTCTCTCAACCCGCAGAGTGGATGACCTGGTCAAGGCCTTGGGCTGCGATGGAGCGGTTGAACATTGTGTTACCTGCCACCTCCCCGGTGCAAGGGGCCGGGCCTACGACCGGGGGCTCGGGGGCGTCTGATTCGGGCCCGCCAGCTTTGGGCTCTGGCCGAGCTGTCATACGCGCGAAGCACTTTAAGGCGGGAGCGGTTAATGTTTTTTCAGGCCTGCGCGCCCCTGCAGCCCCCTCCCTAACTGTAAATACAGCTTTCGTTAGCTCTGTGGGGCGTCACCTTTTTCCAGCGGCGCCGGTCGGCTCTCCGGGCCGGGTTCCGCGGGCTGTATTGGCCCGGAGTTTCCGGGGCGGTGTGTCGTCCCTGGTGGTTCTCGGCCCTGTCGTGGCCTGGCCCGACACCGGGGTTTCCGGCGGTGCCCCGGTGCTGGTTGCTGGTGCCCCGCGCCTTGCGGGACCGGGCTGGCCATCCCTCTAGGACGCCGCTGTCCCGCGAGGGTCATCCCCGCGCCTACGGGGTTGGGGTCCGTGTCATGTCATCCCCGCGTCTACGGGGTTGGGGTCCGTGTCATCCCCGCGCCTGCGGGGCTGGGCCCGACTTACTGGTCATGGTCTCTCACCCGACTAGGTCATCCCCGCGCCTGCGGGGCTTGCCGGGGGAACCTCCACCGGGGGCGGGTTCGCTGGAGGTCATCCCCGCGCCTGCGGGGGAACCGCGCCATCAATTACCCAAAGTTGGGTATTTAGCGGGAACGGGCCACCTCCCGGCATTTTCGGGGTCTGGCCCGTCCCTATCATGGCCCTAGTAGGCCACAGAGCGAGGTTTTCGGGGGTTTTGCCTGCCTAAGGTAGTTTTTTCACGTCTGGAGGCGAAACAGGGGCCTCTGCGGGCTTATGGTGGATTCCGGAGGTCCGCCGCCCGGATGGCGCTGCTCAGCGGCCCGGGACGGGGCCGGCCCCCGTTCCGGGTAGAATTATGTGTCCGAGAGCGACGACCTTAAGCATCCTCGACTGATTGATAGGCCAGCATCGTCCAGGGCCGCACCCCCTCGACTTCCAGGGTGACCGTCTCCTCGGGATCCGGGAGGCGGACCCGAAGGGGCACGGCCTGCTCCGGCACCGCGGCGATGGTGAAAGTGAAATAGCGGCCGTCTTCCCGGCAGTAGAAGGTCGTTATGGTGGGGATGGCCCTCCGCCACCGGTCCATGCACCAGTTACCGGTGCGCTCGTGGATGCCGTCGCCGGTGAAGCGCTGGGAGTCGCCGTCGGCGTCTCTCACCCAGCCCAGCAGCACCCCGTCCTGGTGCCCGGTCATGGAGCCATCCCTTCCGGAGCAGCAGGGGCGGCGTGTGGATATGCAGATGCTCCACGTGGTGGATAACCACCTGACCGGCGTCCAGGCTCAGCCCTGCCGGAAGAGCCGGATCCTGCGGCTGGCAGTCCAAGGCCGGGACCAGCAGCGACGACTCCTCCTCGGCGTCTAGGGCCGACGGCGGGTATTTGATAGGGACCCCCTTGGCCAGCTCCGCCAGGCGGCCAGCCACGTCCTCTGTGCCCCAGAGGATTTTTGACTGGCTGCC
The DNA here is from genome assembly GCA_965237745.1 of Dehalococcoidia bacterium. GTDB lineage: Bacteria > Chloroflexota > Dehalococcoidia > Lucifugimonadales > UBA3495 > VXOI01. Next base: position 15,993 of record CBDEGL010000001.1, on the reverse strand, counting down.
CTCGGTGCAGGCGTCGATGCCCTCGTCGCGCTCCATGTCGGCGAACAGTGTGACGCAGATCACGTAGGGCTTGCTGTGGTGAGGCAACCGCTCGCCGATGGCGTTGCGCAGGCTCATCCCGGCGTCGTAGGCCTGTAGCAGCGGGTTGGGTTTCGCCACCCGGCCACCCGGGCCGGCGAGGAGCCAAATGCCGTTGTCCAGGATGTACTGCCCGCCCTTGACCTCTACTGCGTAGCGGCCGATGTCGATGAGCCAGACCGAGTTGTCGATTTCCGGGGATGCGGGGCCGACGCTGGACGAGTAGACCGCGATGCCTGGCAGCGCCGACGCCTCCAGGTCGCGGTAGACGGCGAGCTCCGCCTGCCGCTTGAGGTCATGGAGCCGGTGGCTTGGAAATGATGGTCGTACTTTCATCTTTGCTCCTGGTTCTTAAACAAGAATACCCCCGCCGAAGTCCGGCGAGGGCTGGGATTGCCGCGACGGCGCCTGCGGGCGCGGGATTTCACATCAGCTCATCTCCTGAGAGGGTATATCCCCCGGAGCCGCGTCTGCGGCGGCAACGGGAAAAGGGGGAAAATGGGAAAAAGAAATCGATCGCCGACTGGCGGATCCTGGCGCGACGTCGCTGTCCTTGGTTAGGTACAGGACCAACGACTACTCGGTGCCGGTGGCCTACGGATACCGGGACGTCCTGGTACGGGGCTACGTGGACCAGGTGGTCATCAGCTGCGGGTCAGAGGTCATCGCCAAGCACCCACGCTCCTACGAGCGCGACGACTTCGTTTACGACCCCATCCACTACCTGCCGCTCCTGGAGCGTAAGCCAGGCGCCCTGGAACAGGCCGCCCCGTTGCAGGGCTGGGACCTCCTAGAGGAGTTCGGGGCGCTGCGCCGGCTGCTAGAGACCTTCTCCCAGCAGGAAGTGCACGCAGCCGTCAGGGACGCCATCAGGCTGGGGGCGCTGAGCTTCGACGCCGTTAAACACCTGGTGCTGTGCCGGCTGGAGGGACGTCCGCCAAGGCTGGAGCTGGAGCTGTACCCCTACCTGCCCAGGGTCAGGGTCAGCACCACGTACGCCGGGGACTACATGACCTTGCTGTCGGGGAGGGCGGCATGAACGACCGGTCGACGCTGCTGCTGGAACATCATCTGAAGGAACTGAAGCTACCCAGCTTTCTCAGGGAGTACGGGAAGATGGCAGCCTAGGGCGCCGCCGAGGGTGTGGATCACCCCCAGTACCTGCTCAGGCTGGCCGAACTGGAATTCATCGACCGCCACCAGCGCATGGTGGAGCGGCGGATCCGCGCCGCCCGCTTCCCTGCCGTCAAAAGCCTGGACACCTTTGACTTCCCTGCCATCCCCCCTGCATTCGGTTGCTTGCTATTTCAACGCATGTCGGCGGTTCCCTCGTTCGTTCTGCCGTGATCGTCATCTCCGGGGCGTCGACGGGTATCAGCCTCCTCGAGTGCGGGTCCACCGCCAGCATGGCGTCCTCGAGGGCCATGGCCCCCAGCAGGTTCTGTTCTCCGTCCTCTCCGAAGGTCACCGGCGTGGGGAACTCCTTCCCCTCCAGCCGGATTACCGTCCTGCCCCGGGTACGTTCCACGCGGCTGCCGTCGGCGAGCTCGGCGCTGTAGGTGCTCTCCACCGGGACGCCCAACTGTTCCAGCAGGTCCCTGGGCGCCTTGGTGAATGTGGCCCCGGTATCCACGAGCATCTCCACTGCTTCGAAGCGCTGGCCGCCTGGGTCAGCTATCTCAACTGTTATTCGGAAAGTTTCCATTCCTGTCCTTTGCCCCCATTGTCGGTGCTGATGTCATTCCTCACTCTCTTTTTCCAACGAGACCTGCTCCAAGAGTCCGGCCATCTCGGCGTCGACCTCCGCCTGGCGCTCGGCGAGCTCCGCCCTGACCGCCTCCAGGCTCTTGATGCGGCCGGCGGCGTCCAGCTCGGCCAGCTGTTTCATGGCCTGCACGTGCTTGGCCGCGGGACGGATGGACCTGGCCTGGTCGGCTAGCTGCTCGATGCCGATGTACTTGGGGCCGAAGGGCACGCCCCGGTCCACCATCTCGTCGGGCATGGGCTGACAGAAGGCTCCGACGACGCATTGCAGGACCTGGCCGGCCTTCCAGTACTGCCGGCCGTCGGACAGGGCGTAGTTGGCCTTTCGCCTGGTGGGGTAGGTGGAGTCGTCCCGCTCCATGGAGCGGATGGTCCCGTCCTGGTCGCGGCGGTAGTACCAGATGTGATAATGGGTGTCCATGCGGACAATTGTACGCGGCGGTTCTTGGGTGTCAATTGCCGACTGCGAGGAGGGCGACCTGAGGTACAGGGCCTGTTAGTCGTCGAGCCCTGTCTCTGTGGTCGAGACCAGGCGGGTGCCGACTCGTCTGAGCTTGTCGCGGAGCTCGATGCTCTCTTCGAGGGACCTGGAGAAGAGCTGGAGCTTCCAAACGACGATGTAGTCGAGAGTGCTGTCGTCGCGAGCGCCGGCTATGTCTATGAACGTGGCCGTGACGGTGCAGCCTCGTGCCTGGCAATAGTCGCTGTAATCGGCGGAGATAAATGGGCCATGCGGGCGGGTTGACCGACTGACATTCGGCGGTTGAAAACTGTACCGCCCGCCATCATTCATAGGGTTGTAGCCGACCCCATGGAATGGTTCGACGGCGTGGACGAGTCGGACGTGAAGGCGGTGCTGGAGTTCGTGGCCCAGGACCTACGTGCCAGAGCGCCTGATGTACATCCTCTTCGATAACGGAACTCCCAGGCCGCTACGCCGCCGGCTCTTCGGGCACGACGTGGAAACGTCCGTGGCCGGGTTTAGGGGACGCGCCCGGGGTTCTGCCGGCGGCTGGCGCCCTGGGCCTCTTTTCTTCGCAGGTCGGGGCCCGCCAGCTTTGGATTCTGGCCGGGCTGTCATACGCGCGAAGCACTTTAAGGCGGGAGCGGTTAATGTTTTTTCAGGCTTGCGCGCCCCTACAGCCCCCTCCCTAACCTGTAATCCAGGTTCGCTAAGGCTGTAAGGCGTTATCTTTTCCCGCCACCCGCGGTCGGTCCCTGCGCCGTGCTAGGCCGGTTGTTGGCGGGTTGGGCTGGTGTTTCCGGACGGCGTTCGCGTCGGATTCGCGGTTCTAGCAGATTGCTTGTCCTGGCCCCGTTCCGCCGTTTTCTTGGCCCCTGCTCGGGCGGTGCTTCATCCCCCGCGCCGTTGGCCCCTGCCCCCGGGTCCTGCTGGCTCCGGGCGAATACGATGAGAGTCTTGCATTCTCGGTCGACTTCATCGGGGTTGATGTCGAGGTAGCGTTCGAGGAGAGCATCGGTCCTTTCGTCGCGGTCCCGCATGGGGGCATGCCAGAGCCAGTCGACGTGGGAGTCGGGGTGTCCGCCACCGCCGAACTCGCGGGCGCCCTGCGCTTGGGTGTCGGCTTGGGCCCCCTGCTGTTGCAGCAGCACTTCGCTGGCGGACACCCGGGCGTCGAACCGCACCAGGTCCTCGGGCCGCAGGTGAACCACAGGTGTCCGGTGAGCGGCTCGCCGTCTGAGGCGGACACGACGGAGGTCGGGAGCACGGTCTTCAGGTCGTGGCCCTTGAACGAAGGCTTTGTCCGAACCGCTCGACCCGGGCCTCGAACCGGCCCCGGACTCCCTCGAGCTCCTGCAGCTTCTGCCGTGGTGCCATCCGCTGCTCCCTGCGTTTTCGGGCCTGGCCCAGTCCCCAGCGCGTCCCTGATGGCCTCCAAAGCGCGGTTGCGGGGGTTTTCCCCCTTTCAGGGTAACTTTCCCTCGTCCGGGAGCGAAACGGGCGCTCTGCGGCCTTTCTGGGCGAATTTCCGGGTCCGCCGCCGGTGAGCCGCTGGGAGTCGCCGTCGGCGTCCCCCGCCTAGCCCAGCAGCACAGCCTCCTGCTGGCCGGTCACGTCGCCATCGCGTCCAAGCGGTCCAGCAACTCCCTGGCTGCCTGGACGACCGCCTGAATCTTGCGATCCAGCTCATCGGGGAGCATCCCGCCCGAGTAGAAAGCGCTGGTGATCTCGTAAGCTGCGTACGCTGCCTGCTTCTACCGCTCGCCGCCGCCAGCCTCACAGTCCAGCTGGTCGGCCGCAGCATACATCGAGGTCGGGACCTCGGTGATCATCGCATCGCCGCTGTGCGCCATAAGCGCGTGGGCGAAAGCCGCACTGGCCCAGCGGGCGGCGAGCAGGCCGCCAATTTCCGGGGTATGGCGATCGGCCTCCGCCCGATCCAGTAAATGGTGTCCGATCTGGATCCTGTCTACCCTATCCATTCGGTCCCCCTCTGGCACTTGGCTGTACACTTTCACCATGGCCGCGTGCTGGATGATCACCTGCCCGCGTTGACCTGCTACTGAGGATTCAAAGCCTGGAAGTCGAATTCATTATGAGGGATGACGATGAGTACCTGTTTTCATACCGAACCCTGCGAGTGCTACCGTTTAGGCATAAACGGGGGGATGGCAGGCGCGTTGCAAATCTTCACGGTTGGCGACGACGTTGAGTTAGTTCTCGGAAAATCTCTTGAGGACGCTTTACGAGAGGACGACCTGGAAACAGTACTTGAGAAAATCCTTAGCGAAAAGAATTTTAACAAGTTCCTCGCCCGAGAGTTCCAAACACGAGCAACTTATGAAGCTGATCGGCCCGTAAGAGAGATGTTCCAAGAGGCTTTCGCAAAGTGGAATGCACAGGGTGAAGTGGAAAACGCAATTGCAAACGCCTTTTACCACTTTCCGAAGCCGGGAGGTTCAAAGCTGGACTTTGCGCATTTCAAGCGGCGTAAGCAAGGGAATCGACAAGTCGGTGGTACAGAGCGGCCGGGACTTTCCGTATATCAGGGTCGGCGGCGGACAGTGAAAAACCCTCGGACGCCAGCCACAGGTGCCGGCGCACCAGGGCGATGGCATCCACGAAGGTCGGCGACGGCTTGGCGTGCCAAGCCGCTGTGCGATGGGCCGAGGGTCGTTGTTGCCGCAGCAGATGGGCCGCCAGGGTGGTCCAAGAGAAGAGCCCCATCAGGATCGGCGTGGTGCGAGCGATGGCCTGATCCGACCACTGGCGCTGGGTCTCCACGCCCAGATGCGCCCGCACCTCCTGGAAGGTGACCTCCAGTTGCCAGCGCAGCACAAACCATTCCAGTATCTGCGTCGGATCCGCCGACGGATCGGTGCAGAGCAAGGCCTGGGGAGTGAATTCGCCTTGGGGGTCCCGAACCAAGACCCAACGCAGGGGTACCGGCGGCTTGCCCGAGCGGTACCAGACCGCCGTTTGCGAGGTGAGTCCCAACGTGCGGGTAGTGCCGTCGTACCAGGCTGCCGACACGGTGGCCCAGGACACGGTGGGCAAGTCCAGGAGTGTCTTCAGCGCTGGCAGCCGCCGGCCTTTCAGCGGAGGCCGACCGTTCTGACCGGGCTGACGGGGTGGGGCCGGTTCATAAAGGGCGGCGTCCAGGCGCAAGCGGGCGATGAGGGTAACGGGTTGAGCCAACGATTGGCAGCAGTGGAGCAGGTCCAAGACGGCGTAGCTGCTGTCGCCCACCAGCACCAGGGGGCGGTGGGGCAGCCAGCGGCGCAGTTGCAAGATCATCTGCCGAGCCCAGTCGGTGAGCTTCTTGTGGCGGCGTCCGCGCTGCCGGTAGTAGCGTTCCGAGGGCGCCAGCACGGTAAGAAAGGGCAAGGCCCAATAGCGTCCCGCCCAGGGGACATGGCCCAACCACATCAGGGAAATCCAGCGCAGGCCGCTGGCCTTGACCAGTTGCTGGCGACTGGAACGCACCGCGTCGCGGTAGACGCCCCGAGCCTTGATCTTAGGGCCGCGGCACCGTTCCAGAGTTTCGTCGATGCCGAACACCAACGGACCATCTCCCTGGTCCAGGTGCTGGAGCAGCAGCATGAGCAGGATGCGAGCCGCTTGGCGGGGCGACCACACCGCCCGATTGAGCACCTCATGATAGCGGGCGTAGTCGAGGTGGTCGCTGCGGCCCATGACGCGCAGCGCCGCGGCCACGGTGCGTTGGCCCGGGGCCAGTATCGCGCCGACCAGCAGGATTTGGGCTTTCAGCCAGGTCGGGTTGCGAAACAGCGTGGCGAAGGGATGGAGTACGGGTAAAATGGCATCGGGCAGGGTGAGCATGGCTGGACCTTCCGTGAGAAGTGGGTTTAGGCCAGCTTACCCTGTCTTTATATTTCTCCTAACTTTTGCGTAAAGTCCAGCAAAGGGGCGCTATCACGATACTCTGTGTGGGGAAAATATTCAGTGGACGCACGTTGCCCATTTTAGAGAGGGAGACGCCGAGGCTGAACAGCGGGCTATCAGTGAAGTTGCTTGTCCAGTCTGTTTGGAGAATCTGTCGACCACGTCATAAGGATTGTCTCAGGAATGGTGTTGCCGGGTGCCGGCAGGGGGTCTCTGACGTAGATGGCGGCTTTCTGCATGGGGTGGCGTCCTGGAGGTGGAAAGAGGATGAGCCGACAGCGCCGGCGTCGTCGCCGTTTACTGACAGGCTACTGTCATCAAAAAGCATACCTGGGGAGGTGCTCCGGGCCCTGTCAGGACGCAGGAGCAGGGGGTGCTGGAATAGCTGATGTATAGGATTCTGCCAAGGGTCGTGCAACCGGGTTTCCCAGCCACCCTCTCAGCTACAAGGTGGGGGCATTTACAGCCATGGCTGTAAACAGGGCTGTTTCCAGCCATGTCGGCCGGGTGGGCCTGACCCGGGCTGGCGGTCAGGACTTGGCGAGCATGTGGTAGGGCCGATGAAACAGTAGAAATATGGTGGCGAGGTACACACGGGGCGAGTAGACGGGCGAGGCAGTCCGGTGGCTGGAAAGAGAAGTATGAGACAGTGAGCCATCGGGGCGGTGACAGTGCAGGCTATCCTGAACTGCCACCCCCAACATGGGAGGGTGGTTCAGCAGCCCTCGGGATTGGGCCAGCATGTCTCAGCACCCGGTGGGCGGCGGCACGTTGCGGAAAGCATAGGGGCGACGGGGTCTTGCCTGCTGCACGCTCCGCGGTGAAATCGTCTGGGCGATGGGCCGGGTGAGCCCGGGGCCTCACGGGCAGAACTGGAGACCACGCAGTTCTGAATATTCCATATTCAGCCGGCCCGACAAACTGCTTGGCACGCACCCGGTAAACTGGTTCCCGCTAAGGAACAGCACATTCAGTCTGGCGAGGTTACCCAACTCCGGCGGTATCTCCCCGCTTAACTGGTTCCCGCCGAGCCGAAGCAGTGTCAGGCTGGTGAGTTTGCCCAACTCCGGCGGTATCTCCCCGCTTAACTGGTTCCCGCCGAGCCGAAGCCGTGTCAGGTTGGTGAGTTTGCCCAACTCCGGCGGTATCTCCCCGCTCAACTGGTTCCCGCCGAGGAACAGCAGGTTCAGGCTGGCGAGTTTGCCCAACTCCGGCGGTATCTCCCCGCTCAACTGGTTCCCGTGGAGTAACAGCAGGTTCAGGTTGGCGAGTTTGCCCAAATCCGGCGGTATCTCCCCGCTCAACTGGTTATCGTGGAGGACCAGCCATATCAGGTTGGCGAGTTTGCCCAAATCCGGCGGTATCTCCTCGCTCAACTGGTTCCCGCCGAGGAACAGCACATTCAGGTTGGCGAGTTTGCCCAAATCCGGCGGTATCTCCCCGCTCAACTGGTTCCCGCCGAGCCGAAGCCGTGTCAGGCTGGCGAGTTTGCCCAAATCCGGCGGTATCTCCCCGCTCAACTGGTTCCCGCTGAGGTCCAGATATTCCAGGCTGGTGAGTTTGCCCAAATCCGGCGGTATCTCCCCGCTCAACTGGTTCCCGCCGAGGACCAGCCATATCAGGTTGGCGAGTTTGCCCAAATCCGGCGGTATCTCCCCGCTCAACTGGTTACCGTCGAGGGCTAGCACACTCAGTCTGGCGAGGTTGCCCAAATCCGGCGGTATCTCCCCGCTCAACTGGTTCCCGTGGAGGGACAGCTCGGTGACGCGGCCGTTGCTGTCAGTGGTGACGCCCTGCCATTCGCCAGTCGGCCTGTCGCTCAGCCAGTTATCATTGCTGACCCAATTCGGGCCTCCGGTGGTGCTATAAAGGGCGACCAACGCCTCCCGGTCCGTTTCGGGCGAGATCTGCGCCATCGTCGGTCCGTCTGTGGACTGTGGGGTGCGCATGGGAAGGGCACTTTGCCTTGTCGGTGCGCCGGTGGCTGCAGGTGTGGGCACGCCGGTGGCCGCCCTGGGCGTGGGCGACGGTTCGGCGCCTTCCGTTGTCGGCTCGGCGGTGGCCCGTTCCGAGGATGGCCCATCCGTCGGCTTTTCGGACCCGCCGCAGGCCAGCAGCAGCAACGGCAGAATCAGCGCCAGGGCAATGACTCCCAGGAAGAGGCGTGGCGTTCTCATCTCGATTCGCTCCCTGTGTTTCATGGGCCGGGGTGGGACGGTGCGCCCGGATACTAGCACACGCCTGGGGATTGCCTGCCTCCGCACCCGCTGCGGCGAAGTCAATGACCCGGCCGGTCTACTCGCCTGGCGTCCGGTTTGACTCCGGTGGTTGTCTCGGCCGTGCCGTCAAGCCTGTGATTCTGTTTCTGCTGGGCGGGTCTGCTGCACAAGTCGGGCCAGCTCAGCGTCAACGGGGCCTACCGGTCCGCGAGCTCGGCACAGTTGGAGGACGGGATCCGTTGAATCCCCCGGTTACGTCGACCGGTCAGAACATCGGTTGTGCGAACCGGCGTTCTCCACGTCAGGACCGCCGATAAAATCACCTCGTCCACGGCCCTGGGCGGGCGGGACCGCGGGATTTCCGAAGGGGTGGTCCCAAAATGCCAGGAGCCTTAAATCGCATTCTGGAGGGACTGATTCCCGGAATTCCCACCGGCTGGGTTCAGTCGTTTGTGAGTTCGGGGATGAGGATGGTCTGGACGGCGCGGCGGTTGAGGCCGGGTTCCTCCTGGGCGCCGAAGGCAAAGGGTGTCACGGTCTGGCCGGTGGCCTTGGCGAGCAGCGCGGCCCTGTGGGCGGCGCGGTCGATGTCGTGCTGCTGGATGGTTATGGAGATCTCGGCGAGGATGTAATCGGTGGGGCCGTCGGCCGTTAGGATGAGGTCGGTCTTGTCGAGCTCGTCGGTCTCGTCGGCGTCGATGGTGCCCCGCTTCTCGGCGTCGTCCAGGAGGGTTGCGAGGGCCGCTTGGTTGCGTTGGGAGGAAAACACAGTGGCGGCGATGCCCAGCTGACGGTGCAGGAACCGGCTGGCTAGACGGGCGACGTGGGACTCGTAGTCCGAGCCTTTGAGCATGCTGACGTCGCCGCCCATCTTGTTCACTGTGGTCGTGAGGGTGCTGACGTTGTCTTCTATTCTGTTCACGGTGGTTGTGAGGGAGCTGAGATTGTCCTTGAGGGTGCTGACGTCTGTCTCGATGCGCTGTAGTCGGACGGGCATCTGGAGGAGCTCGTCGGTGAGGATGTGGCGACGCAGGGCTTCCCTGAGCGCGGGGTCGCGCTCCAGGGCCTCGAGTATGTCTTCGAGGGTGTTGATGGGGGTGGTCATCGGGGGTTCCTCGAGGAGTATTTTACAACGGGTGGGCGTTGGGGAGCAGGGGTGGTCAGGCGGCGGTCGGGAACTATGACGTAGGCGGAGCCCCTGCAGGGTCAAGGGTAAGGTCATAGCCGCTCAGGTCGCGTATGCGTTCCCACAGTACGTCCCGGTCTACCTGCAGGTCCTGCCGCATGGCCAGGACGTCGTTGATGGGGTCGGTGACGACCACTTCGCATCCGCAGTCGGAGTATTGGTCGATGCGGTCAAGGTCGCTCTGGAAGATGTGGCTCCAGCCGGCGTCGTGCTGGGCGATGGAACGGGCCATCTCCGCCGTGGAGTCTCTGGGGTAGACGGCGCCGAGGATGGACAGGAGCGCAGCTCCCGATTTCCAGAGGAGTCCGTGGGCGTTTCGTCCGTGAACGGTGTTCACGTTGTGCCTGTCGACTGGATGCGGGGGCCAGAACCGGGGGATGTCGGCCAACATGCGGTTTGCACTGGCCGCGCGGCGGAGCCGCTCCCTGGTCACCAGCTCCCACTCGTTGGAGACGTCGCCGTCGTGGCGGTAGCGGTGCTCGTTGCCCGGTTCCTTGCAGAAGACTAGGCCCTCCCGGGCGGCCCGGGCCATGACGTGATTCTGGGTGCGGCGGCGGGCGCGGTAATTGTCCGGTGTCTGCAGCATCAGTCCGTGCATCACTTCGTGGTGAGGGCTGTCGTAGTCGAGATAGCCCGGGTAGTGGAGATGTCTGAGCTGGTTGATGGTGAGGCCAACGACGTTCGGTTGTTGTGCGTCATCACCGGCCACCTGGTGGATGACGATGATGTCTAGGTCGGACTGGTCGTCCCAACCACCCAGGGCGCGGGAGCCGAAGAGGATGGCGCAATCCACGGGGGCCTGGGCCATTAGGTCCTGGCAGAGGGCGATGGCGTTTGGGTCGGCCCCGGCGTGGGTGATCGCGGGCATCTGGTCGCCGATGCGGTGTCGCCTCACCGGTGGCATGGCGCTGTCACCGTCGAGGTGGGAATCAGTGGAGCGCTGCGAAAAGAGGCTAGACCAGCCACCGCAGCGCCTCCCCTACCGCCTCGCCCCGGGTGTAGCGGGCGACCATGTCTCCGTGCTTTCACCGGCCCTGGTTCTGGACCGCTGCGTTCGGATCTCCTGCGGCCACCATCCGCCGGGCCATGCCGATGCGGCCGCTGTCTCCGCTGAAGCCTTCGCCGAGGCCGGCGGCGCTGGCGGCGGCGCGCACCCGGTTGGCCAGCGTCTGCCCGGTGAGGGCGAACACTGGCGTGGATGTGTCGGCTCCATTGGGCTGGATGTCTTGGAGGGCGCGGGCGGTGGTATCGGTGACCGCCACGGTCGCCGGCTCTGTCTGGTTCTTGCTCTTTCGGATGGTGATGCGGGCTGAGCCGTCCGGCCAGATCTCGATGTCGCTCCACGTCAGGGCTGCGGCTTCTGAGCGCCTTAGACCGCCATCGGCCATCACTCCGATGATCGCGAGGTCTATTGCCCCGCGGGCCTGTGCCATGGTTGCTGACTCCATGCGTCCCCCGCGACCGCGTCTGGGAAGGCGGGCGGTCTCCCGGATCCGGGCCAGGGCCAAGGCGGTGAGGGCGTCCACCTGTGCGGCCTCTGGAGCCTGATTCCGCCAGCCCTTGATGGCTTCGGCCACGACCGGATGGCGGGCGGGATTGTCGGCCTTCGGTATGCCTTGGGCGGCATGTGCGTGGGAGATTGCGGCCCGGGCCTGATTTATGGTGGCCAGCGACTTCCTGTCCGCCGCCAGGTGGCCCAGGTAGAGGGCGACAGTCTGGGGAGCTGCGGGCATGTACTGATAGCCGTGGGCGTCGGCCCAGGCCGTGAAAGCGGCCCAGCCTCTGCCGTAGGCCCTGCGGGTGTTGGCGGCCTTGGCATCCCGGAGGCCTGCGGCGACGGCCTGGGCCGCGTCATGGTCACTGGTCGAGAGCTCGAGGTCTTCTTGGAGTTGGGCGGTGGTGGCGAGAAAGGACCTGGGATACTCTTCTGTTTCCATGGTCTCGGGGAATCTCCCAGATTCATGATAAGTCCATATTATCACGAACTTATCAGGGTCCTAAATCGGGGTATTTCAGGCCCCGGCGAGAGCGCCCCGTCCGCAGGATTTTCTATCGGGCGCCCCCTGCCGGCGGCCTGGGCCTGTATGGCTCGGCACCTGGTGGGCGGCGGAGGTCGCGGAGCGCACAGAGGTCCCGGGGGCTCGCTTGCTGTGCGCTATGGAGAATCTATCTAGGCTATGGGCCGGGTGAGTTGGGGTGCCACGGGGAGACCTGGAGACGACCCAAGTCTTGCGAAATGATGGGTTGATTGGTATAGGGCCTTTCCTCGGACATGCCGGACTAAGGAAGACAATCCCCGAGCAGTCTGGCATTCCACCCGTCATTTCAAGGATGTTGGTCTACTCGGCGAACCTGGACTGAGCCCCGGCGGAACGCCGGCGTCGGGGTGCGCGGCGGAAGGTGGCATCCGGGGCCAGGCGCGGATAGTCTGCCCGCGCTCCGGCCAGCAGTTCCTCGATGGTGAGGATCTGGATGCGGGGGTAGTGGTCGTCCGAGAAGTGTTCCGGGGTGTAGAACCCGGCGGACGCTGCTTCCGATTCCATTGGGGGGGTTGGCGTTTCGAGGGTGATGAACAGGCCGATAGCGGCCTCCTCGCGCTCCATGTCGCCCTTGAGGGTGGCGATTTGGTTGCGGGTTACGTGGCCGCTCTTGACCTGCGCGATTATCCGCTTGGCCTTGCCGCTGTTGTCTTCGAAGAAGTAGATGTAGCCGTCAACACCGGAGTCGGCACCCTTCTTGCGGTCATGGGCAGGGCGGGCGTCCACCAGGCCCAGTGCCCACCACTCGAACTGGTAGCGGCCGGAGTTCTCGGTGTCGGTGGCGAGGGCCAGGGCGCTGGCAACGTCCCGGGGCTGTCCCAGCACTTCGTAGGGCTTGAGGTCCTCCTTGAAGGTGTCGCGGAGGCGGTGGCGTATCAGGGTTACAGCCAAGTGGGTGATGTCAATGCCGATCCAGCGGCGGTTGAGCTGCTCCGCCGTTACAATCGCGGTGCCGCAACCGCAGAAGGGATCCAGAATTACGTCTCCTTCGTTGCTGCTGGCATTGATAATTCTCTCCAGCAGCGCATCAGGCTTTTGCGTCGGGAACAACTGTTTGACCGGTGGAACCCTACCAATTTCCCAGACATCGTCCTGTCTGACGCCTTGTGAATCCTCTGATTCAACTTGCGAGGGGAGTCGCTGTCCGGCTTCGTCATGCCCGGAAACGATTTTGGCTGTGCCAAACCGTTTCAGAGTGGACGCGGCACGCTCCATATAAAGCTGGTTGAATACCCTTTCTCTATTCTGAGAACGTGAATAGAACAGTATGATGTCGTGATTTCTTTGGAAGGTGAATTTACCAGTGGGCCATTTGCGGTAATGCCAAATTATTTCGTTTCGGAAATTCCGGCTTCCAAACACCGAATCCATCAGCAGCTTCAGGTAGTGGCTGGCGGTTGGGTCGCAGTGGAGGTAGATGCTGCCGGTGTCCTTGAGGACGCGGTGGAGTTCAACCATACGCTGGGCCATCATGGTGAGGTAGGCCATCATGTCGTTGTTGCCGAGGAAGGAGCGCATGGCTTGGAGCAGGTCGGGGAGCTTGCCGGTGGCGTTGGTTACGACGTCCTGATAGGCACTCTCGGAATCAAGGCTCCAATGCCAGGTGTCCTCGAAGGCGGTGATCTGGGCGGCGGACTGCTGGCCGCCTTTTTCCTGGAAGAGGACGTTGTAGTTGGCGTTGGAGTTGAAGGGCGGGTCGAGGTAGATGAGGTCAACGCTGGCGTCGGCGACGTTGTTGCGGAGGATGTCGAGGTTGTCGCCGAAGTAGAGCTGGTTTTTCCAGTCGGTGGTGGTCATTGTCAGAGCCTTCTCAATTCTTCCCAGTGGGCTTGAAGGTAGTCGGTGTCCTTCTCAAACTGTTTGATTTGAGCGGCAATGGCGTCAAGGTTTGTTTCGCTTCCTGCCGGTTCCGGCGTGGTTGACATGGTTCTCCTCCCTCGCGGGTTGTCGGTCGGGGCAGTATTGGGTGCGTGCCACGTACCGGGATGTTGTGCCGACATTATGCAACGGGGGATTGAAGGATGGTCTTGGGGTTGGTGTATGTCATCAGCTGGCGGGTAGTCCGGGTGGAGTGGATCCAGGGGCTCAGTTGGGTTGCCACAGTAAATCCCTCTCATCCGTACTTTGAGGATGACCCGGCTCGGTCGTTTGACTCCCACCATCTGCGCATTTCACCTTGGCTTTAGTTTAGGTGACAATCCGGGCGAAAGGGATCGGTAGAGCAGCCTTTTCATAGCTGGCTGGTGGTTGGTTCGAACGAGCCGGACCCACCTGCGAGATCACGGCGTTCTACGGCGAAACGAGTCGACCGACTTTAATGTTTGGGAAAGGTCTCCGGGAATGTCCCTCTCGCGTAGTTGTCCTATGATTTTTGCGGCGGTTAACGTCACCTTGTATTCATCCTGAACTCGGGAAACCAGTTCACTCAGAACTCTTTTTCCTGGTACGATGTGGAGCCTAGTTTCGGTATCTTTCCACTTTCGATCAAAGATTTCGATAGCTTCTTCATTAAGTGTACTAGAGTCTTTCCCGGTATGGCGTAAGAATTCCACTCGCTTTGCAATAAATTGTGCTTGAACCTGCGCTTCCATAGGCGCTGTTATCTCCTGGAGTAATTCAGCGATGGGTCTCAGTGGACTTGCAGATTCACCGCTTCGCCGAGTTCTCTCATTTAGGAGATTAACCAACGTTTTGTCCAGGGCGGAAGGAATAAGTAGATAGTTTTCTATTTCCTTCCTTCCTAGGATCACGGAAAATTGTAACCCGCTCCGAAGACCCTCAAGTAGTTCGGCGATTTCCTCATCTGATCGGTAATCTCGATCAAAGACACCGCCAAAAATTATAGGTCCACCGATTGCTTCCGAGACTCCCTTAGTTACTGATTTGATTTGTTGTATCGGAGGGAACCCTCCGAGAGGAAACGGCGCGATACCAACTCCGGATTCCAGTTCGTTCAAACCAAGTCGTTTGGCAAATTTCCTGAGGATTTTGAAATCTTCGCCTTCGACATAAAGGACTCGTCGCGTTTGTGCAATGGCACTCATCATCGCTATATGTATGGACCCGAGGGAGCCTAATGCAGACTGAATCCCTTCAGGACTACGAACTCGTTTTGCCGAACGCTGAGTCTTGTCTATTACTAGAAGGTCGTTGGCGTCTGCCTCAGCTACAATTTCACTTGAGTGGGTTGCTATCAACACGTCTGGTCCTAAATCCTTCAACATAGACAACAGTTGCCTTTGTGGGTTAGCGTGCAAGTATATGTCTGGCTCATCAATAATCAACATTGACCGGTTCTGGCTCCTAAAAATATGAGACAACAACTGGCACCACACTTGGAAACCATATCCAGTCCAATACAGTTCTCTGGTGATTCTATCTTCAAGGCAGAACATGGAGATCCTTCGATCTGCCGATAACTCCGGTGGGTTTATATCCATGCCAGGCCAAGTAGCTATTACCTGCTGTCTGAACTCATCGAAATCGTCGGGATAATAGTACCAATAATTGCGGAAATTTCGAGATGCCCGGTGGGTTGCTAGATTCTCCCTCACTGTTTGCTCTGTTACGATTGGCTCTCGATATTCGACAGGTCCGAGCACAGGAACAACTAACAGTGAAATCGGAAACTGCCGTTTAAATGCGGCGGGTGTGGTTACTGTATCTCCCTCAGGAGTAACCGGATACAGAATGCAATCGTCATCATCACTAGGGAACGACAACCTCAGGCTGTTCCCGTTAGATAATCTAAACGTGACTGTTGCTTCCACATGTTGATAGTTAGTCTGCGCATTTTCCAAGGAAATGGGAAGTGAGGCTCTGGGTATTCGGTAGCCCAAGGTAATATGTCTGTTTCCTAGAAGCTCCGGTTTGCGTCTGGCAGCTGTCCTCAGGCATGTAGCAAGCACTCGGAATGCGCCGATCACAGTTGACTTCCCAGAATTGTTCGGACCGACGAGGATATTCATACCATCCAGCGGAATCGAGAAGTCTTCTAATGCTTTGAAACTTCTAAACTGCACGGACGTGATAGTTTCTTCAGAGTCCATTTGCTCTCTCCTGCTGCTACAATCCGACTCAGTATGATGGACTTCACCCATCGCAGCAATGCGCTCCGCGATCTGGTCGGGGGTCAGGTCTTCGATGTGGGCCGAGATGGACCACTGGTTGTTATGGGGGGTCGGTGATTCGGGCGAGGCGGTCGTCGTAGAACTGGTCGGCGGGCTCGGCGACGGAGGTTGCGCCGGCGGCGATGGCCTGGGCGTAGACGGCGTCGCAGTGCGGGACGTAGAGGTGGATTAGGCTGCTGGTGGGCGGGTCCTCGGTCGACATGGTAGG